>JAQVYA010000061.1 GCA_028708865.1 Desulfovibrio sp. | reverse complement strand
TAAGGGTGTTTTTGCGGGCAACGCCGCTGCAATGCAAAGGAGTTGATCAGGCATGAGCACGGAAGAAAAAGCTTCTCCGATTTTGGATACTTCCATCCCCACCCTGGGCCAAGCCAAGGTGCGCAGCCGGGTAGGGTACTGCCGCTATGTGGGAGCGTGTGAGGAGTATTGGATCAACCTCACGGACGAGGACCTGGACGAGGAAGTACCGGGCCTGGAACCAGGCACAAGCGTTGCCATGGAAAAGGCCGGCCCCCGGGAACTGCTGTATTTCGACCCCTCCAAGACCCGCTGCGCCGTGGTGACCTGCGGCGGGCTGTGCCCGGGCATCAATGACGTGATCCGCGCCATCGTGCTCGAGGCGCATCATAATTACAACGTCCATTCCGTGGTGGGCATTCCCTTTGGACTTCAAGGGTTCATCCCTTCCTATGGGCATGAGCTCGTGACCCTGACCCCGGAAAGCGTCTCCAATATCCACCAGTTCGGCGGAACGGTGCTGGGCTCCTCGCGCGGGCCGCAGGACCCGGCCGCCATCGTAGACACCCTGGAGCGCATGAACGTGAACTGCCTGTTCATCATTGGCGGGGACGGCACCATGCGAGCGGCCCAGAGCATCGTGCGCGAGGTGGAAAAGCGGCGCATTAAGATCGCGGTCATCGGGGTTCCCAAGACCATTGACAACGACATCAGTTTCGTAACGCGTTCGTTTGGGTTTGATACGGCCGTGGAAAAAGCCACCGAAGCCATCCAGTGCGCGCACGTGGAGGCCACGGGCGTGGACCTTGGAGTGGGACTGGTCAAGGTCATGGGCCGCGAATCCGGGTTCATTGCCGGACAGGCTGCCCTGGCGCTGAAGGAAGTGAACTACGTGCTCATTCCGGAATGCCCCTTTGACCTGGAGGGGCCCGAAGGGCTGCTGGCCAATCTGGAACAGCGCCTGGAAGACCGGCGGCACGCGGTCATTGTTTGCGCGGAAGGGGCGGGCCAGGAATTTTGCCGCTCTTCCAACCAGACCGACGCTTCCGGCAATCCTGTGCTGTGTGACATTTGCGGCCTGCTCAAGGAGCAGATCAAGGCGCATTTTGCGCAGCTGGGTAAAAACGTGTCTCTGAAATTCATCGATCCGAGCTACATCATCCGGTCCGTACCGGCCAATGCCAATGACCGCGTCTATTGCGGATTTTTGGGGCAACACGCCGTGCACGCGGCCATGGCCGGGAAAACCGCCATGGTGGTGTCCCAGCTTCAGTCGCGCTACGTGCACCTGCCGTTGCACTTGGTCACGCGTAAACGCAAGACCGTGAACGTGCAGTCCGACTTTTGGCACGCTGTGCAGGAAAGCACCGGCATGCAGTTGGGCCATTGCGGAACCGGCACGCTCAACGGCATGCCCAAAAAATAATCCGCCGGATCTCTGCGGGACGCCCAAAGGGCGTAGGCACGCATGGAGCTGGTTTTCGCGTTGCGGAAATGGGGACAGAATCAGGCCCTAAGGTGTTTACCGGGAGATTGTCGGAAGGGTATCGGTAATTCTTTTTTTAAAGAGCTGCTTTGGATTTCAGCCCTCCTAGAGGGCATCTCGCAGCAGAATGTAAGGAAGCCGAGGGCAAACTTTGCCGTGAGCGGAAATCCGTCCCAGGGACCCGGAACGGGTCCCTGGGGAGGCGGAGCAAAAAGCGGAGCTAGGCGTTGGCGGCCAGTCGGCGCTGAATGTGTTCCACCGCGGCGTCGGCCTCAGCGGCGGTGCGTTCTTGGGTCAGGGCGAGTGAGAGCAGGTGGATCAGGTCGTTGCAGTCCAGGTCCAGAGTGATGGAGCCGTTGCCGGCCAGGCAGCGTTGTTCCCGCCGTTCGATGAGATACGCGCGGCGGTCGCGCCCGTCATCCATGGCGGAAACCGCGGCATAGGCGACTCTGCCTTCGCCGGCGTCGTAAATTTTTTCTACGGTCAGCCTGCCGTTGCTGTCATTGAAATGCATGTCTTCAGCCAGGATTTCCCCGCTGACCCGGATCATTGCCCCGTGGTCGTTGGGCAGGTCCACTGACTCCACAAAGCGTCGAATGTCGCCGTGCTCCTTGTCCGCCATGTCTGACTCCTCCTGGTATTGGGTCACGATCCGTTCCCTTCCCGGTCTGGCTCGGAAGGATCGTCCAGAGGCAGGGGCAGTTGGCGTGGTCCGCTCCGCGGTTTGGACCGTTCCGCCGCCGCCTCTTTCCAGCCTGAGGCAATGAACTCCAGGAGCGCCTGCTCCAAAACCCGCCACTGTGTGCCGATTTTGATAGCCGGGATGTCGCCCCGGGTGATCAAACGATACGCCGTGCGTTGGTGCACCCGCAGCGTGTCCGCCACCTCGCGCACCGTCAGCAGTTTCGGGTGTTTCGGCGTGTCGCTCATGTCCCTTCCGCCTCATACTGGCAATGGTTGTACTCCATTTGTCATAGTTCGTCATAAAATGTCAAAGCTGTCATATGTTGTCGTAAAAAAGTCTAGACCGATAAAATAAAAAAGACCCCGCAATGTTGCGGGGCCGAACAAGGAAAAAACGCTCAGAATTAAAATTTATTGTTGTGCCGTTTGGGCCAGTAGCCGTTGTATCCCTTGCAAAGGAAGATGGTGAAAGTCCGGGCCGGTTGCCCATTATACGTAGTCTGGATGTAGATGGGGTCGCTGACTTGTTCGAACATTTTTTTGGTGTCGTTGGAAACGCCGTCTTCAAAGCGTTTGTTCACGTAAATGGCGTCCCAGCCCACTTTGCCCTGATCCGGTCCGGGCCAGAGGTCGTATTGATTCATGCGTCGGGAGTCCACCCAGCCGCAATAGGTCCGGGGCTGGCCGGGAACGTAGAAGGCCAGGGCCGCGGTCATGTCGTACAGGTTGCTCATGATGAAGACCTGGTCCGGGTTGGCAAAGCTTTCCAAACGGTGTTGTTCAATGACCTGGCCCAGTTCGCGCCAGCCTTTGACCCGGCGGGTGGGGTCCATGGCAAAGGGCAGAGGGAGGAGCTGGGCCGTGTGCATGAGCAGGAAGACGAACAGGGCCAGACCCGGCCAGACCCGGCGCAAACGGAACCAACGGCCCGCGCCCGAGGTAAAGAGTCGGTCCACGGCAAATGCCGCCAGGATGCAGCCCGCCACGTAGCTCACCGTGGTCCAGTTGGGCATGATCTTGGCGTGAAAGCTCCAAAGAAAGAAAAACAGCCAGACCGGGACAAAAAAGATGAAGAGCAGGGCGGCTTGGTTGCGTTCCGCAATTTCCCGCTGATCCCGGGGCGGGCG
Source organism: Desulfovibrio sp. (assembly GCA_028708865.1). GTDB lineage: Bacteria > Desulfobacterota > Desulfovibrionia > Desulfovibrionales > Desulfovibrionaceae > Paucidesulfovibrio. The sequence continues at coordinate 14,669 of JAQVYA010000061.1, read as the reverse complement.
GCGCCTAGCAGCCGTGCGCAGGGCTTGCCAGGAGCCAACGAACATGAACGCCAGCCACCAGGGCAGGGCTAGGCCGATCTGGGCGAGAAGGTGTTCAGGCACCCGTTTGAGCTGAAAGAAATCCTGCGCTTGTTTTCCGGCCGCGCCGATCAGGTAGAATACGTGTTTATATCCCACAAAATTATTCTGCATGTTCCAGATCAGCGTGGGCAGAAACCCAAGGAACAAGCCAAAGGCCAGAGCGCCGGCCAGGCGGAGGAAAAATCCCCTGGGGCAGGAGCGCTGATACAACAGAGCCAGCCAGTACATGCCCGCCAGCCCGATGAATCCCAGCATGGTGTACTTGGCCAGCACGCCCACGCCGAAAGTCAGACTGAGCAGAACGAACGGCAGCAGCGGGGCCTGGCCATCGGACTGGGGCCGGGAGCCCAGATACAGCAAAAACAGGCTGCATGCCCAGGTGAGCATGAACGGGTTGTCCGTGGTCATCAGAATGCTCAGCCCGCTGAAGATGGCCGTGGTGTTGAAAATAAACAAGGTCCAGAGGGCGACCCGAGGTTTGTTCCAGAGCTTGGCCACGCCGAGATAAAGCACCACTTGCGTGAGCAGTGAACCAAAGATGGACCCAAACCGAACGCCCAGCTCGGTATCGCCGAACACGCTGGTCCAGATGTGGATGATCCAGGCAATGAGCGGACCCTTGCTGTAGTAGGTCAGTTGCAGGTGACGGGTCCAGTCCCAGTATTGGGCCTCGTCCTGCACCAGAGTGATCTGCCCGGTGCCCACGTAGAGCAGGCGGACGGCAAAGGTGGTCAGGATCAACACGGCAGCCCAGAGACCGGGCCGTTGCTCAAAGGATTGTCGCAAGGTTCGCATGGGTGGTTCGTCTCCCGAAGCCTGGGATTGGAGAGGTACGGCCGCCCGAGGCAGCCAAAATCGTCCGTGACGTAGCCTCTCCCTGAAACGAATGCAAGGGCAAAGCCCGGTCCCGGTAGTTGGTATTGATCGCTGAAAAATTAGGAAATCAGCCCTTTAGGGCGAATTCTTCCCCGAGGACCAGAACCTCTTCCTCCGCTTCCTGACGGGGCTCCCCAACGGACTCGTTTTCGTTTGGGGAAGCAGGGGCGTGCTCGCCGTCCGAAGCTGGAGCAGTGGCCTGTTTCGGCGTGGCGTGAGCCACGACTTCTTCCGTCGGACCCTGCGCCTGGTCCTGACCCTGGTCCTGACCCTGAGCTGAAGCTTCGGTCTGGTTCTCAGTCTGATTTTCGGCCTGATCTGTGAACTGATCCAAAGCCGGATCTGGCGCCATGGCCGGGTCAGTGGTCCTAAAATCATCCGGAGTTTCGGGCAATTCTGTGGTTTCTTCCTGGAGCGTTGCCGCCGGATTCGAGGGCTGGGCCGGAGGTGCCGGTTCCGCAGGAGGAGAAGCCGCCGACCCGGCAGGCGGCAAAGCCGTTTCCGGAGCCTGGGCATGGGGGTGGGCCGGGCCTGGCTCAACCTCGGGGATGGAGGTGTGGTCCGTAGGAGCGAGTTCCAGGGAATCGTCCAACATGATGGGCGGTTGGTCCAGATCCAGGCGCAGGTTGTGGATCATGCGCCGGGAAAGCTCGGCATGGAGCTGCACTTCTTCAGGGCTGAGGCCGGACAGAGCCGCCTCGTTGACCTCGGCCACACTGCCGGAAAGCACGTGCTGCAACTCGCGGCCCCGTTTGGTCAGCTTAATGATGACCTGGCGGCGGTCATTGTTGTCCTTGATTTTTCGCACCAATTGGTCACGCACCATGCGGGCCAGGGTATTGGCCAAGGTGGGCTGTTCCACGTTCAGACGGCGGCAGAGCGCGCTTTGCGTCTGGCCGTCCAGGATCCAAAGCTGCTCCAGCACAGGGTATTGCGCTGCCGTGGCGCGATGCGGTCCCAGGCGGGCCTGGAGGGCCTGGGTGTGCAGCCGGGACAACGTTCCGGCCAGGACGCAGGGAGACTCCTCATAGCTGGACGACATGCGTGACCTCGCTTGCTGGAGATTCCTATAGATGGAAATATTCATATCCGCCATATCGGGAAGTTGTCAATGCGCTCTGAACAGCGATCACCCACACCGAGCTTTACGCCGTGACAGGGAAAGACTAGAGTGCGCCGCATGTTCGTCATCATCAACGTGGACGACCTCGGACTGCATCCGGCGGTGCGCCGGGCCGTGGTCGCGCTGTCGGAAATGGGCATGGTCACTTCGTCCACCCTCATGGCCAACGGTCCGGACCTGGAAGCCGCGGCCGGGGTGGGCGGTGTGGGCCTGGGCGTGCACCTCAACGTGCTGCGCGGCCGTCCTGTGTTGCCGCCTGAACGAATCTCCACCCTGGTGACGGGGCAGGGGCTTTTTCTCGGCGATTACGGCAAGCTCTTTAGCCGCTACCTGGCCGGACGCGTGGACCTGCGCCAGGTGGAGGGGGAATGGGCTGCCCAGATCGAACGAATCCAGGACCTGGGCGTACGACCCACGCACCTGGACAGCGAAAAACATATCCACGCCTGGCCCGGGATGATGGCCGTGGCCGGGAAACTGGCGGCACGCTTCGGCATCCAGTGGGTGCGTCGGCCCCGGGAGTGCGGGGGCCTGCTGCGCATGGACAAGGGCGGCTTACGTACTAAATTTCTTAATGTTTGTGCTTTGTTGCAAAAAAAGCCGGCTCACGTTTTTTGGCCCGACCATGTCTGGGGCATCGCGGACCAGGGGGAGCGGTTGTTGCCCGACGCGTTCAAAGCGTATATGGCGGGCAGCAGTGACCGGGTGGTGGAGATCGTTTGCCACCCCGGCGCACCCCGCGACGGTGATCCGCCCCTGCCGAGCGACTTTGGTTCGCTGCGCGTGGGCGGGCAGTGGCGCATCGAGTACGACCGGCTGGCCGACCCTGAGTGGAAGCGCGTTTTTCGGGAGCTGGGCGTCCAACGGGTGCATTACGGCCAGATTCGGCCCGCAGAAGTGTTCGGCCCGTCCGCCTGAGCCGCGTTTGGGCCGCGCCCGCAGCCTTTTGCCCGGCAGCGGGCCCTCCATCAAAACCGACAGCAAACACGCACGGACCATTCATGAACAGCAGTATCGAAGTCAGCATCGTCACGCCCATGCATAATGAAGAGCTTTGCGTCCGGGAGTTCCATTCCCGCATCAGCGCGGCGCTCACGGGCATGGGGGCCAGTCATGAGATCATCCTGGTGAACGACGGATCCACGGATTCCACGGGCGACATCATCCGGGAACTGGCTCAGGACGATCCGCACCTCAAGGGCGTGTTCCTGGCGCGCAACCGGGGGCAGTGCACGGCCATTTACGCGGGCATCCAGCAGAGCCTGGGGCAGTATGTGGTCATCATGGACGGCGATCTGCAACACAAGCCCGAAGAAGTGCCCCTGCTCATCGAGAAAATCCGTGAAGGCTGGGATTTGGTTTCCGGCCGCCGCACCGACCGTTGCGAAAACCTGATTTTGCGACGATTGCCCAGTCGCATTGCCAACTGGATGCTGCGCCGCAGCAGCGGATGCGACGTGCAGGACATGGGCGGTCTTTCCGTGCTCAAGGGAGAACTGGCGCGCAGCCTGCAATTGCGGGAAGGGCATCACCGGCTCATTCCCGCATTGATTTACCGCATGGGCGGTTCCGTCACCGAAGTGGCGACCTCGGCCCCGCCGCGCTTTGCAGGCAAGAGCCACTACGGCATCGGCCGCAGCGTGGACGTGCTTTTCGACATCGTCATGCTCTGGTTTCAAAACGCCTACAAGCAGCGTCCACTGTATCTCTTTGGTCGCGTGGCCCTGTTGCTGTTCCTGCTGGCCTCGCTGATCATGACCTGGCTGCTGTATGAAAAAATATTTCATGGCGTGCACATGGGCACCCGGCCCCCGTTTCTGGGTGCCGTGCTCATGTACATCGCCTCCATGGGCGCCATGTCCACGGGGTTTGTGCTCGAGGCTCTGAGCGACACCCTGGACACGGTGCTGAACCGCAAGACCTACGTTATTCGCGAGATCGTGCAGAAAAAAACCCCGCAAGGGGACGAGTAGAGAAATGAAGATCGGTTTGTTGCAGATCAACCCCGTGGTCGGGGATCTGGAAGGAAACGCGGAGCGCATCCTCCGCAGCGTGGAAGCGGCCCAGGCCGCAGGCGCGCACCTTTGCGTCACGCCGGAAATGGCTTTGCTCGGGTATCCGCCCAGGGACCTGCTTCTCTATCCCGAGGTGGTCCGTCGCTCCCAGGACGCCATGCTGAGCCTGGCCCGGGAGCTGGAAAATTCCGTTCCCGTTCTGGTGGGAGCGCCCGAGGCCAACCTCTCAGGCGTGGGCAAGCCCGTGTTCAACTCCGCCTACCTGCTCATGGAAGGGGAGATCGTGCGCACGTTCCGGAAAACCCTGCTGCCCACCTATGATGTGTTCGACGAGGCGCGTTACTTTGAGAGCGCGGAAATTTGTTGCGGCGGAGCCAACCCCCGCAACACCTTCCGGTTCATGGATCGCCGCATCGGGGTGACCATCTGCGAGGACGCCTGGAACGACAAAGATTTTCACGCCATCCGGACCTATAACAACGACCCGGTGGAACGCATTGCCGGAGAACATCTGGACATCGTCATCAATATGGCGGCCTCGCCCTTCAGCGTGGGCAAGCAGCAGATGCGCGAGGCCATGCTCGGAGCCGTGGCCGCCAAGCATAAGTTCTCCCTGGTCTACGTGAACCAGACCGGCGGAAACGATGACCTGGTCTTTGACGGCCGGAGCATGGCCGTGGGCAGCGACGGCGAAGTCTTTGCCCGGGCCAATGGCTTTGAAGAGGAAATCCTGGTGGTGGACTTGGCCGAGCGCACCGGCCGACTGGACCAAGATGACTTCAACCCTGAATCCGAGACCTACCGCGCCCTGGTGGCGGGTTTGCGCGATTACCTGATCAAAAGCGGATTCAGCCGGGCCGTGGTGGGCCTGTCCGGCGGCATCGACTCGGCTCTCACCGCCGTGCTTGCGGTGCACGCTCTGGGACGGGGCAACGTCACAGGCGTGCTCATGCCCGCGCCGCACTCCAGCCCCGGAAGCGTGGACGATTCCCAGGAATTGGCCAAGCGTCTGGGCATCCGGACCTACACCCTGCCCATCGGCGACCTCATGCAAGGCATGGAAAACGTGCTTGAGGACCCCTTCACAGGCTACGAGCCCGATGTCACCGAAGAAAATATCCAGGCCCGACTGCGTGGAAATCTGCTCATGGCTATTTCCAATAAAACTGGGGCAATGCTTCTGGCCACAGGCAACAAAAGCGAATTGGCCGTGGGCTATTGCACCATTTATGGAGACATGGCCGGAGGATTTGCACCCATTTCCGACCTGCCCAAAACCTGCGTCTACCGGTTGGCCCACTGGATGAACCAGGAATTCAGCGAACCCATCCCCCAGGCCATTCTTGAAAAAGTCCCCTCCGCAGAACTTCGGCCCGGCCAGACCGACCAGGATACCCTGCCGGAATACGCCACTCTGGACGCCATCCTGCATCTGTACATGGAAGAGCGACTCGCAGGCTGGGAGATCGTGGAGCAAGGCTATGAAAAGGATGTGGTGGACCAGGTGCTCGGGCTCGTGCGCGCCGCGGAATTCAAGCGGCGGCAGGCTGTTCCGGGAATCAAGCTCCAGGCATGCTCTTTTGGTTCGGGCTGGCGCATGCCCGTGGCCTGCAAAAATCCATTGTAAGCAATATAAAAGTCAGGAAAGCAAAGAGTAGGAAATGCCTCCGGCGGCCAAAGGGCCCGCGGCCCTTTGGAATCCCATTTACCGGCCGCGCTTCCGCGCGCCCGGAAACATGGCGATAATCCCGAGCGGCGTAGGCCGCGAGCGATTTTATCGGCCGCGCTCATGCGCGCCCGGAGACATGGTGATAATCCCGAGCGGCGACAGCCGCGAGCGATAAAAGTCTTTGGAAAGGGGGTCCGGGGGAAGAACCTTTCTTCAGAAAGGTTTTCCCCCGCTCTTTGTTTTTCAGGCTATAATCCTTTTTTCTCCAAGAAACGGAACAGGGCGAGAAAGGCGACGGCGACGAGGGCGGCCATGACCCAATGATGTAGGCCGAAGAGTTGGGGCAGGGTGATTTTTCCGTAATCGCCCCAGGCGAGCACCGTGGACTGCATGAAAGGGTAGCTTTCCGCATACAGGGCTGCGCCGAGCCAACCGCCTGCAATGCCCCAGAGCGCATCGTAGCGTCCTTCGCCCACGGCTCCCCAGGAGGTTCCCGGGCAGTAGCCGAGCAGTGCCCAGCCGATGCCGAAGAGCAGTCCGCCCACGATTTGCCCGCCTAGGGAAAGGCTTTTGACGCTGAGTTCTACGAGTCCCAGGTCGCGCAGGAGGTAGATGCCGATCATGGCCGTGAGGATGGCGGAAAGCATGAATTTAACGATGGTCATATCCTTGAGTCGCAGGGCGCCGAGCTGCTTGTCGTAACGGATGACCCGCGCTTTTTGCAGCAAAACGCCGAAAATGATGCCTGTGGTCAGGCCGAGGATGAGCTGCATGTGTTACCTTCCTTTGTAGAGCAGACGCGCAACAACCAACCCGCCGACAAAAAACATGATCAGGGCCAGATAGCCGCTGGCCGCCATTTGGGCGAGGCCGGAAAGGCCGTGCCCGCTGGGGCAGCCTCCTGCCAGGCGGGCGCCGAACAGGGCCACTGCTCCGCCGAGAAATGCAGTGACGCCGCGTTTGCCTGCTCCCGGGCCGAAGCGCTCGCGCCAGGAGTCCGGAACAGGGGTCCAGAGAAAGCTTCCTGAGGCGTTGGCGGAGAAGAACGAACCCAGGAAGATGCCGAGCACGAACATCCACTGCCAGTCGATGCCTGGATTTTTTTGGAAGTATTTCATGAAGTAGGAAAGACCGGCCACATGATCCGGGGCCACGGTCTGTTCGATGAGTCCGGCGGTGCGCACAAAGGATGTGGAAGCGCCGAAATATTTACCGGCAATCCATACCGAGAGCACCAGCAAAAGGCCAGAAAGGGCCCCGGCCAGATAAGGACTCCAGGAACCAGGATCACGTTTGCGCATGAGAAACCCTCCTTTGTAAAGATTTTGGTATCCTGCGGTTGCCCGTAGGTCTTGAAACGGATATACCGCCATGTTCCGGTACCGGCTTCCCGCTGGTCCCGGTGCGGGCGGTTTCGGTCGTTCTCCGGCAGCCGTGCGGGCGTCCGGAGCCGCCTGGATTCATAACATCGAATACTACATGGGTGCCAACCCATGTCAACGCGCCGCAGATACGGCGGTGGATATCATGAACGCAAAGTTGAAACAGAGTGTGGTGCGGTCCTGGACCGGGCCGGGCGGGTACCGCCAGGTCCTGGCCGTGGGTATTCCCCTGGTCATGAGCATGATCTCCAATACGATCATGCAGTTCACGGACCGGGTCTTCTTGTCCAATTATTCGCTGGAAACCATTGCCGCCGCGCTTCCCGCGGGCATTGCCAGTTTCCTGTTCATTTCGTTTTTCATGGGCGTGGGCGAATACGTGAGCGTATTCGTTGCCCAGTACACCGGCGCGGGTCGGCATGAGCGCGTGGGCGCGGCTCTTTGGCAGGGCATCTGGTTTTGTCTTCCGGCCTGGGTCATTCTGGCCTCGCTGGGGCTTTTGGCTGAAACCATTTTTGGCTTTTCAGGCCATGCTCCGCATGTGGTGGAGCTGGAAGTAACCTACTTCCGCATCCTGAGCATGGGGGCTGGTTTTGCCGTGCTTTCGGCTGTGCTGTCCTGCTTTTATTCCGGCCGGGGCATGACCAAGGCGGTCATGCTGGTGAACATGGCGGGCATGCTCATCAACGTGCCTTTGGATTATTTTTTGATTTACGGGGTGGGGCCGTTCCCGGAGATGGGCATTGCCGGTGCCGGGCTGGCTACGGTCATGGGTGGGGCCATGCCCTGCGTATTGTTCGCGTTCTTGATCTTTCGTCAGGAAAATGAGCGGCTGTTCCGGATTCGCAGCGCCTGGCGGCCGGATATGGAGCTCCTGCGCCGGTTGATGCGTTACGGCCTGCCCGGCGGCATCCAGTTCTTTTTGGATATGTTCGCGGTAACGTTTTTCATTTTTGTGGTGGGCCGGCTGGGCACAACGGAACTGGCCGCCACCAATATCATCATGTCCCTAGATTCTGTGGCGTTCCTGCCCTGCGTGGGGCTTCAGATCGCCGTGAGCATTTTGGTGGGCCAGTACATCGGTGCGGGCAAGCCCGACCATGGAGCCCGCGCTACACGGCATGCGGCCCATCTGGGCATGCTCTACATGGGCAGTCTGGGGGTGCTCTATGTTTTTGCTCCCGAACCCATCCTGCACCTCTTCCGCCCCATGGACATGACCCCGGAGCAGTTCCTTCCGGTGGAGCACATGGGCGTGATCATGCTGCGTTTTGTGGCTGCGTATAGCGTGCTGGACGCGCTGGTGCTGGTGTATTCCGGTGCGCTCAAGGGCGCCGGGGACACCCGGTTCGTCATGTGGACCATTCTGGCTTCGTCTCTGGGCGTCATGATCGTGCCGCTGTATGTCAGTATTGCGTTTTTCCGCATTGACTACATTGTGCCCTGGACCATTTTCTTCAGCTATGCCCTGACCCTGGCCACGGTGTTCGCCATCCGTTTTCACCAGGGCCGCTGGCGGGAAATGCGGGTCATTGAGGAATCCACGGCTCCAGCCACCCTGGCCACGGCCGCCACCTCCGGCAAGCCCCATAGTGGGGCGGCCGAACCCGTGGCCGAGCCAGCGGCAACGTCCGTGACGGAGTCCGAATCCGAGTCAGGGGCTGGATCCGTAGCCGACGTTGAGCCAAGACCGGAGCGTGATAAGAATTCAAAAGGCCAAGGAAAATAAGTGCAGGATTTGGCTTGCGGATCGGCATGGGGCGAGAAAAAGAGGGACCACCGGATTTGAAGTTGCGGTTGCGGCCGATGAGCTGATCAACAGAACAGGGCCAGAAAGGACCTTGCGAAAAACAAGACGCCGTTGCCCGGCAAAGGCAGCGGCGTTTTCATTTGGAAGAGGGGAAAACAGGGGCAGTTCGTATGCTTGTGGATCAATACGGTCTCAACCGGTTGAACGGGGTTGATGATTTTTTGCAGGATCAAGATAAGCAGCTACAACGTGCTGAATAAAAAAGGGAATTCAAGCTTATTGGCGCAGGCTGATCAAGTGGTGGAAGTGCTTGTTGTTCAGAAAAAAATCATTGGAGATAGGCGTGCGTGAGCATTCATAATCGTGCATGATCCGTGAAGCGGGTTTGCAACTGGCGCAGCAAGGAGGCGTACTCCTCGCCCAGCCGGGCCGAGAGATAGGCGGCCTCGGCGCGGGCCGCCCGTTCCATGAATCCGGAAACCCGGCGCCCCGTGCTGTGGTAGGTGTGGCGTACGGCCAATTGATGGTCCACCACCACGGCGTTTCCAGCCTGGTGCTGGCGCAGGCTGGTGTAGACGTCCACGCCGTAGCCGTACGGGTTGCCGCGCAGGTCCACCCCGCCTTGTTCGGATAGCGCCGCCAAGTTCAGAAGTGGAGCAATGCCGTCCACATAGCAGACCTCGCGGATTTGAAGCCGTGAATCTTGAATCATTTGGGGGTGGTACGGATTGCGCAGCACCGAGGGCGAGTATACGCCCACCGTGCCGAGCCGGGACTCCAGCCAGGCCAGCCGCGCTTCGGCGCGAAGAAGTTGCGGACCAGGGGTGGCAAAGGAAATGTCATTGTTAAGAAACCAAAGATGCGTGAAATTTGGTTCGTTTTCTTGGAGGTAACGCACCATCCATTGCAAGGCTCCGGCCCAGAAGAGATTTTCAGGCAGGCGGCGCCAGGCCCGGGGAGCTGCTTCGGGCGCAGCGTTGTCCAACACGCGTATGTCAGCACGCCGACCCGGAGGTAGGCCCTCCAGCAATTGGCGCTGCACCCGGTCCGTAAGGCCGGGGTCCCCGTAATGGAGCACCACCGCGCATACGTGGGGGCCGCAAGGGGGCATGTCTAAACCACCCGGGCAAGGAACCGCAACCTGCGTTGTGGTGCCTGTAGTGGGCGAAAAAGGGCGTCCCCCGGGCCATGAAGGGCGAAATAGGGGGCTGAAAAGTGTAAAATCCACCATCCAGGCATGCGTTCCTCTCTGGTCTTTTATTGAACGGGTTGATACGCTTGTGACGCGGGCGTTAAAGGATGTCAATGGCGGTGGACCCGGGATGCCGCGCCGCCCGCCAGGAGCGTCATGAACCGATTCAAGTGGAACGATCTGCCGTGGCATTTGCGGCAGGGACTGCTGGCCGGCGGGGCCGGACGAGCGCATTTGGCGGGCCTGGCCCAGGCATCGTTGCATGCCGCCCGTAGCCATGCCCGGGATGTGGAGCGGTCCAGCCTGCTGGCCCGGCTCGGTTTTGACCTGCTGCTCGCCGCTTGGGAGGAGGACCCCCTGAACGGAGCTCTGGCCGTGCCGCTCCTGACCCTGGGAGGCAATGGCCTGGGGCCGGATCTGCGCCGCGCCCTGGAGTGGCTTGGGACCTACTGGAAGCCGCAAGCCCGCGTGGAGCGCATGGCCTTGCGTGGAGACATTGCCGGGCTGTTTGAACTCTTGCGGAACCAGGGGCGGGAAGGTCGGGCTGACCCGCAGTTGCTGCGTTCGTGGCTGGAGACGGTGCTTGTGGAGGGGGACCCGGAGTCCCTACCCGCGGTGCTGGACCACTTGGAGCGTTTTGGCTGGCAGGGACCGGCATTGTTGCCCGCCCGCCTGGCCCGTGCCCATGCCCTGGCCGCTATTGCCCCGGCGGATGCCGTGAACGAACTGCGCGCCCTGGCCGAGCTGCTGCCGCTGCCCGGTCGTTTGGAGGAACTGGGCCACGGTTTATACCATGCCGGAGAACGGGAGCAGGCCCTGCAATGCTGGGCAAAATCTCTGGCTGCGCGGCCCTGGAACGTGAACCTGACCCTGCGGGCCCGCGACGTGCTCCAGGGGCTGGACCGGGAAGCCGTGCCCCTGGCAGGGGAATGTTCCATCCTGCTATACTCCTGGAACAAGGCGCACGACCTGGAGCACTGTTTCGCGGCCTTGGAGGCCACCTCCCCAAAATATTTGCACTCTGCCCGGGTCGTGGCCCTGGATAACGGCAGCTCGGACTGCACGCCGGAAGTTTTGCGGCGCTGGCAGGAGCGCTGGGGAGCGGACCGTTTTTCCACGGTGCGGCTGGACGTGAACGTGGGCGCTCCGGCCGCGCGCAACTGGCTGCTGGCCCAGGAAGATGTGCGGGCGCGTCCCTGGACCCTGTTTCTGGATGATGATGCTCTGGTGCCTGCGGACTGGTTGGGCCGCCTTGGCGCGGCCGTGCAACGCTTCCCTGGAGCCGGAGTCTGGGGGTGCACCGTGGTGGATGCAGGTCGCCCCTGGGTGGTGCAAAATGCTGATCTGCATCTGCGCGGCTCAGGGCCAAAGCGTGGCAAAGAGGACGGCGGCCAAGACAGTCGGGTCAATCCGGCTCCTTCGGCCCGGACGGGCGGGCAGCCGCCCGCGGTCCCCCTTACGGATATCCAGCATCAGGGTCCGGCCCTTGGTCGGTTCGACTCGCTGCGAACCTGCGTTTCCGTCACGGGTTGTTGTCACCTGTTCCGGACCGCCGCCCTAGTGGAACAGGGCGGATTTGACATCCGCTATTCCCCTTCCCAGTTTGATGACCTGGACAGAGACCTGCGCGCCGCGGCCCAGGGCGGTTACGCGGTCTGCCAGGGTTTTTTGCATGTGGAGCATCTCAAGCGCAGCGGCACGGCGGCCCGGCGTGGGGTGGAGGCCGCTTCCAGCGGTCAGGGCAATCTGGTCAAGCTTCTGGCTCGGTTCGGAGCATCGGAACGGGAACGCATGGCCCGGGAGCAGGCCGCCAGAGTGCAGGGCGAGGTGGAGCGGGCCCGTCGTGAACTGGAACAGACCCTGGAGACGCGGCCATGTCCGTAATAGTCAACCTGCATATCGCCTATTCCTCGCTCCTGGCGCGCAAACTGCGGACCGTGTTGGCCATGCTCGGGGTCTTCCTCGGGGCGCTGGCCTTTACCGGAGTGCAGACCGTGAGCGACATCATGGTCCGCAATGCGGAAATGCAGGCCGAGGCCATGGGGCCGAATCTCATGTCCGTGGTTTCCGGGCGGGTGCGCTTCCGGCGCAGCGGTTCCGTAGGCGTCAAGGACTTCAACACGAATTTCAAATTGCCCGATGCCGTGGCCATTATGGAGAATGTTCCGGGCGTGGCTGCGGGCGCACCGTACATCAGCACGGTCATGCCCGTGCGCGGAGCGGACCGGGTCACGGATGCGCGGATCATGGCCACTTGGCCCGAATATCAGCAGGTGCGCAGCTTCCGTCCGGAATTCGGTCGGTTCTTCACCAAGGCCGAGGAACAGGCCCGGGCCAAGGTGGTGGTGCTGGGCCGGGAGATTGCGGACCGGGTCTTTGGCGGTCCGAACCAGGCCCTGGGCCGTGAGGTGCGGATCTATCGCGCTTCGTTCCGGGTGGTGGGCGTCATGGAGGTCAAGGGTCAGGACCTTTCAGGCGAGAACCAGGATGAACAGGTTTTCATGCCTCTTTCCACCTACATGCGCCGCGCCGCCAATGTGGACTGGCTCAGCGGGGTAAACCTGAGCATGGTGGATGGGGTGGATTTTGACAGGGCGCGGCGGAGCATCGAGGCCCTCATGCGCCAGCGGCACCGGATCCGGCCCGGCCAGCCCGACGACTTCGACATGCTGCTGGCCCGGGATGCCATCAAGTTGCAGCGCGAGGCCCTGGACCTGATGCAAACCCTGGGCGTGATTTCTTCCACAATCTCCTTTGCCGTGGGCGGCATGGGCATTCTTTCCATCATGATTCTCATGGTCCGGGCCCGAAGGGTGGAGATTGGAGTGCGGCGCGCCGTGGGGGGCAAGCGCTCGGATATCGTGCGCCAGTTTATGTTTGAGGCCGGGTTGCTTTCGGCCGTGGGCGGCGCCGGAGGCGTGACGCTCTGCTTGGTGCTGGTGCTGGCGTTTGCCGCGTTCACGCCGTTTCCTCTGGTGCTTGATCCGTTGATCTTTGGGGCCACGTTGCTGGGGTCGGGCCTGCTGGGCCTGTTCGCTGGTTCTTACCCCGCGTACCAAGCGTCCCGCATCGAGATTCTGGACGTGCTCAAGACATGATCCATATTTTTCCGGTCCGCGATGTCGCGGGCCATTGATCCGTCAGGAGGCTTGTCCCGCCTTCCTGTCGAGTGCGTCCGCAGGGCGAACACTGAGCCGCCGGGAAGCGGAGTCGGTGCGAGCCGGTTGGCGCTCGTGCTGAGAAGCGGGGGCAGGAAACAAAAGGTCCCATGTCTGCCTCGGGCAGACCCATGTGCAATGAATGCGTCCTTGGGACGCGTTTTCAGGAGGAAGATTGTGCGAACCAAAATTATGGATGGGGCCCGGACGTTGTTCCGGGAAAAGGGGTACTCCAATGTGACCATGCGCGCCATCGGGCGCAAGGTGGGGTGCAGCGCCGCTGCCATTTACCGCCACTTCCGCAACAAGCGGGAGATCATGCAGGCCCTTCGGCATGAGGGATTTGTGAAGATGCTGGAGGCCGTGCGTCAGGAAATGACCTCTCCGGACCATCGCCGCCGGCTGGTGGAGTTTGGCCGGGGGTATGTCCGCTTTGCCCTGGAGAACCCCGAGGCCTTTGCCTTGATGTACAACCTGGCCGGGCAGGGGCCGGAAGAAGACCCGGACGCCGGAGAAGAGCCCGTGGAAGGGTTTGCCTTTTTCCGCGATACGGTCCGGGAAGCTGTGGAGCGTGGCGGGCTGGAGCATGCCGATCCTGATACCCTGGTGTTCACCATCTGGTCGGCCATGCACGGGCTGGCTTGCCTGATCAACTGCGGCCGCCTGCGCACGGTGCACGGCGCCGTGAATGAGTTTGAACTGGTGGAGCGCATGCTTGGCTGGATCGTTCGGACGGACCTGGCCTAAGCGCCTCTTTGCGGGGGTCGGCGCGGCCGCGTTGGTCCCCGCAGTTCAAAAGCTCAACTGTTCTGATGTCGCTTTGTATGTCGGGAAAAGGGTCATGGCGTTGTTCGCCGGCAAAGCAGGATCCAGGATAAGGCTGGTGAAGGGGCGCCGCAGGCCGGGAGGGCGTGCGCCGGGCGCTCCAGCGTGGACATACGCGCCTGAATGAGCCACAATCAGGAGTAGGTGGGCTTTGCCCGGTGCGGGCGGAACCCCGGCCGGGGCGCAGAGTCCAAACCGTTTCCAACCCGGACCGGGACGTACTGGACCCGGGTCCACTTCGGGCGCGAGGGGGATGGCATGCGGCGCAGTTCGTTCGAAAACATCTGCATTTTTCACATCCTTGACGGATTGCGGGACGGGCTGTCCCATTTTTCGGACGGGGCCCGGGCGGCCCTGATTTATGCTACGGCTCCGGACGGACCGTTGCGGATTTACGATCCCCAGGACCTGCTGCGCGGACACGAGCCCCGGCTGCGGGATTTTTACCTCCAAGGCGACGCCTGGAAGGGGACCGTGCCCGAGGGGCCGGAAGTGCGCTTCTTGCCCCGCGCCCACCTGGAGCAGCTTCAGATGGCCGGGGTCATCGCGTACGGCGGGCGATCACACGCCGTGCCGTATCAGGTCTGGTTCACGGAGG
>JAQVYA010000190.1 GCA_028708865.1 Desulfovibrio sp. | reverse complement strand
AACCGAAACGAGCAGCATTATCACGCTTCAGCGATCAAGCTGTCCCCATCGCACCATTTTTGGAGTCAATCTTCTCCCGGTTTCTGCCGAGGAAGGCTTCAATGGGCCCCCTCCGCTCGATTTAGGTGATATTTTCGTTCGGGATATTCGGGAATAAGGACTCCTGAGCATGTACTCTAATGTGCTGCAATGAGGAACTTTCTTTAATTTTAAGCTAATAAGAAAAAGGAGGCTCAATGAAAATGCGAACCTTTTCCAGAGCGGCAGGTCTGAAACTCCTTGTGGTGATTTTGTCTACAATGCTTTTTGTGGCTGGGTGCGCCTCAACGTCGAAACACACCGATGATCCCGGCGCGAAGTCCGGTCAGCAGCAATCCAGCGGTCATCAGCGGACGGTCACTCCCTGAATGTGATTTGAACGGAGCCATCAGGGAGCTTAAAATGCTCCCTGCTCGGCTCCTGTCCCCCGCTCTCCCCTTCGGCGACAAATTCAGAGTGGAGACCGGGAAGTTTTGTAACTTCCAAAGGCTCCACGTCCGGCACTTAGGAGCGCGGATGCAGCCAGCGTATCAGCAGGGTGTGGGTGGCCGCGACGGCTAAGGTAAAAAAAATCCACTGCGAAACTGAGAGGATCCGACAGTACTTCTGGGTGGCCGGGCTGAAGGCTTCCCCCCCTTGGGGAGCAAAGGCGACCACAAAACGATACGAGCCATCGACTATCTGCCAAACCGAGTTGGTCTCGAGCCCCTCCGCATAGAAAGTGACCCTTCCTAAAAGCAGCCCGGCGAAGAAAATCATCCCTAGCAAGAGGTGAATCGCCGTTCCGGTGAGCAGCACCCTGCGTTCGACAGGGAGGGGAGCCGTTTCTTTGGGGCACAGGGCGTGGAAAAGAAGCAGCCCGAGCATGCCGCCCCCCAGGTTCAGCAACATGTCGTTGAAATCAAGATATTTTGTATACTGTGGATTCCAGATGTACTGGATGAATTCGTCAACTATACCCGCGCCGTTCAGCAGGAGCAGGGCTGGAAAATCCTTTGTGGTCATCTTCCGAAGCAAAAAGGCCAGCAGAGCATATTGTAAAAAGTGAATCCGTTCCAGGTAGGTGAAGATCAGCCAACGATCAAGGGCATAGAGCAGCAGGCCAATAAAGACTGTTTCCAGGAGAATGGCGCGCAGCCGGTCGCGCGAACGGCGAATCACCACAAAGATTAGCAGCAGACCGATGGAGATGAATCCCCAGTTCAGCACCCTTTCCACGTCAGCATGCCGGAACCCAGAAGTAAAATGCACGTAGGTTTGGCTGATGGGGTCGTGGCTGAAGAGAAAGGCGGCGAAAAGCACCACGGCCAGCCATGGCAAAGTGGTCGAACGTAGCAAGCATTTGAACAAGAGATTCTTCCTCATTCGTCGATTGTTGGTCCTAAAAAACGAACCTGTGTGAACTTTTCCGGCATGTGTGAATCAAAGACACCGTGCGGGGTCCAGCTCCACCCTGCGGGAGGGACAAGGGGGTTCCCCTCAGCGTCGGTGTGTTCGAAACGGGAGAAATCCATGCGCCAGCGGTCGCCCTCGAGGGGAGGCAAACTGCGACCATGTGCGAGAAGAGTCAATGAACTCCATGGAATGGCCAACTCCACGGTCCAACCCACATCCGTGTCGCGGGAGTCGTTAATCGTTCCTTGCACGCGAGTTGCCCAGCGCAGGCTTGGCAAGTCCCAGTCAAGAAAGCCTGTTCGCATTCCTCGGGAATGCACATGGGACCCGATGCCGTTCAGCTTCATGGTCGGATGTTGGGTGGTGTTGAATTCCGGACGTTGGAAGAACGGGCGGTCAGCCGCGTCATCCCAAATCCAAAAGACTTCATAGATGATGCCGGAAGCATTGATTTCAAGTTCATAGTATGCATCAACTCCATCGATAAACAGTTCCACATCATTCTCTGTGTAAATGCACGCATCCCGTTGCGTCAGCCGAGCTTGAACATTTGGCTCAGAAACCCAATAGGCCACGTATAGCGCTTTGTCATCCCAGAGCAGAGCAGCTCGGGTTTCATACCAAGCCACGTCTCCGGTGACCATATCCACAAAGGCTGGCGAGCGGATCGCCTTGCTCCATTCTGGTTCCGAAAGCACCCCGTCCACGACCACAGGGGCGTCCGTGTGCAAAGCGATCGCTTCCTCGCTGGTTCCGGCCGCTGTATCTATGGCTAAAAACAGGATTATCCAGAAAGGTAATAACAAATTGAATAACAAGCCGTAACGATCATTCATGGAGCACCTTCAGGTTGAGCAGCACTTCTGTTTTGGAAATGCGTTCCCCTTGGATGGAAAGGAGTGAACCCATCGGCAGGTGATCTGCATCGCCTCCGGAAACTGAGAGTGGGATTAGTTGTCCCTTGTGCAACCACACAAGGGAGTCATGATTTATCTGTGGTCGAGATGTTGTTGCCGGGTATAGTGGAACCCAGTGCGAATTGGGCCAAGCTTCCATGAGGTAGCCGGAAGAGTCCACCCGGCAGGGGATACCATGAAGCCGCAACAATGTGACGGTCATGGTGGCCCGGTCGCGTTGGGAGGTCACGCACCTCGCCTGCAAAATCTGGCTGGGCGTGAGATCGGGGGCGAGCACCCCTGCCGGCTGTGATGGCAGTTTTCGCACCCAGGCAAGGACATGGTCGATTGTGGTGCGAACATCCCTGCCGCACAGGGTTTTGGCCAAGGACCGCAACTCTGCGTTGGGCAGGGAGAACGGCTCCCGCAACACGCGGGGATTGGCGACAAAGTCGTAAAATGCATCATCCGGGTAGGAGAGTTCGGATGCAAGCCAGCGGGCTCTGGCAGCCTGGCTCAAAACCAGATGAGCGGCCAATTCGTTGCGGTCGGCTAGCAAGCGATCCTTGGGATCCATTCGTTGGAGCAAGGGAGCCGTGGGCAGGTTTTGATCGACTGTCTCAGGGAATACTCCCGGTTCGCCCGCATTCAGTCCTTCAGGAAGCGCATTTTGTCGTTTCAGGGCATTCGGAAGTCCCTTCTCAAAGAGATCTGCCGCGTTGCGTTCCAGATGCGGAAAGGGATTGGGCCTTCCCGGCAGGGGATTTTCCATGACCAGCGTCGCGGGAAGGGCATCGCTTCCGCCCATACGGAGCACCACAGGGCTTCCAGTTCTAACCACCTTCACGATGTTTTCATCCTGATCGTCTGCATTGTTCCAGGCGGTGACGATATAGGTTCCAGCACCGACCTCCAGTTTGCCAATGCCATGCAGGTCGGTGTTGCCGGAGGCCACGGCCACAGGGGAGGAGTCCTGAGGGCTCCAGGCGGTAATCCTGGCTCCTGGAACGGGATGCCCTGCGCTGTCCTCAACCGTCAGTTCCAGGTATGCGGAGTCCGCATAGCGAGAGGTCAGGTTAAGATAGGTGAAGGTCCGTTCGGAACGCATGATGGGCACATCCCGGGAAAATCCAACACCCGGCGTTGCGCAGAGCACACTGGACGCAGTCTTGGCATGTGAAGTGAACCAGACATGCCCGGGTTCAAGCGTGTCCTCCGTTGCGCCAAGGGGAAGCCACCCCTGAGGCGTCCAAACTTCAACCCAAAAATGGTTACCGTTTTGATCGCGCCAAGCAGGTGTAAAGCATTGGCGAACGGGTATGCCAACGCTCCTGGCCGCCGCAGCGAAAAGAATGGCGAGTTCCTCGCAACGACCTCCCCCCCTGGCCAACACATCGCTCGGCGCGAGATCCCACCCCGCAGAAGGGAAAAAGCGCGCATGTGCGATGCACCAGAGTTGCACGAGAGCGACGGCTTCTTGTATGCTTTTCGTATTTTGTACCAGTGGACCGATCAAAGCCGCGAAGTATGCGCGATGCTGTTTGAAGGGCTCTTGGCAAAGGCGATACGGCAAGGCATATAAAAGAAAAATATCATCCGGAATTTCTGTGCACCAAGAGAACCTTTGTCTTGCCTTGAGAGAGAGGGCCACCAACGCCTCCAACTGGTCCTGGCTGACCGTGAGCTGGTCGGCAAGTTCCATTGTCGCGTGCAGGAAAGCCAGGCAGCGCTTTTTGTCCGGCCCTGGCGCGACGACGCCTTGAGCTCGCATGGGGAAAACGCCAAAAAGAAGCAATAAAATCATTAACGTGATTGCGTGCTGCTGTTTTGACATAGTAAGACCTAACCTGAGCGATTCTCCAGCCTGACACAACATCAAATCTGGCATATCGTCTTGTTTTTGTTTACAATCACATCCAGTCACTACGTCATGAACGTTTCACCCATTTGGTGGAGGGCTGGATG
>JAQVYA010000189.1 GCA_028708865.1 Desulfovibrio sp. | reverse complement strand
GGAAGGCGTCACCGACCCGGAGCAAAAGCGTAAGATCATCGGCCACACCTTTATCGAGGTGTTTGACAGGGAAGCCAAAGCCATCAAGGGCGTAAAGTTCCTGGGGCAGGGCACGCTCTATCCGGATGTGATCGAGTCCGAATCCTTTAAGGGACCTTCGGCCGTGATCAAAAGCCACCACAACGTGGGCGGTCTGCCTGAGAAAATGGACCTCAAGCTGGTGGAGCCCCTGCGCGAACTCTTCAAGGACGAGGTGCGCCGCGCCGCCTACGAACTGGGCATGCCCGAGCACATCATCTGGCGGCATCCCTTCCCCGGACCAGGTCTTTCCATCCGCGTGGTGGGGGAGATCACCCGCGAGCGGCTGGAGATTTTGCGCCTAGCGGACCGCATCGTGCAGAACGAATTGCAAGCTTCGGATTGGTATCGTAAGGTCTGGCAAGGCTTTGCCGTGTTGTTGCCGCTCAAGACCGTGGGCGTCATGGGCGACGACCGCACCTATGAGCACGTCATTGCGCTGCGTATCGTGGACAGCGTGGACGCCATGACCGCGGACTGGTCGCGCTTGCCTTCCGAGTTGCTGGCGCGTATCTCCAACCGCATCATCAATGAGGTCAAGGGAGTGAACAGGGTGGTCCTGGACATTTCCTCCAAGCCGCCGAGCACCATCGAGTGGGAGTAGGCCAAGGCTTTGCGGCACGACTAACCGGGACAGGACGGGAAACGGCATGTTCGGCATAGGCTCTACGGAACTGATCATCATCATCGTTGTGGCGCTCATCGTCATCGGACCGCAGAAACTGCCTGAAATGATGCGCTCGCTGGGTAAGGGGCTTGCGGAGTTCAAGCGCGTGGGCGAGGACGTCAAGAACACACTGGACCGCGAGGTCAAGCAGGCCGAAGACGAAATCAAAAAGCAGGAAAGCGACGTCCGCGAGGCGGCCAAAAAGGCGGCCCAGCAAAAAGCCGAGGCGGTTCTGGAGAACGGATCCTCTGGTGAAGAAGCGGAGCGCACTGCGGAAGAGGCCCCGGCCAAGCAGGCCGAGACCACAGAAAAAACCGGGACCGAGACGGCCGCGGCCAAAGGCGGGGAAACCGCATGAGCCCGGACAACGGTAAGCCCGGCGATCTGCCCGAGGTAAAGAAGGACCACCTGCCCGGCAACGATTCTGCCGGGCAGGAGGATCCCTCCCTTGCGGGCGAAGGGACCGGGGCCCCGGACCAGGATGTTGAGGACGGAGAGGACGAGGGCGAAGACCGCATGACCCTCATGGAGCACCTGCTGGAGCTGCGCAAGCGTCTGGTGCGGTGCTTCCTGGGGATCGTGGTGGGCTTTTTGATCTGCTATCCCTTTGCGGAGCAGATGTTCCATATCCTCATGGACCCCATGACCGAGGCCCTGACCAAGGTGACCGAGCAGACCGCGGTGCTGCCTGTGGACTTTTTCATCAAGTTCCAGCAGGCCGTGACCCAGGGCTTGGAGGGGACGGACTTTCCGTACATGGACCAACTGCCGACTTTCTTTGATTCGTTGCAGCAGTCCATGGTCAAGGTGGTCATGCATCAGGGCCAGTTCATCTACACCTATCCTCCGGAGGCGTTTTTCGCCCATGTGAAGGTAGGGCTGGTGGCTGGCTTTTTCCTCATGAGTCCCTTTCTGTTTTATCAGCTCTGGGGATTCGTGGCACCGGGGCTTTACGCGCATGAACGGCGCTGGATTGTTCCCATTGCCGTTATTTCCGCGGTGTTCTTCGTGGCGGGCGGCCTGTTCGGATACTTCATCGTGTTTCCGTTCGGGTATGAGTTTTTTGCCAGTTACACTTCGGACATGATCTCATTTACGCCCAAGCTTTCAGAGTACCTTGGGTTCTCCCTGCGGCTGCTGATCGCGTTCGGCCTTGTCTTTGAGTTGCCCATCTTCATCTTCTTCCTGGCCCGCATGGGGCTGGTGACCCATAAGGGCTTGCGGCGCAATCAAAAATACGCCATGCTCATCGCCTTTGTGCTGGCTGCCATTCTTACGCCGCCGGACCCCTTCACCCAGTCATTGATGGCCGGGCCGCTGATTATTTTGTATGAAGTGGGAATCTGGGTGGCTTACCTCTTCGGCAAACGCAAAAAGAAAAAGCAGGACGAAGAGGCCGCCGACGAGGACGCCAAATCCGCTTCCTCCGCCGAGGCCGGGCAATAGCCGGACACGACGGGGTGTCGAAATGAATCAAAAGCCCCGGGCCTGCCCGGGGCTTCATCACAAAGAGACCGGAAATCGGGAGGTTCCCTTTTTCCCGGTTCTCCTATACTACGAAGGGGATGCCCATGCAGAAACGTGAAGCCGCTTTGGAGCGAACCACCAGGGAAACGGACATCCGCCTGCGCCTGTGCCTGGACGGCCAGGGGCAGAGCCAGGTGCGTACGGGATTCGCGTTCGCCGACCATATGCTCACGTTGTTGTCCTTCTGGGCCGGATTCGACCTGGAGCTGACCTGCAAGGGGGATCTGGACATCGACGCCCACCACAGCTTGGAGGACGTGGGGCTCTGCCTTGGGCAGGCCCTGGCCGAAGCGCTGGGGGACAAGGCGGGAATTGAACGCGTCGGCTGGGCCAAGGTGCCCATGGATGAAGCCTTGGCCGAATCCGTGGTGGACCTTTCGGGCCGAGCTTACCTTGTCTATGACGACGCGCTGTTGCCTGCCGTGATCGCGGGGGAGGAAAAAGATCTCTGGCGCGAATTTTTCAAATCCTTTGCCTTTCGTGCTGGAATGAATCTGCATCTGCGCTACGAATACGGCCTCAATGGCCACCATTTGCTGGAAGCGGCCTTCAAGGCCACGGGCATGGCGCTTAAGCGCGCCGTGGACCGGACGCGACAGGGCGTTGCCAGCACCAAAGGGAGTCTGGACTGATGAAACGTTTCGCACCGCTTCTGTTCGCGCTGCTGACGGTGGCCCTGCTTGCGGGCTGCGCTGAGCGACGCATTCCGCCCATTGAGCGTCCGGCCGGCGTATATGCCGTGGCCGGGGTCACCAATCCCCGATACGATTGGCAGCTGCTGGCCGGCTACCTGCCCATGGAAGGCCGGGGCGTACCCCGCGAGGTGCTCGTCCAACTGGATGACACAGTGGAAGAACTGCTGGCCCAGCATGGCGCACTCGGGCTGATTCCGTCCGCATCCACCCGCCAGTGCCAGGAAATCGTGACCTTTGAGAATACCAGCGGTTCGCACATCAGTGCCCTGGAATATTGGGTGCAGGTGGGCCGGTGCGTGGAGTGCGACTATCTGGTGGTGCCGCAACTGCTCTACTGGCAGGAGCGCGAAGGCAGTGACTGGGGGGTGGACCGTCCGGCCGGAGTGGTCATGGATGTGTACATCATCGACGTGCAGAACGAGCGCTTGCTGGCTCGTCGGCATTACGACGAGACCCAGCGGCCGCTGACTTCGGACCTGGGCAATGCCGCACGTCATTTTGAGCGGGGCGGAAAGTGGCTGACCGCCGGTGAACTGGCGCGGTACGGCCTGGATCGTATGCTTCAGGAGCTGGGCCTATGATTTTGTTCCCCGCGGTGGATATCAAGGACGGCCAGTGCGTACGCCTGGCCCAGGGGAAAGAAGACCAGGTAACCGTTTTTTCCCCGGATCCGGTGGCCATGGCCCGGGAATGGGCGGCCATGGGCTGCGAATACCTGCATGTTATTGATCTGGACGGCGCTTTTTCCGGCCTGCCGCGCAATGCCGAATTGATCCGGAACATCTGTTCCGCCATTGATATTCCGGTGCAATTGGGCGGCGGGGTCCGCGTTCTGGACATTGCCCAGGCCTACATGGACGCCGGAGTGCAGCGTTTGATCATCGGCACCCTGGCCTTGGAACATCCCGAGCAGTTTGCCTCGCTGTGCGCTGCCTTTCCGGGCCGCGTAGGCGTGTCCCTGGACGCGGTGGACGGCATGCTCAAGACCAAAGGCTGGGTGGAGGACGCGGGCAAGCATATTTTTGACGTGCTGCCGCAGATGGAGGAGGCTGGAGCCGCTTTCATCATTTATACGGACATTGCCCGGGACGGCATGCAAACCGGGGTGAACCTCGAGGCCCTGGAAGCGCTGTGCGAGAAGACCGCCATTCCCGTGATCGCAGCCGGGGGCGTGCACACGCTGGACGACCTCAAGGGCTTGCTGCCCTTGTGTGCCAAAGGCCTGGAAGGAGCCATTTCCGGCCGGGCCATTTATACCGGCACCTTGGACGTGCGCGCCGCCCTGGACTGGACCAGAACTACCCGCTGACGGCTCCACACTGGAAGCGCTGTAATACACTC
>JAQVYA010000060.1 GCA_028708865.1 Desulfovibrio sp. | reverse complement strand
ACGCGTATTTCCCGGTTGCTGAAGGGAACCCCGGGCATGGTGGCGGCGGATCTGGACGACGTTTGCCTGACATTGATCCAGGTCTCCCAGTTGCTCATCGATCTGCCCCAGATCGTGCAGCTGGATATCAACCCCCTGTACGCGGACGAATTGGGCGTCCTGGCCTTGACCGCACGCATCACCATTGCCCCATACCAAGGGGACGGCGCCCGGCGGCTGGCCATTCGGCCCTACCCCCGCGAACTGGAGGAATGCGTGGTGCTGCGCGACGGCGCCAAGATCACCATCCGGCCCATCCGGCCCGAGGACGAGCCTGCGCACCGGGCCTTTTTGGCCAGTCTGACCGACGACGATCTGCGGCTGCGCTTTTTCGGCGTGGTGCGCCGGGAGTTCGACCACAAGGATCTGGCCGGGTTCACCCAGATCGACTATGACCGGGAAATGGCCTTTATTGCCCAACGCTGGGGCGACAAAGGGGAACCTGAAACCATCGGGGTTTCCCGCACCATCACCCGCCCCGACAACAGCGAGGCCGAGTTCGCCATTGTGGTGCGCTCGGATCTCAAGGGCATGGGGCTGGGGTCCATGCTGTTTGAAAAATCCATCGATTACACACGCGAACGAGGAACCACCCGTCTGGTGGGGCAGACCATGATGGAAAACCAAGGCATGCAGGGGCTGGCCCGCAAGTTCGGGTTCACCATCAGTACGGACCCGGAGGACAGCCAGCTGGTGAACATGGTGCTGGAGCTGAATCCGTAAACCGGGCCTGCTTGACCATGTTCCGGCGTCTTTGTTTCGCTGGGGATGTTCGGGAGGCCTTTTTTCAGCGGGGCATGCGTTGACGCAGGATGAAACCGGAGCCGCCATGGGCGCGCAGCCGGATGCCTGCCCGTTCCCACCGTGGACGCAGTTCCGCGCCATGCCCCATGATCTCGCCGGACCAGCGCCGGGGATAGTAAAGCACCTTGGGACCGGTTCCCAATGCCAGAGATTTGGTTCGTACATGGTCGAACAAGGCTAGAGAGCGTACCATCTGACCCAAAGCAGGGTGCCATGGGCCGGCAAGAAGATGATGCAGCAGGTCCGGTTCCGGGTGCAGCCCGACCCGCCAGATC
The DNA here is from genome assembly GCA_028708865.1 of Desulfovibrio sp. Classification (GTDB taxonomy): domain Bacteria; phylum Desulfobacterota; class Desulfovibrionia; order Desulfovibrionales; family Desulfovibrionaceae; genus Paucidesulfovibrio. The sequence goes on along the minus strand of JAQVYA010000060.1, from coordinate 16,913 downwards.
GGAATGCGGGCTCGGTACAGGGTGCCCAGGGCCAGGGCCAGTTCCTGGCGGGTCCGTTCCAGGGACCAGGGCCGGAATTCCCGGCGGTGCCAGCGCGTTGCCAGGGGCGTGCCCGCAATGACCACGCAGGGGTACAGTCGCACGCCTTCGGGCCGCAGTCCGGCCGTGAGGGCCATGTCCTGCTCCAGGGTTTGACCCGTGCTTCCGGGCATGCCCGGCATGAATTGCAGCCCCAGCTTCAAGCCCGCGTCGCGCACATTGGCGCAGCCCTCCAGGGCCTGGGCCGGGGTGTATCCCCGTTCCGAGGCGCGTAGGGCGGCCGGGTCAAAGCTCTGAATGCCCAGCTCCACCAGATCCAGTCCCAGGTCCCGCAGGCGGCGCAGCCGGTCCGGATCGGTCTGGTCGGGCCGGGTGGAGCAGCGGATGGCAACGACGCGGCCGTCGCGTTTATAGGGGGCGGCCAGTTCCAGGAATCGTTCTGGCCAGGGCGCAGGCAATGCCGTGAAGGTGCCGCCGAAAAAGGCCAGTTCGCAAGGGGGCGAAAACGGGAGCCGGGATGCAAGCTCCTGCCGGAGTTTGTTCCAAAGTTTTTCCAGGGATTGCGAGGCCTGGCCGGTTTGCTTGTCCTGGCCGCAGAAGACGCAGCGGTGGGGGCAGCCGGCAAAGGGAAGAAACACGGGCCGCACTGGCGGCCCGTGGTGTTTGGTCTCGGGGTGGGGAAAGCAGCGCAGGCGCAGGGCCGCTTTGGACGGCGCAGCGTCCAGGCGTGAATGCGGTCCTGGCGCGTCCATGAGGGCGTCAGCCCTGGAGGGCGGCGCAGACCGTGTCCTGATCCGCCTCGCTGAGGTACGGGGACATGGGCAGGGCAAAAATCCGTTCGCCCACGGACTCGCTTACGGGCAGGTCCGTGGGTTTGTACCCCAGGTCCGCAAACGCGGTTTGCAGGTGCAGAGGCCTTGGGTAGTAGATGGCCGAAGGAACGCCCTGTTGCTTAAGCTGGTCCTGGAGGGCGGTGCGGTGGGCGCTGTCCTTGGCCTGCACCGAATACTGGGCCCAGACGCAGAGCATGTCCTCGGGCAGGAGCGGCAGCACCAGGCCGGAATCGGCCAGCTTTTCGTTGTATCGTCGGGCCACCTTCTGGCGCATGTCGATCTCTTCCTCAAAAATCGCCAGCTTGGGCAGGAGTACGGCGGCCTGGAGCGTGTCCATGCGGGCGTTCAGGCCGATGCGGACGTTGTCATACTTGTCGCTGCCCTGGCCGTGCACGCGCAGGGAGTGCATGATATCCTGGAGTTCGTCGGAATCCGTGAAGCAGGCGCCGCCGTCGCCGTAGCAGCCGAGCGGCTTGGCCGGAAAGAACGAGGTGCAGGCGATGTCGCCCAGGGCCGCGGTGCAGGTGCCCTTGTACTTCGCCCCAAAGGACTGGGCCGCGTCCACCACGACCTTGAGTTGGTGGGCCTTGGCGATTTCAAGGATGCGGTCGTATTCCGCGGGCAGGCCGAAAAGGTCCACGGGCATGATGGCCTTTACCTTGAGGTCGGGCCGGGCCACCTTGATGTCCGTGAGCGCGGTTTCGAGCTTGTCCGGATCCAGGTTGTAGGTCACGGGATCAATGTCCACGAACACCGGGGTCGCGCCCAGAAAGGCAATGGTTTCGGCCGTGGCCATGAAGGTGAACGGCGTGGTCAGCACGGCGTCGCCCGGGCCAATGTTCAGGGCCATGAGGGCCAGCAGCAGCGCGTCCGTACCCGAACCGCAGGAAAGGGCGTGGCGGGTTCCGGCAAAGGCCGCGGCCTGGGTTTCGAACTCCTGGATCTCCGGTCCCATGATGTAGCGGCCGTGTTCCAGCACGTTCTGGATATTTTGGTTCACTTGGTCCTGGATGCGTGCGTATTGCGTCTTGAGGTCGATAAAAGGGATGCCCATGTTGGTGTCCTTGTGCTGTGGTTGGAAAAACCCTGACAGGATCGCTTGCGTATCGCCTTTGTGGCGGTAACGGTTTTCCAGTGCGGATGCAAGCGGCAAGCGACCAAGGGGGTCAGGGGAATTCGCGCGGCGGCGTGGCCGGGACCCATTCCACGGCCTCGTCCGCCAGAATGGTGTGCCGGTCCGGCAGGTGGTCGGGCAGGGGGCTGAATTGTTCGGGCCGCTCGCTGCGTTGCCACCAGAGAAAATGCCCCACGCCAGGTACGCTGCGGCAGAGCAGCAGGTCATGATTCCACTGGAATGCCCGGTCCGTGAGGACGTAACAGCGGTCTTCCAGGCAGAAGTTGCCTTTTTCGTTCACTTCCACGCTGGTCCAACCGCCGCCACAGGGGAGCGGGGCGCTGTCGCCCGGAGGCTCCCTCGTGGCGAGCAACCGGCCGGTATCCTGGGAATACAAGCGCACCTTGCCGTCCAGGTCCAGCACCTGGATAACGCGGCTGGCCGCACAGTAGCGAACCCGCAACTCCGGATACCCGGCATAGGGCGTCAGGTGCGGCACGGCGTTCCAGGTCCGGTAGCGCAGCGTGCGCTCCTCGATGCGGAACGGGGCCATTTTTTTACTGAAGGGTACCTGCGTTCTGGTCTGGAGGTCCCAGGCGTGGCGGCGGCCCGTTGCTGTGGTCAGTACGAGGTATCGCTGCTGGAAGCGCGCCGAGGCAAAGGGGCCTCCCCGAGCCGTGAACCGGGCCATGACCGGGTTGCCTTCAGGGGGCGTGCGGGTGTTCAGGAGCGTGATTTCCCCGTCCGGCGTCACCGTGAAGAGCAAGGCGCTTTCCTGTCCAAAACCCAGCCCCAACAGGGGCGTGCCCAGCCGGGCCAGAACCCTGAGCTCTCCGCCCGGAGCGCCGGTCAGCACTTCTCCGTCAGGCCCGGCCAGGGCCAGCAACCTGCCGGAGCCGGACACGGCCATGCCCGAGACACCGGCAATCGGCGGCGGCACCTGGATGACGGTTTCCAATTCGCAGCGGCGCACGTCGTACAGGAAGACCCTGTCCCGAGCCTGGCCCTGCACCGCCAGGTACCGCGACAGTGGAGCCCAGGCCATGTTGCGCGGGCGGCCCTGCACGGGCTGGTCTACTCCAGTGCAGGAGCGCGTACCATAGACCCGCAGGTCCCCGTCAGCCAGCCCCACGGCCAAGGCCGTGTCAAATCCTTGAAAGTCCGCGGCATTCTCGGCCAGGTCCAGGGTGGCGGGACCCGGAGAAAGCAGTACATATCCCGGCCCGTAGCGGCCCGTACCGTCCGGGGTCTCCTCCACCTCCCGGGGCGGGGTGTACAGGTCGGCCAGGCGAAAGGTCTGGGCATCCCGGGTCAGGGCCAGGTATTGGGGCAGGGTCAGGCCCTGGGAGGCGTCTTGCGGCGCCGGAGCCCATCGGGAACAGCCCCAGAGCGCGACCAGCAGCAGCGCGGCCGCCAGCCGGAACGTCGCGCCCCCCCCAGCCCGGAGCTTTTTGGTATGCGCCCGGGGCATTTTTTTATGGGATGCGTCCAGCATGGATGCTCTGTACTCCAATACGGACCAGGCTGGCAACTTGGGTGGTGTTGTCCCTGTTCATGGCTTGCCCGCGTCCGGTCCTGCTGGTAATACGGGAAGACCAAGAGCGGATACGCGGACAACGGCCCGCAATGGCCGGATGCGTTTCGCGCATTCGAGCAACCTACGGAGAAAGAGACATGCAGATCAAAAAATTGTTGTTGCCTGTGGATGGATCTTCCTGCTCGGACCGCGCCGTGAATTATGCCGTGGGCTTTTGCGAGCTGGTGCAGGCCCAGGTGGTGCTGCTGCACGTGCACAAGGCCGTGCCCCAGACCCTGGGAAAGCCCAACTTTGACGAAGCCATGCAGCGTCTGCACGAAGAGGCCCAGGAAGTGCTTCAGCCCTACGAGGAAATGCTTTCCCTGGCTGGCGTAAGCTATGAGACGCGCATCGTGAGCGGCCCCACTGCCGAGGTGATTTTCGACGTGGCCAAGGCCGAACCGTGCGACCTCATCGTTATGGGCTCCAAGGGCAAGAGCAACCTGGAGGGGCTCATGGTGGGCAGCGTAACCCACAAGGTCCTGCACATCGCGCCCTGCCCCGTGCTGGTGATTCGCTGATTCACGCGCTGGACGATCCCGGGCCAACGGCGTATAGCCACGCGGAGAAAACGTCGGCCCGAAAGGATCGCCCTATGCTCCGGCAACGGGTCGGCCGCTGTCCAGCCGGCCCCCCCCCGGTTCGCGGTCTGGACGGCGGGCCGGGCAATGCTTCCCTGAACAGGTTTGATTTGTGGAGCCGTGCCCGACCGTCCACACGCACCATCGCTTGGAGAAAAATAATGCCTGTCCGACCCAAAGAGCGCTTTCTCGTCTTCGGCTCCCCACGTATCGAGGAGGCCGAAGTGGAGGAGGTCGCTGGAAGCCTGCGCAGCGGCTGGCTTGGAACCGGTCCCAAAGTGGCCCGGTTTGAACGCGATTTTGCCGCTTATATGCAGGCCGAGCACGCCGCGGCCTTCAACTCCTGTACCGCGGCCCTGCACCTCAGCCTGGTGGCCCTGCGTCTGCAACCGGGCGACGAGGTCATCACCACGCCCCTGACCTTTTGCGCCACGGCCAACGCCATCATCCATGCCGGAGCCGTGCCCGTGCTGGCGGACGTGGACCCCGAAACCATGAACCTGGACCCCGAGGCCGTGCGCCGTTGCATTACTCCGCGCACCAAGGCCATACTGCCTGTGCACTTTGCGGGCCGTCCCTGCGACATGGACGCCTTCACCGCCCTGGCCGAAGAATACGGGCTCCGGCTGGTGGAGGATTGCGCCCACGCCATCGAATCCACCTACAAAGGACGCCACTGCGGCACCTTCGGCGATTTTGGATGTTTCAGCTTTTACGTGACCAAAAACGTGGTCACGGGCGAAGGCGGCATGGTGCTTGCCCGCAACAAGGAAGACCTGGACCGCATTAAAATTTTGGGATTGCACGGCATGAGCGCCGATGCCTGGAAACGCTTCGGCGACGAAGGGTACAAGCATTACCAAGTGGTGGAGGCTGGATTCAAATACAACATGATGGATATTCAGGCCGCCATCGGCATCCATCAACTCGCCCGCGTGGACCGCTACTACGAACGCCGTAAGGAAATCTGGGCCCGGTACAACGAGGCCTTTGCCGATCTTCCGGTGACGACGCCCGCGCCCGCCCAGACCGACACCAAACACGCGCTGCATCTCTACACTCTGCTTGTGGATCAACAGCGCACCGGGGTGAGCCGCGACGCGTTCCTCCAACGCATGACAGCCGAAAATATCGGCGTGGGCGTCCATTACCTCGCCCTTTCCGAACAGCCGTATTACCAGCAGCGTTTCGGGTGGCGGCCCGAAGATACGCCCAATGCCACCCGAATCGGGCGGCAGACCGTGAGCCTGCCCCTTTCGGCAAAGCTCATGGATACCGACGTGCAGGACGTTATCGAGGCGGTGAAAATCGCCTTGCATTCATGACCAAAGGGGACCGGGAATGAAAGTGGTCATCATCGGCGCTGGGGGACACGGCCAAGTCGTGGCCGACATTTTGTTTCACATGTGGACCAAGGGACGCGATCTGGAGCTTATGGGCTTTCTTGACGATATGCCCGAGCGCATCGGCACCTCGGTGCTGGGACTCAAGGTGCTCGGACCCGTGGAACAGCTGGATGACATCGGGCACGAAGCCATAATCGTAGCCATGGACGACAACCGCGCGCGTCTGGAAATGGCCCGGCGGCTGCACGATGAACCCATGATCAACGCGATTCACCCCTCGGCCGTGCTCGCTCCCGACGTGTCCATCAAACCCGGTGGCGTGGTCTGTGCCGGGGCCGTGGTCAATCCCGGAACCACGGTGGAGCGCGGGGCCATCGTGAACACCGGCGCGACCGTGGATCACAACAGTACCTTGTGCGAATACAGCCACGTAGGACCCGGAGTAAACCTCGGAGACGGCGTGCACGTGGGAACCGGCGCCCTGGTGGGACTCGGAGCCAGCGTCATCCCCCAAGTGCGGCTGGGCGATTGGAGCGTTGTCGGTGCCGGAGCCGTGGTTACACGCGATGTGCCCGAAAAGGAGACCTGGGTCGGCGTTCCTGCTCGAAAATTGTCTTGAGTTACTTAAAGATGTTTATTTTTTGATTTCCGGGGGAAAACCTTTCTGAAGAAAGGTTCTTCCCCCGGGCCCCCTTTCCAAAGACTTCTATCGCTCGCGGCTTTCGCCGCTCGGGCTTTATCGCAAGTAATTCCAGGAAGCATGTCCCCGGGCGCGCGTGAGCGCGTCCGGTAAACGGGGTTCCAAGGGGCCGCGGGCCCTTTGGCCGCCGGAGGCATTCTTCTTCTATCGCTCGCGGCTTTCGCCGCTCGGGCTTTATCGTAAGTAATTCCAGGAAGCATGTCCCCGGGTGCGCGTGAGCGCGTCCGGTAAACGGGGTTCCAAGGGGCCGCGGGCCCTTTGGCCGCCGGAGGCCTGCCTTTGGGCGCGGGGCAAAAGAGAAGGCCGTCCCGGTTGGGGGACGGCCTTTTTTGTTCTTGCGAGGTGCGGGGTGTGTCTTAGGCGGCTTCGGCGGCTTCGGAGGGTTTCTCTTCTACCGGACCGGGAACATCGCCTTTTTGGGACACTTCCAGTTCCTGTTTGACGCTGGTGGCGACTTTGAACAGGACGGTGATGACGAGTCCGCCGATGGCGAAGACCATGGCGGAGATGGCCAGCTCCTGCCAGCTCGGCCAGTAGGAGGTCACGCCTTCGAACGGGTTGGGCGTGAATCCACCGATGAGCAGTCCGAGTCCCTTATCGATCCAGGTGGCGATGACGAGGATGATCAGGGCAATGGGCAGGATGGTTTTATTTTCCCGCAGCTTGGGCGGGATGAGCAGTGCCAGGGAGACCACCGCGCCGATGGCGAAGGTCCACATCCAGGGCACCAGGGTGGTATTGCCGTCCAGTCCGACGAAGAAGAACTCCAGGGTATGCTGGTGTCCGGGGATGCCGGAGTAGAATGCGGTGAAGATCTCGAGCAGGAAGAAGAACACGTTGGCGCACATGGCGTAGGCGATGGTGCGGGCGATGTTTTTGGTGGCTTCCCAACCGGGATCGAAGCTGGTGACCTTTTTGACCACCTGGAGCAGGAGCAGCAGGATGGCGGGTCCTGCGCAGAACGCGCTGGCCAGGAATCGGGCGGCCAGGATGGCTGTCAGCCAGAAGTGGCGACCGGGCAGGCCCTGGTACAGGAACGCCGTGACCGTATGGATGGAGAACGCCCACACAATGGAGAGGTAGACGAGTCCTTTGATCCACTTGGGGTGCGGCTGGTTGCGCAGGTCTGTGCCGAGGCAGGTCCATCCGATGATCAGGTTCAGGAACAGGTAGCCGTTGAGCACGATCATATCCCAGAACAGAATGGAGTTCGGGGTCGGGTGGAACACGATGTTGAGCATGCGCTGGGGCTGGCCGAGGTCGACCACGACGAAGAGCATGCACATGAGACACGCGGCAATGGCGAGGAATTCGCCGAAGATCACCAGGTGTTTGTATTTTTTGTAGTGGTGGAAGTAGTAGGGCAGCACGATCATCACGCCGGACGCGGCCACACCCACGAGGTAGGTCAACTGGGCGATGTAGAATCCCCAGGATACGTCCCGGCTCATGTCGGTCAGGGTCAGACCTTCCATCAACTGCCAGATCCAGACGCCGCCGCCGGCGCCGATCACGGCCAGGAGGAAGAGTATCCAGGCCCAATATTTGGGGCCGCCTTTCAAAGCTCTTTCTAACATCTCACCCTCCCCTTAGATGATGTAGTAGACGCCCGGTTCGGTGCCGGCGCTGGGCTTGCGGCGAATGGTGAAGTGCTCGCGCAGGGCCTGCCGGACCTCGGAGTCTTCCTGGAGCAGATCGCCGAAGAACATGGCGCCGGGGGCGATTTCGTTGGCTTTTTCCACACATGCGGGCCGCAGCCCTTGGGCGAGCCTGTCCACGCAGAAGTTGCACTTTTCCACCACGCCTCGGGTGCGGGTGGGGAAGTCCTTGTTCAGTTCGTGGAGGTAGGGGCGCGGGTCCATGAAGTTGAAGCTGCGCGCGCCAAAGGGGCAGCCTGCCATGCAGTACCGGCAGCCGATGCAGCGGTGGTAGTCCATGGCCACGATGCCGTCCGGGCGCTGGTAGGTCGCCTTGGTGGGGCAGACGCGGACGCACGGCGGGTTTTCGCAATGGTTGCAAAGCAGGGGGTATTCGCGGTTTTCGATTTCTTCGGCCGGGAAGTTGTTGTGCTTCTCGGTGAAGACCTCGTGGAAGTGCCCGCCCCAGATCCATTTGAGTTCCTGCTTCGTGGGGTTGCCTTCCTCGTCCACGATGTGGGGCACGTTGTGCCAGACGTGGCAGGCTTTCTCCAGTTCCAGGATCTGTTCTTTGGTATTGATCTTGTTGGTATCGATGACCATGGCCCAGCGCTGGGCGTGCTTGGAGCCTTCGGTCACTTTGGGCCCACTGCCGTGCCCCGGGCTGCCGGAGGCTATGCTCAGGGCCGGACTGAAGCAGAGGCCGGCGGCGGCAGTGGCGCCGGCGAATTTGAGGAAGCTTCTCCTAGTGCGTTTCATTGTACCCCTCCGGCTCGATGTGGCAGTCCCAGCAATAGGGGGTGACTGCGGTGGCCTCGTGGCACTTGTCGCAGAATTCCTTTTTGCTGGTGTGGCACTTCATGCAGGTTTTCTGCAGGCTGATTTCAAAGGTCTGGCCTTGCGCATTGGTATAGGAGCGTTTGCCGTCGCGCAGCGCCCAGTCGCGCCATTCGTCCAGCAGTTGCATGTGCTTTTCGCGCATGAACTGGGTGGACTCCACGCAGGCGAAGGTATCGAAACCAGCGGCCTTGACCTCGGCTTCGGTGGGAAGCTTGGGCTCGGGGTCTTTATAGGCCTCGCTGGGGGCGTTGAACCACAGCGGGAACGTAACCAGCCCGAGGAAGATGATCAGGCCGGCGAATATTGGCATACCGTAATGGAATTTCATCTATTATCCCTCCTGGTGGGGCAAGGGCCCGCAGGTTAGACCTCGTCCTCGAAGCCCTTGAGGGGCTCCTGGCGCAGGTCCATGGTGCGTTCTTGTTCGCCTTCCAGGATCAGGGCGTTGCCCACGAGTTCGTGCACGCCGCTGATCTCGACTCCCGGCGCCCAGTAGTCGGCCAGGGGAATCAGCGTTGCGCGGTCGATGGCGCAGACGCAGGAGAGCGTGTTCACGTCGTGTTTTTCCTGGACGTGGGCAAGGGCCTTGCCACGGGGCATGCCGCCACGCAGGCGGATGTCCATGATCTCGTCCGTGTTCAGACCGGAGCCGCCGGCGCAGCAGTAGGTCATTTCGCGGATGGTGTTGGACGGCATTTCGTAGAAGTGGTTGCAACAGGCCTTGATCACTTCGCGCGGCTCGTCCAGCAGGCCCATGGCGCGGGCCGGGTTGCAGGAGTCGTGGAAGGTGATGCGGCGGTGGTCGTTGCGGCTCTTGTCGAACTTGAGCTTGCCGTGCTTGATGAGGTCTGCGGTGAACTCGGCGATGTGAACCATCTTGGTGGCTGCGGCGTTTTTGAACACCGTGCCGGTAATGGGGTTCACCGGAGTGGTCATCTGCGGTCCCTGGATGTCGCCGTTCATGGTGTCCATGTACTGGTTGATGACGCGCCACATGTGGCCGCACTCGCCGCCCAGGATCCACTTGCAGCCCAGCCGGTTGGCTTCGGCGTACATTTTGGCGTTCAGCTTCTTCATGGTTTCGGAAGAGGTGAACAGGCCGAAGTTGCCGCCTTCGGACGCGTAGGTGGACCAGGTGTAGTCCAGGTCCAGGTAGTGGAAGAGGATCAAGTACCCCATGAAGGTGAAGATGCCGGGATCGGCAAAGGCGTCGCCCGAGGGGGTGATGAACAGGATTTCGTGGCCCGGCTCGTTGAGCGGGGCTTTGACGCGTACGCCCGTGACCTCTTCGATGTCGTCCACCATGAAGTCCATGATGTCCTTGAAGGCCTGGGGCTGGATGCCGAGGTGGTTGCCTGTGCGGTTACAGTTGGCCACGGGCTCCATGATCCAGTTGATGTTCAGGCCCACCAGGTGCATGAGTTCGCGGGCCATCATGGTGACCTCGGCGGTGTCGATGCCGTAGGGGCAGAACAGGGAGCAGCGGCGGCACTCGGTGCATTGGTAGAAGTAGATGAACCACTCCTTGAGCACGTCCTCGGTCATCACGCGGGAGCCGGTCAGCTTGCTCATGATCTTGCCCGCGAGGGTGAAGTCCTTGCGGTAGATGGAGCGCATCAGCTCGGCGCGCAGAACAGGCATGTTCTTGGGATCGCCGGAACCGATGAAGTAGTGACACTTGTCCGCGCAGGCGCCGCAGCGCACGCAGATATCCATGAAGACCTTGAGCGAGCGGTACTTGTCGAGGCGCTCGCGAAAGCCCTGGTGAATGATGTCCTGCCAGTTGGGGGGCAGTTTCCAGTCCTCGTCGCTGGGCACCCATTCACGCGGGTTGGCCACGGGCAGCCCTTCGTCCTTGAGGTAGGAAACGATGTCCGGCTTGCCGGGATAGGCCCAGTTGCCCGGGGACGTATCCGCCTTGAGGTCCATCCATGGGGTGGACGGCGGATTGTAGTTGAGACCCTGAATGAGCTCTTCGGGTTTCATTTTCGCCATATTGTCATCTCTCCGTAGTTATTGGTCCGACAGACGACTATCCCGTCTAGGCCTGTTCGCCGCGGTTGGCGGGATCCACCACCGGAATGCCTGCTTCGTGCATGGCCGGACCGAAGTCCTTCTCGTAGGCCTCGTAGGAATGGGGCTTGATGTCCGGGTTCCAGGGGTTCTCGTGGTGCTTGATGCGCGTATCGTTGGGCATATTGCGGGTCGGGCTAAGGAATACGCCGCCCAGATGCATCAGCTTGGAGAACGGGAAGTAGGCCAGCAGGGTGCTGACGAGGAACACATGGACATAGAAGGATGCGCCGATCTGTTCGAAGGGCAGGTTCGCGTAGCTGAAGGTCACCATTCCCATGGTCACGGCCTTGATGGCCACCACGTCCACCTTGGCGAAGTAGCGCATGTAGATGCCCGACAGCGCCACGCCCAGGATGAGCAGCAGGGGGAAGTAGTCCGTGAACAGGGAGATGTACCGCACGCGGGAGTCCCAGAGCCGCCGGATGAGCAGCAGGGAAATGCCCGTGACGAGGAGCAGGTCCGAGAGGTACAGGCGCGGCACGCCCAGTTGGAGGATGCCGTCGCCGAATTCCAGCCATTCGAAGATGATGGGCACCGGCTCGGTGAACAGGCGCATGTGTCGCACAGCCACGATGAAGAACCCGTAATGGAAGAGAATGGCGAACATCCACAGCCATTTGGAGGAGGAGTAGCCAAGTACTCCGGTTCCCTTGTTCAGGTCCACCTTGGTGTTGCGGAACAGGGAACGGAACGTGAATACCTCCAGCAGCATGCGGATGAAGGTCTGGGCCCCGGTGGAGGGGTTGTCCCATTTGTTTTGCTTGATCCAGTCAAGCGATTGTTGCTGCCCGCCCGTGGTTGGGATGCGGAACGGAACCGGGCTGCGGGTCCATTGGAAAATCTTGTAAACGAATCCTGCCAGGAAGATGATGATCGCCGTTGTCGGGACGCACACCGCAAAAAAGAATTCCAGGTGTGCGGAACCGACCCCGATCAGCGGAATCAGCACCAGCAGAAAGACGAAAACGAGTGAGTACATTGCAGTCATCTACCGTCACCTCGCTTCTATTTACGGCCCGGGCGACCCCTTCGCCCGCGCCTTACCGTTCGTCGGCCCCAGTGGCCGGACTGTCCACGATCATGCGCGCACGGCGCAGAAGGTTGTGCTGGGCGCGCTTGACCTCGTTGACCCGCATCTGGAAGATTTTTTCCCGAGCCTGGGTATAGAGGTCCAGAGCGATGAGCCCCATGGTATCGATGCGCGTTTCCAGGGACATGAGGGCTTCCAGCTCGCCACACTGGCCAAGCTCCTTCATGTAGGTCTCGCGCAACACCTTCTTGAGCAGGTAGACGAAGCAAAGCGCCTGGGACGGCTTGAAGTTCTGCACGGTGCGTATGCGCACCAACTGGTCCAGGGCCTTGGCCACGCGTTCGCCGTCGTCCCACTGAAGGAACACGTCGAACAATTCCCGGGCGCTATCCGTGATGGCTGCTCCCACAGGATTGGCAAAGCGGTCTTTCTGCTTGCGCCAGACCTGCTGCGTCTCGGGCGGATAGGTTTCCAGAATCAGTTCGGCCCAGCGGTCCACCAAGCGGTCCCGGTCCTGGGTCAGACGTTCGGTAAAGTCCATTAGCTCCCCTGCTCCCCGCGCACGAAGGACGGGACGTAGCCACGCCCCGCCGGTGTTCCGACCCCTCCTGCGAGGCGTTGGAACTTGTGAAAATACTCACGTATAAAACACATGCATGTATTCCAGATACCCCTGGAAACGTCAAGTTGTTCTGCCAGCGAAAACAGGTGGATTGTCGCGATTGATCAAGGCTTGCGCGGTGTTTTCGCCCTGGTCGCTCTGCTGGCCGCGTCTGGTTTTCAAGACCAGGCGCAGTGCGCTGTACACGCCCAGGCCTGTTAGCGCAAGGCGGGTGGATTGAAGAACACCTGTTTTGCCCGGGCGGGTTGTGCTTTTCCGGGGCAGGCTGGTATGAAGCGGAAAAACCAAGGAGTAATGAAGATGACCAGTTACACGGGCATCAATCATCTGGCCATGGCCACCGGGGACATGCAGGCCACGATTCGCTTTTGGCGCGATCTGTTGGGCATGCGTCTGGTGGCCGGGCTGGGGCGTCCCGGATACCGCCACTATTTTTTTGAGATCTCGCCCACGGACATGATCGCCTTTTTTGAGTGGCCCGGTGTGGAGTCTGGTCCGGAAAAGGACCACGGCGCGCCCGTGTCCGGGCCGCATACCTTTGACCACGTGGCCGTGGGCGTGGCCTCGGACGAGGACCTCTGGGAGTTGAAGGACCGGCTGGAGGCTGCGGACATCTGGGTTTCCGAAATCATCGACCATGGCTTCATCCACTCCCTGTATGCCTTTGACCCCGACAACATTGCCATTGAATTCAGTGCGGCTGTGCCGGAGCTGGATGTGCGCGAGCGGCCTGTGATGCTGGATCGGGACCCTGTGGACGCGGCGCGCCAGGGCGCGGATCCTGTGCCCGAGGTCTGGCCGCCGGTGCAGCGCCCGCTTCCGCGGGAGCAACGGCGGATTTACGAAGGCATGGGTTCGGAGCTGGCCGAAGGAATCAAGTAGCTTCCGGCGGGCGGGGCAGGTCCACCGTAAGGGTGGTGCCGTGGGCCTCGGAGGTGGTCATGTGAATGTCTCCGCCCAGGGTGCGGGCGATGAGCCGGGCCGAATAGGTGCCCAGCCCGGTTCCCTGGCTCTTGCCGCAGGTGGCGTACTTTTCGAAGAAGGTTTCCCGCACCGACGCGGGGACCACGCCGTGGTTGTGCACCTGGATGCGCGTGCGGTCGCCGTTTTTTTCCAGGTGCAGGGTGATGCTGCTGCCCTGGGGGGAGGCCTCTCCCGCATTTTTTACCAGGTTGCAGAGCATGGTCTGGAGCAGGAAGGGATCGGCCAGGACCATAATCCGGTCTCCGGTTCCGGCCGGATGGTCCCCGGCCAGCAGGTGCAGGCCCACGCTGCGGCTCTGGAGCAGGTCCGCCAGTTCGAGATTGACGCAGCGGGCCACGTCCAGCGCGTTCACGGTGCGGGGGCGGAGCACGTAGCGGCCTGTTTCCATGCGGAACATGTCCTGATGGCGTCGCACCATGGTCAGCACGCGGCTGGTGGTGCGTTCGATTTCTTGGAGTACGAACCGTTGCGCAGGGAGCAGGTTTTCGTCGTCTTTGAAGGCGCGGGCCGCCGTGGCTGCGGCCGCCAACGGGGTTTGCAGGTCGTGGCGCATGATGTGCTCCACATCCCGGCGCATTTGCTCCAGGCGTTTTTGTTCGGTCACGTCCTGAATGGCGCCGATGAGTCGCAGGGGACGGCCCTTGTCGTCGGATTCCACTGTGGCGCGGAACTGGAGATGGTGCACGCTGTGGTCCGGCCAGAGGATGCGAAACACATGCTCGTAGGGATCGCCGGTCCGGGCGGCGTGTTCATGTTTTTCGAGCAGGTCGGGACGGTCTTCGGGATGAATGCGCGTGCGGACCAGTTCCAGGGTGGGCACGACCCGGTCCGGTTCATATCCCATGAGTCGGAAGGTCTGGTCGGACCAGAAGGTTTCCCCGGTTTGGAGGTTTTGTTCAAAGCAGCCGAACTTGGCGATCTCCTGAGCCCGGTCCAGCCGGGCCTGGCTTAGTCGCAGGGCCTGCTCCGTTATCTTTTGCTCGGTCACGTCAATGAGGGAGACTACGACCCTCCCTGAAGACAGGGGATCGTCCAGGAGCTGGAAATGGATCACCAGGTAGAGGAGCCGCCCTGTAAGGGACCTGTGGGTGATCTCGCCGTGAAATTCGCGTCCGCCTTGGGCCAGCACGGCCATCTCTTCCAGGAATACGGTGCTTGATTCTTCGGTGAGCACCTGGGGCAGCCCCGCGAACAGCGCGTCCTTGTTCGGGGCCTGGAGCAGGTCCAGGGTGGCCTGGTTTACGTTCAGAATCTTGACGCGGCGGGCGCATTCGTCCAGGTCTTCCGGATGCTTTATGAAGTGGCGGCGGAAGTCGCGCACGCCCTGGCCCCGGAGCTGGGCGAAATATTCAAAAAGTTCCGAGAGGTCCTCTTCCCAGAGTGAAATGGGCGTGCTTTCGAAAAGCCCCTGGTAACGGCGTTCGCAGGAGTCGGCCGGATGCAGTTCCGAGAGGTCTTCCTCCAGTAGAAACTGGGCCGGTTCCACGCCAAAGACCCGGGCCAACCGCGCCCAGACTGCAAAGGAGGGCGAGGCCAGGCCCCGCTCCAGCTTGGAGATGTACACGCCGGTCACTCCGGCCCGCAGGCCCAGGCCGTTGCGGGTCAGGCCCGCCTCCACGCGCAGCCGCGTCAGTTGGCGGCCGAACCGTTGCTTCATGCGCTGGGCCAGCTGATCGTCCGGCATAACCTCATGCATGGCTTCCCTCCCTTATTTTCCCGATAGTACGGAAGCCTGTGGGAATGCAAGTCCGGCAACCCGGCAGAGGATCGGCGGCCCGGACCTGCTCAGGAACGTGCTTTGCGTGGAGACCCTGCTTTGGCAGTTACGCCCGCGCAGGCGCGGCTCAGGAATGTTTCTTGCGGGCATTTGTTCCTTGTGGAACCCTGGGGCCGCACAGTTCCAGCCGAGATATTGCGGCCGATATCTTCAAAAAACAAGGATGCAACAGGATGCAGGAATTGATTCCGTTCGGTTCCGGGTGCGCCCGGGCCCGGTTTCTGGCTCGACGCAAGCGCTTTACCGTGGTCTGCCATGGCCTGGGGGAGCATGCGGGGCAGGAACTGCTGGCCCATACCAACAACACGGGCTCCATGCTCGGCCTGCTGCGCCCCGGGGCCGAGGTGCTGCTCTCTCCGGCCGCCAATCCGGCGCGGAAACTGCGCTGGACCTGGGAGCTGGTGCGCAGTCACGATTTTTGGGTGGGCATCAATACCCAGAGCCCCAACCGTATGCTGCGGCGGGCCTGGGAGGCGCAGGCCTTGGCCGAGACCGTCGGCTACGATCACTTCCGGGCCGAGGCCAAAGCCGGACAAAGCCGGTTGGACGGGTTGTTCGTGCGGGGCTGGAGCGGCTCCGGAGCGCGGATCCAGGCCGAAGACGTGCCCCCGGAAGACCGGCTCTGGGTGGAGTGCAAGAACGTCACCCTGGTGGAGGACGAGGTGGCCCTGTTTCCGGATGCGGTGACGGAACGGGGCCAAAAGCATTTGCGTGAGCTCATGAGCCTGGCCCGCACGGGGGCGCGCGTGGCGCTCTTTTTTTTGGTGCAGCGGCCCGACGGCCATTGTTTCGGCCCGGCGGACGTCATTGATCCGGTCTATGCGGAACTGTTCTGGCGGGCCGTGGACGCGGGCGTGGAAATCTGGCCATACCAGGCCGTGGTCACGGAGCAGGGCATCGGCCTGGGGCGCCGACTCCCCTTGACGTCCCGGCCCGGTTAAAAGCGCACCAGCTCGTCAAAGCAGCGCAGGGCGTAGTTGTCGGTCATGCCGGAGATGAAATCCAGCACGGCCTGAAAGCGGTCCGTGTCCTGATCCAGGTCATAAAGCACTCGGTTGGCGTATTTCCCGACGTTGTCCTGCTGGCGACCCTGGCGCGAATATTTGAGCAGCCAGTCCAAAAACACGGGAAAGAGCACGGGCCGCTGCGTTGCCCGGGCCGCGATGGCGTCCACACCGCCCTGGTCCAGCTCGGCCCGCAGTTCCACAAACAGCGTTTCCAGCACCAGGGCCACATACTTCTTGTAGTGCTCCAGGCGCGGATGCCGGTAAATGTGTTCGTAGTTGAACGCCTTGAGGCGGTTCATGAAATCCGCATCCTTTGCGGACAGACGCAGGCCCTGGTCCGGGTCGGAACTGGCGCGCAGATCCTGGATGAAGTATTGCAGCAACACGGTGTTGTTGATTTCCCGGGCCTTGATGTCCCCATATTCCCGTCCCATCTCGTCCAGAACGCTGCGCTGCGTCCGGGTCAGAATGCCGGTGGTCAGGGCGTCCTCGATGTCCCGACCCAGATAGGCGATCTTGTCCGCGAGCTTGACCACACAGCCCTCCCAGGAAAAAGGCGCGTACTGGGCGGGCTTGGTCATTTCCGCCAGGTCCAGGGCTTGGACCCGAGGGCGCAGGGCCGTGTCGCTCACCTCGCCGCAGTGGCAGATGATGGCGTCGCGCACGCCATAGGTAAGGCTCAGGTGCTGGTGTTTGCCGCTGGGATCCTCCAGGGTTTCCAGGTCGTCCACAAAGCGCAGGGAGTTGCGTT
>JAQVYA010000188.1 GCA_028708865.1 Desulfovibrio sp. | reverse complement strand
CCGGTCCACACAGACAAAGCGCAGTTTCCGTGAACGCAGGCCGGGCAAGGCTATCCAGAGGGCCAGCGGTACGGTGACCGGGCCGGAACCAAGGTCCGCGATGGTGCCTCCCTCGGCGGGGTACGGGTCCAGTCCGGAGCGCTCCATCCCTTGAAACAGGCGTACAAGACGATAGAGGTTCCAGGGCAGAAAATAACGCAGGTACGCGGCGCGGGTGGCCGGATGTCCCATGTAATCCTTGCTCATTTCCGCGCGCTCGTCCGTGAGCATGCGGGAGAGGTCGCGGATGCCGTAGGGCAGGGTTTCCCGGTGGCGGCCCCGCAGGGGGTGCACCTTGCTTAGCAGGCGGCCGAATCCGTCCAGCAGCGCGGCGGCCTGGGCGTCGGGAACGGGAAATAATGTGGAAATACGTTCAGCGGACATGGTGAAAAACCATCCTTTGCATGAATTGTTGGCCCAGTTGCGGGTCAGCGGCCAGGTCCACCAGTTGGGGCGCGGGCAGACGTTCCAGGGCGGAACGGACCCGGGGATCCCGGACCAGGAGCGCGGCTCCCCGCAGACTGGTGTTGCCCTGCCGGTGGATACGTTCCTTCAGGGCTTCGGGAATAAATCCCAGGGTGACGAGATCGGCCACAGACACATATTCTCCCATGGCGCCGGCCAGATGCACACCGCGCAATTCTCCGGAAGGTATTCCAGCAGTGTGTAACAGTCGGGAAAAGGCCAGGTTGAACGCGGCCTTGACCTTGAGAATCTCCTCGAAGTCCGTTCCCGGCACGAGTAGGCCCGGTGCCGCCTGGAATGCCGGTTCATCCCGAATCTGCGTCACAAGGCGCTGGAGCCGGGCATGGAGCGGATGCACGGGACCGGATTGAGCCGTGGTCTGGAATAAGCCGTTGTGGTCCAGGATTCCGCTACGCAATAGCAGGGCCGCAAGAGAGAGGTGCCCGGTGCCGGTGATACCGGGAGGAGCGGCAGAGGGAGAGCGGGCCGAGTCCTGAAAATATTGAGGGACCGGCCCCTGGGGACCGAGGGTAAAGGCGGTGATGGCACCGGGTCCGGCTGTGCGGCCACACTGAAGGCCCACTCCTTCCAGCGCCGGTCCCATGGGCACGCTGGCGCAGAACATGGCTTCCGGGGAAAGGGCCAGGATGAATTCCCCATTGGTTCCGAGGTCGGCCAGGAGAAAGGGAAACTCCATGGCGGCTTTCGGGGCGAGCAGCAGCGCGGCCAGGCCCGCGGAAAGGTCCGCGCCAACAAATGGGGCATACACCGGCGGGATGTAGGCCGGAGGCAGAGCCGGATCAAGTGAATGCATGCTTCCACCGCGCAGTGGAGAGGCATAGGGCGCTGCGGCCAGCCCGGAAACGTCCAGATTCAGGAGCAAGGCCAGCATGGCCGGGTTGCCCGCCACGCAGAGAGAGTCCGGCATTCTTCCCAAGGAGGCGGCCACGGCTTTGAGCTGCTCAAGGATGAGTTGCCGCAGTTGAGAGAGGCCCTGGTCCTGGCGTGCAAAGGCCAGCCGGGCCATGATCTCTCCGCCCAGTCCCATCTGGGCGTTCAACTCGGAGCCGGAGGCCGTAATTTTCTCTTTCTGAATCGCGGCCCAATGGACGCTGGTGGTGCCCAGGTCCACGGCCAGCCCCAAGGGGGCATTGGGAAGTATATCCCCCTGGCGGCAGGGCCGGGCGGCGCGTGCGGGGTCGGGAAGATCCAGTTCAACGGGCATGGCGGGGTGCAGGCAGGCCAGCCGCCAGCCTTGCTCCACGGCCTCGGGGCCCAGCCGTTTGATCTCTTCACGTCGAGGGGGCGGGGCTTCACTGCGAAAGCGCACTTTGCACAGCCCGCATTTGCCCATGCCGGAACACAGGGGCGTTTGCGCCCAGAGGCCGGTCAGGAATATGGCCTGGGCCAGGGTCTGGCCGGTCCGGGCGGGGGTGGTGCGAACAGTGCCTTGCGGCAGATGAATCACGATGGAGCGCATTTTTTCTTACCAGCGGGCGTTCTGCCCGGCTTCTCGCCCGTCAGGATTCCGGCGCGAGGTCGGTCAGTTTAGCCCAGGGGGGCCGGGGTGTAAATCTGCGGCAAACGTTCAGCCGTTTCCGGCCGGGAATCTATCCGCGGTGCAAACGCTGGACAGCGTCGTCCAGGTGGGCCAGCCAGATGGTGGAGAGTTCGGAATGTTCGGCCGCGCCTTTGAGGATCACACGGCAGTCCATCCCGGCGGAGGTGAACAGGCTTTCCCAGGATTCGGGGCGGTCGCCCGCCAAGTCTCTTCGGGCGTGCCAGCCCGCGCCAAAGAGAAAGGGCAGCAGAGCGGCTTCCCGTATCTGAGCCGTGGTGAGTGTGTCCCGGATTTCCAAAATTTCCGGGCCGTCGATGGGTGCCACGAACACGCGAGGATTTCGTCGTTGGAGCTGGCGGTTCAGGGCGTCGTAGTATTCACTGCCGGGGTGGCGGCTGCCGTGGCCCATGAAGAGAACGGCCCCGTTTTCCGGGGCGTGCCGGGCCGCGATTTCCAGCAGGGCGTCGGCCACTCTGTCCAGGTCGTGCTCTCCGGCCAGCAGAGGAAAGCCCACTTCGATGCGGTTGAATTCCTTGTTGCGCAGCACCAGTTCATTGGCCAGGGAGAGCAGCTCATGGAATTCCCTTCCCGGGATGACGTGCAGGGACTGCACAGCCACGTGCCGAATGCCCTGGGCGGCGAGATCTTCCAGTCGATCCTGGAGGCTGGGAGCATGCTCTCCACGCTCTGCCAGTTTTTCCCGCACATGCCGGGACGTGTAGGCCACGTCGCAGGGTACGCCCGGATACCGGGTGCGGACCATGTCCAGAATGCGGGAGATGGCGGCTTGTGCGTCGGGCTTGCGCGAACCATAGGCGGCGAGAAGAATGGCGTAATTCATGTGCGGGGCGCTCCCAGGAGAAAGAGGATCGGTCCGGGGTCAGGCTTGGGCCGGCTCGGTACAGAACGACCGCACCAGGGCCTCCACGTCCACGACCAGGGCGTCGGACTCGCCCATCATGCCGAAGCCGAGGATGGGCAGGGAAAAGAGTTCGCCCACGGGCAAGGTGAATTTGGTGATGACCACCTGTTGCTGGCGCAGCACTTCGTCCACGAGAATGGCGGACTTGAGCTCTCCCACGCGGACCACCACGGCCTGGGCCTTGGTCATGTCCCCGATATCCGTTTCAATGTCAAGGTAATCGCCCAGGCGCAGCATGGTGTGCACTTCGCCGCGCACGTCCACGGTCTGGCGTCCGTCGGGCAGGTTCACCACGTCCTGTCGTCGAGGAACGTAGATTTCCACCACGTCCTGGCTGGGGATGATGAACAGGTCCTGGCCCAGGCGGCAGACCAGGGCTTCCACAATGCCTTCGTTGGCCGAACGGGAGAGGGGAATTTCCAGGGTGAAGACGGATCCCTGCCCGGGGGTGCTGGCAATGTCGATGTCTCCGTCCAACGTATTGCGAATCACGTTGATCACGGCATCCATGCCCACGCCCCGGCCGGAAACGTCCGTGACGCTGTCAGCGGTGCTGAATCCCGACTTGAGAATCAACCGGAAGATGTCTCGTTCCTCCAGCTCCGCGTCGGGCTCCACCATGCCTTTTTCCACGGCTTTGACCAAAATGCGTTCCGGGTCCAGGCCGCGGCCGTCGTCCCGGATTTCGATAAAGGCGCTCTCCCCGCGGCGGGATGCGGAAAGACGCACCGATCCGGAGGCCGACTTTCCAGACGATTCGCGTTCTTCGGGCAGCTCCAGGCCGTGGTCCACGGCGTTGCGCAGCAGGTGTACCAGTGGTTCGTTGAGACTCTCCACAATGGTTTTGTCCAGAGCCAGCGAATCTCCCTTGATCTCGAAGTTGATCTTTTTGCCCATTTTTTGTGCCAGGCTGTTCACTAGCCGGTGCATGGGAACGAAGATTTGCTTCAGCGGCACCAGCCGCACGGCGTTGACCTCGGTTTGCAGGCTGGAAATGATTATATCCAGCTCCCGCAGGCTGCTGGCGGTATGCTGCGACCCTGTTTCCCCGGACTGGGAAATGACCGCATAGGTGACCATGAGCTTGCCCACCAGTTCGATGATTCGGTCCAGCCGTTCGGTGTCCACGCGGATGGAGGAAATGTTGGAGGATTTGATGGCTTGGGCCGCGACCTGTTGCTGGGCCTGGGCCGTGTCGGTTTTTTCCTGGGAGGCGGGTTCACCATGTAGTCCAAAGACAAATCCGGCAAACTTTGGCCAGCGGGCGGGGGTCGGGTAAAAAGACCATGACCACATCGGGGAAATCCCCATCGTTATATAATGACCGAGCCAAAGATCGGAAG
>JAQVYA010000059.1 GCA_028708865.1 Desulfovibrio sp. | reverse complement strand
TCAATGGTGTCGTGTGTCTTGATGTCCATGGTCTGTTCCTTGGTCTGAAGTGACGATGGAGAAAGGGGGAACCGGCCCCGTAGCCGATTCCCCGGAGGCGATGAGGTGAATCGGCTAGTCGAAAAGGTCCTCGACTTCTTCAAAAACGTACTTCATGTACATCAGCTTGGGCGAGCCCCCCATGGAAATGGCCAGCATGGCGGCCTGAAGAATTTCTTCTTTGGTGGCTCCCAGTCCTGCCGCACCCTGCACGTGCAGGGAAATGCACATTTCGCACTGCGACATCAACGAACAGGCCACGTGAATGAGTTCCTGCGTCTTATGGTCAATAGGACCGAACTGGCTGATCTGCTTTGTAAAGTTGAGGTAATTGGGGAACACCTCACCGGCTTGTTGCTGCATTTTGGCAAGAGTCATCGAGGCGTTTTCTGCTGCGTCCATTGTGTTCTCCTGAGGTTGAGGTTGATCGACATCAGGAGATAGAGCAAAGCTCGTGCCTGAAATACATCTTGCTGAATTTATATCGAAATCCTTGGTGCACAACATTCCAGGGCGTACTCGTTCCCTTTTCAGCGTGTCCCGGTAGGGAACATTGATCGAAAAACGAACACTTTTACGGCTCTTGCCTGTCCGGACTCGGAACGTTTTGGCATCAAAACAGAGAGTCCAGAAAGTCGTCCATGGTCACGTCGCGGAGGTACTGCTCCAAGGGAAGATCGGCCAACCGGAGGCGCAGGGCTTCGCGTTCATGCCGGCACCCCCGCAGCAGGGCTTCCAACTCGCCCACGTCACGGCTGCCGAAATAATCGCCGAACAGCCGCACGGCTGCGATTTCCCCGCGGTTCACGTCCAGGTGCACCTCCAGCAGGCCGCCGGGAGTGCGGTTTTTGCGGATCAGTCCGTATTGCGGGGAATAGCCGAAATTCCATTCCCAGGTGCGGTATTTTTCTTCCGCCAAGGTTTCAACGGCGCGTATTTCTTCCTGGGCAAGCGACATGTCGCCCCTGTCCGCCCCTGTAGCGACATGAGCCATGAGGCGATTCAGAAACCTATCCACACTCATGGGCTCGGGCAGATGGCTGGCAATGTTGGTCACGCGTTTGCGTACGCTTTTGACCGCCTTGTCGCGGTATTTTTCCGGATCCACGCGCAGGGCGCCGGACAGGTCCGCGATCTGCGAGGAGAAAAGCAGGGTGCCGTGGTGTAGGACGCGGTTTTGGTGGATGTGCTGGGCGTTTCCGGAAAATTTTTGTCCTTTGATTACCAGGTCGTTGCGACCGTCGAATTCACAGGGCACTCCCATATGGCGCAGGGCGTCGAGAATGGGTTCGGTGAAGCGCCGGAAGTCCAGGCCTTCGCCGGAGCGTTTTAGGTCAATGAAGGTAAAGTTGATGTTGCCCAAATCGTGAAACATGGCTCCGCCGCCGCTGAGTCGCCGAATTACCGGGATTTTTCGCGTGCGGACGAATTCCTCGTCGATTTGAGAAAGGGTGTTCTGGTTGCGGCCCACGATGACGGCCGGGGCATTGCGCCAGAGCATGAACACGTCCTCTTCCGAGTGCTTGAGCAGCCATTCCTCGCAGGCCAGGTTAAAGGCCGGGTCCGTGCTGGTGTTGTGAATGAAGCGCATGGTTCCTCCTGGAATTGGGCGTGGGCGTGTGAAGCCTTTGCAAAACCCGAACCGCTGCTACCATCGTCCAAAGCGAAGGGAGCCGCGGAAGGCCGGGGCTGAGAACTCCTTGGGGAGAACGTGTTGCGGACTGGTGGCGCATACCGTGCTTTGCCGGTGAAAGCAACGCCGCCGACATGGAAGGCCGGGCGGCTGCAAGAGCCGGAAAGACAAGGGCCAGGAAATTTCCTGGCCCTTGTGTGGAACGTTGCTGGGTGGTTTGGTTCAGTCCGAAATGGCGGACCGGAAAATGGCGGCCACGTCGCGGCGGGTCAGGGTGGCGGGGGTGACGTCAAAGAGCTTGCCCATGTTGTCCAGGGCGTTGTCTGCCAGGGCGTCGGCCTGCTCCGGGGTGAATCCATAGGTTGAAAGCGTTTCGTCGGTCAGGCCTACGGCCTGAATCAGTTCTGCCAGCCGTGCTAGAAACAGTTCCGGGCCGTCGGACTCGGGCCGGTCCTGCGCCTCTTCCGCGCCCAGGGCCAGAGCCAGGTCCGAGAAGCGTTCTGGTGCCAGTTCGCCGAGCCGTTTGAAGTAGGGAATTGAAAGCATGACCAGTCCGGCACCGTGGGGCAGTTCCGGGTTGAAGGCGCTCAGGGCGTGCTCCATGGAATGGTGCGAAATGCAGCCTCCGATGGATTCGCAGATTCCCGCGGCCGTACTGGCCCAGGCCATGGCCGTGCGGGCCTCGAGGTCGGCACCGTTGGCCACGGCTGCGGGAAGGTATTGTCCGATGAGGCTGACGGCCTCCATAGCGAGCATGTCGTTCATGGGGGAACGGGTGGTGTTCAGGTAAGACTCCACGGCGTGGAAAAAGGCGTCCATGCCGGTAAAAGCGGTTTGGCGTGCGGAAAGGGAAACCATCAGTTCCGGATCCACCAGGGAAAGGGCCGGAAAAGTGGAATCGTTGCCGAATCCGATTTTTTCCTGCGAGCCGGTTTTGGTGATCACGGTCCAGGGGTCGGCTTCCGTGCCGGTTCCCGCTGTGGTGGGGATGGCCACCACGGGCAAGGCTGGATGTTGGGCGTCCTGTTTGCCGCCGCTGCCGCCGTGCATGTAGTCCCAATAGGATCCGGGGTTGGCTGAGAGCAAAGCCACGGCCTTGGCCGTGTCGATGGTACTCCCGCCGCCAAGGCCTACCAGAAAGTCCACGCCCAGTTCCCGGCAGGTCCGGGCCGCTTCTTCGACCTTGTCGGATTCCGGGTTGGGCCGGACTTTGTCGAAAACCACGCTACGCACCCCGCGTTCAGCCAGCAGCCCCTGAACCTTGGCAAGATAGCCGTTGGCAATCATGGCGCCGGAAGAGCCGATAAGGATCATGGCCTTTTCTCCACGGGGCAGGTGCGGGGTGTCCCCCAGGCGGGCCAGGCAGCCCGGGCCGAACAGCAGGCGGGTAGGCATGAAGAATTGGAAGTTGAGCATGATGTCTCCTTGCGGATTGGTGGGTTCGGTTGCAGGCGAAATTCAATTCGCGGTTTCGTTTTCGGCCTGTTTCAAGGCCGCGTCAATGCCCTGGGTGGTGAACAGGTCCCGCAGCACGATGGGTTGGTGGGCGTTTTCCCCCTTGGGGAATACGGCCAAGAGTGGGATGGAACGGCTTTCCAGGGCCCGGAGCAGTGCTTCGGCCTCGGGATGGTCGTCCGTGAGGTCCACGCGAATAAAGGTGGCGTCGTAACGCTCGGCCCATTGGCGGACATTGTCGTCCACCAGCACGGTTTGTTCCAGGAATTTACAGGTGGGGCACCAGTCTGCGGTAAAGTCCGCCACGAGAAGTTCATTGCCCAGGCGGCTGCGGAAGTCAGCATCCTGAAATTCTTCCCATGAATGTTCCGGAGCCGTAGGCCATGCCAGCCAAACCAGGGCGATTCCGGCTACCAACGTGGCGGAGAGGCGGACCGCAAGGCGTTTGGAACGGGAAGCGGCCGGGCCACCCAGTCCCCAGAGCCAGGAAGCCAGAGCCGTGCACCAGAGCACGGTAAGGGCGCCGGTCAGGGAGTCATCCGGCAGAATGTTCACCAGGTAGCCTGCGGTTGCCAGTAGGAAGAATCCGGCTCCTCGTTCCACGTACCCTGTCCAGGCTCCGGGCTTGGGGAAGTGGCGTGAAAGGCCGGGGAAAATCGCCATGGTCAGGTAGGGCAGGCTCATGCCGAGCCCCACGCAGAGGAACACCAATGTTACTTCGTAAACAGGACGCCAAAGGGCCCAGCCCAGCACCCCGCCCAGGAAGGGGCCGCTGCATGGGGTGGCCAAAAGCGTGGCCAGAACCCCCGTGAAGTAGGCTTGAGCCGCAGGATGATTGGTTTTGGTGTCCAGCTTGAGGTCCACCACCGGAAGCGTAAAAACACCGAACAAGCTGAGGGCCAGTGCCAGAACCACGGCTGCCAGAATGGTCACTAGGAGGGGATTTTGGAATATTTCGCCCCAGGCCATTCCCGTGGCCGCCAGCAGGGCCGCGAGAAAGGCAAACCAGGAGAGCACCCCCAGGCTGAAGTAGATGTTGTGTTCGCGAAAGGAGCGCCGTTTGGCGGTTTCCGCTAGTCCACCTCCGGCCATAAGTCCCGAAAGCTTCAGGCTGACCACGGGAAGCACGCAGGGCATGAAGTTGAGGATCAGTCCCGCCAGCATTCCCAGGGCCAGGGCTGCCAACAGCCCGCTGACTTCCAGTTTTGGCGAGGCGGAACGGGGGCTCAGGTTCCATGCCGTATCGTCTGCGACGGCCGTCGTTGTGGTGGATTCGTCCAACGGAGTGAACACGGGCAGGGTCGGGGGCTGGTCCGCAGGTTGCGGACCGAGTTGCCGGGCCGCCAGGTACTGCGGCCACCAGGATTGCTCCTCGGCCCGGGGCAGTTGGGACACGTCCGGTCCATTCAGAGGGTAAACCAGGGAGACCGAGGTTTCGCGGCATTTGGTGTCTAGACAAAGGGCCAGTCGGAGCCGGACCTTGAGACGTTCCGGTAGGGGCTCTTCGGACGAGAGAGGCAGGAACAGCGGGGTCGCGACAGGGTAGACGCGCATGGTCCGGGTTGGATCAAAGGGGTCGGGCTTGTCCTGCCCCGGAGGCAGAAACGGGACCACCATGCGGCCATCCGGTACGGTTTCAGCCAGAATTTGCGGAGGTCGTCCCACCGGACCGGGGTGGTCGCCGGCATAAGCGTACCAGCCGTCTTTCGGGGTCAGAGTCATGACCACCAACGGGGTCGGCGTATTCCCCTCCGGGGAAGCGCTCAGGGCGTAGGTGGAAAAATCGACCTGGAAAGGCTCGTCTTCGGCCACATATTGTGCTTGCGCCGGTAGGGAGAGCCCCAGGGACAAAAGGAAAAACAGGATTGCAACCAGTTGTTTTTTCATTGTTTCCAAATTTGGTGAAAAAAAGTTGAGATTTTGTGTTGACAGTTTATCCCCCAGCGGATAGATACCTCTCCCGTTGACGCGGAAGCGCAACGTTTCGGGTCACTAGCTCAATTGGCAGAGCAGCGGACTCTTAATCCGGAGGTTCAAGGTTCGATTCCTTGGTGACCCACCAAGAACATCAAAGGGGCTGATCGAAAGATCAGCTCCTTTTTTTGTTGTTTTCTGGCTGCGCATCAAATTTCTTTTCCCTTTTGGAATATCGGTTATAAAAAGACTGCCCGGCAGTGTACCGGGGTGGAAGCTTTCGCGCAAGCGGTCCCCGCGTTTTTGCTTATGGTCTGTTTGATTATAACAGAATCTGCGGCATGGAAAAAACGAGGCGGTCTCCGGGGAGGCCGCCTCGTTGGTATGCTTCGGGTTTAGGGGTTACAGATCGTACTGGGTGCGGATCAGGTCGTACACGCCTTTTTCACGGAGTTTCTCCACCGGGGCGAGGAAGGTTGCGGTAACGGTTCCGGGGGCCCTGCCGATTTGGATGTTGCCCGTAATGGTGGCGCGATTCATGATTTGAGGCACCGTGCAGTCCAGGAACTCCGCAGCACGGGCCAGAGCGCAGTCTGTGGCCTCGTTCAGCATTGCTCCGCTGCCCACAAAAGAGATGGGGGCGGATTCTTCCAGGGTGACACCCCACTTATCGGCCTCCTGCCGGGCTTGGCGTTTTTCCTCTTCCGTGAAGGGGCGGGCCAGTAGAGGCAGATCGTCGTAGACCGGCAGGATCATGGGGCCGCCGCAGTTCACGCCTTTGAGTACCGAAACCTGGAGCGTGGCCACCCCGGCTACGTCGCAGGTATGCCCGGCGATTTCTCCGTCTCCCTGCATGGCGTGCATGTCGCCCACGTAGACTCCGCCTCCGGGGACGCGTACCGGCGCGATGAGCACGGCACCGGCCCGCACCCGGTTGATGTCCATGTGCCCGTCCGTGACATCGGCAAGTTGCTCCTGGGTGATGGCGTACTCGTGCGGAGCATCCACCAGGAAGGTGGCGAAATCTCCGGCGTTGTGGGAGTCCGGGGTGGCACGCGGCGGAACCACGCCGAGCTGACCCAAAAACGGGATCATGCGGGCTGCCATGCCGGGAAGGTCGCTGGGCGCTACTGCCACGACCGGGTTCTGGATGGAATTATCCGGGGTGGACATGAAGTCGCGTGCGGCTTGCGCTGCTTTTTCTGCAGCTTCCTTGTTCAGGGTTACACCCAGGGTCCGTTTTTCGTTAAAGGCGATGGTATAGCCGCTGGTGAATTCAAAGGGAGCGGCGCTGGCTCCGCAGGCCGCGCATTTGATGCAGTCGCTTCCCGTGCCTTCGATGCGGGTTTCTTCATACAGCGCGCCGCATTCCGGGCATTTTCCCGCTACGAAGGGGTCCCCCAGGCAGCGGTCGAGGCGCATGGTGTCGTTGCCTGAGGACGTACCCCGGGAGGTGACGTTGACGGACAAAATACGGATGGCAATGGAGTCTCCTGGCTCCGCTCCTTCCACCAGAACCGGCTGGGTAACTTCGTGTCCGCCCCGGATGGCCGGGGTAAGCATGGGCCCCCAGCAGCCTGGCGCGGTGTTGGCTACGATGATGCCGCCGTCTTTTACGGGGCCGAGCATGGGAACGTCAGGTCCGAGAATACCGTTGGTGAATGTGTTGACGAACAGGGTTTCACAAGCCATGGGACCTCCTCGAAAGGCTGAATGAGAGGGGAATGCAGCGGCCATCAGTGCCGGTGAAGGCACGTGGCCGCGCGGTTCATACGACGGGTTGAAATCCTCGTTTGAAGGGAGGATATCGTGCCTTGCAGTGGATGAAAAGAGGAATCGTCCGGAAGGATCGGTCCCATGGCTGATTTAAGCCGATGAGGCCTGGGGCGACTCCGGAGGCGGGTCCTCGGCGTCCGGGGCGGAGGATTCCAAGCCGCTGATGACGGCGGCCAGTTCCGTCATGTCCACGGGTTTGGAGAGGTAGCCGTCCATGCCTGCCTGTAGGCAGGCTTCTTCATCTCCTTGCATGGCGTGGGCGGTCAAGGCGATGACAGGAACGCGGGCACTCGTGGCTCCATTGTCCTGACGGCGCAGCCTGCGGGTGGTCTCCAGGCCGTCCAATACAGGCATCTGTACATCCATCAACACAAGATCAAAGGAGGCATGCTGCAAGGCATCCAGTGCTTCCTGGCCGTTAGGCACTCCCGTGACCAGGGCTCCTTCCTTTTCCAGAAATCGGCTGATGGACAGCAGATTGACGCGGTCATCCTCGGCCACGAGCACGCGCAGCCCGTTCAGGTGTCCGGGGAGTGGGGATCTGGCGGCGGGAGACGGCGCAAGCCCTTCTTCCGGTGTTTTGGGCAGAGTCAGCCGGATCGTGAAGGTGCTTCCGCGTCCTGGCGAACTTTGCACGTGGATTTCGCCCTGCATCAGGTCCACAAGTCGTTTGACGATGGAAAGCCCCAATCCTGCTCCCTGATGTTGCCTCGTATATGTGGTGTCTTCCTGCATGAAGGGTTCGAACAGGTGAGGCAGGGCGTCCTCGCCAATACCTGCGCCGGTGTCGGCCACGCGGAACAGGACTGTGCAGTGCTGCCCGGTGGAGGATTCAAGTGATGCGTCCAGGATTACATGCCCGTGGTTTGTATATTTCAAGGCATTGCCGATTAAATTGGAAAATATTTGTTGCAGCCGCCCGGCATCGCCCAGCAGGGGGGGAATATCCGGGGCGCATTCCACGTCGAGCTGAAGTCCTTTTTGCCGGGCTGTGGGGTGAAAGAGGGTTTTCAGGGTGCGGAATTCTTCGTGCAGAGAAAACGGGATACTGCGGATGTGCATTTTTTTGGATTCGATCCGCGAGATATCGAGGATGTCGCCCAGAAGACGCGTGAGGCGCTGGCAGGAGGCAATGGCTTCCCGGGTGTAGAGCTGCTGTTCCTGGTCTTGCTGCGTGTCGCGCAGGAGTTGGAGCATGCCCAGCATTCCGTTGAGGGGCGTGCGTATCTCGTGGCTCATGTTGGCGAGAAATCGGCTTTTGGCCTGGTTGGCGTTTTCTGCTTGCTCCTTGGCTTGGACCAACTCCTCTTCAATACGCAGTCGTTCGGAGATATCGCGCACAATACCGAAGATGAAGCGTTGTTTTCCTTCGGTAAAGGCAGCAATTTTGATTTCTGCCGGAAGTCTGGTGCCGTCTCTGCGGTGCAGGTCGGACCGGAATGTGGCGGTGGACTCATCCAATAGGGAGAGCCAGGCCGAAGGACTGTACCGTGCGTATTCCGGCGCATAGTCACCTACCGGGGAGCCGACCAGTTCTTCCCGGGAGTAGCCCAGGCTAGCGCAGGCAGCCTGGTTCACGTCCCGAACCATGCCAGCCGGATCCACCAGGAAAAAGGCGTCACCCGCATTTTCAACCAGACGTCGGTAACGTTGTTCGCTTTTTTCCAGGGCCTTTTCCACTTGTTTGCGTTCCGTCAGTTCGTGGCGAAGAGCCGAAGTTCGTTCGGCCACGGTGCGTCGCAGGGACCAGGACCAGAGCAGAGCCAAAATCAAAGCTCCCAGGCAGACACCAAGCCCGGCCAGTAATGCTGATTTCCATTTTTCAAAAAAACTTGGCGGTGTGAATTTTCCGAACCACTTGTCGTGCAATTCCCTGTACACGCCGGTCTGCCGGGCAATGGCCAGTCCTTCGTTCAGCATGGCCAGAGTTCCGGACTGGCCTTCAGGAACGGCAAAGCAGTAGTCGCGGGGTTCCATGGGGGAACCCACTGCAATGATGTTGTGTAGCCCGAGTTTTTCTACGTTGTACAGCCCCTGCAAAGTGGCCAGCAAGGCCGCGTCAAAGTAGCCCAGGGCCAGCAGGCGCAGGGCTTCGCCTTGTGTGGCCACGGCCACGACATTGGCCTCCGGAAAGCGTTTCAAGGCGTAGTCGTGCATGATGTCGCCCCGCTGAACCAGCAAACTTTTGCCGGAAAGGTTCTTGTCGGAGGCGATGCCGGATTCGGGACGCGTAAAAAGAGAGTGGTAGGTACGGATGAAGGGGCTGGAAAAATCAACATGTTTATCCCGTTCCGGGGAATAATACATGCCTGTCAGTCCATCGATGGTGCCTTCTTCCAGTTGGGCCCGGATTCGACTCCAAGCGCCCAGTTGGATCCGCACTTCCATGTCCATGATGCGCGCCACGGCCTGCAACAATTCCACATTGAACCCGGCGGGCTTTCCATCTTCATAGAATTCATACGGCGGATAGTCTTCATCACCGTAGAAGAGGTGCACTGTTTTTTTAGGCGGTCCTTCTTCTCTTTGAGCCGTTGCTGAAGCTGGGGCGAATAGAAATACCAGAGAAATAGTGATGCAAAAAAAGAAAATATGGTTAGCAGGAAACTCGAAAGGAGGGAGGATGCGGTCTTCCGGGGCGGAAAACCGAAGGAAAAGACTTTGTAATCCGGGGTGCTCCACTTTAGGATGACGATGTTGCCGGGCTGCATCCTCCACGCGGTCCCCCCTTTTGCTCCTGGTGTTGCCGACAAAAAAACGTCACACAACTGAAGTATAGACATAAAGCGTACTTTATGTCGAGCCGGGGGGATGCAATGTCGGTGAAGTAGTCAGGATTTGTTGGCGACTCGGAAGACCGGCTTATGCATGTAGGGTTTTCCCAGGCGATCCACCTTTCGCTCCATGGGCTGGTTCCCGGCGTATGTCATGCCGCGGATGAGGTCGAAACGTTCGCCGCCGCCGAAAATCTGTTGGAGATTTTCCAGTTGCAGGGAAATATGTCGGCCGTCAAAAGGAGCGTCCAGGGTCCAGGAGTAAGTGGTGGAAGCGTCCGACTGCACTTGGAATACACCGAGAAAGTCGTTTTCATCAAATTCTTGCACCAGTTGCCCCAGGGGAACGACGGTTTGCTCGGAGTCCACTTGCTCAGGGAATTCCTCCAAACCATCCACTTGGGCTTCCATCCCGAAATGCTTGGCCTGAAGATGCATGCCCTGTCGTATGATGTTGACTTTGGGGCGGTACCCTCCGCGTTGGAAAAAGGCGGGGAGTCCGCGTTTGCGTTCCGGACCGACAGCCAGAAGCGCGAGACGGCTCTGCCAATCGTTCGGGTGCTCGTCCTGCAACAGTTTGACGGCTGGACGGGTCAAGTGCAGCATGACGATGGAATGGTGTGTTCCTGAGAGGACGATATCGAGTTTCATTTGGGATCAGCGATACAGGGCCGGCAAGGAAAAGGCAAGGGGGCAGGGGTTTGGGCAGTGGCCCATGCCTTAGCCGAGGATGTCCACGTTGCCTGTTTCGCGATCATAATGCAGGCGTTTTTCCTGGGTACGGGTGTGGTCTGCGGGCAGGCGCTCGTGATTGGCGGATTGCGTGTCTTCCGGGCGGGACGCCTGCTTGACTACGTTGTCGATGGCTCCCACGGCCTTTCGTAGGGAGGTGGCCAGACCGTGCCGTTCCAACTGAGCCTCGCGAACGATGCGGTCCACGTTGGTGGCCAAGTAGCGGGCGAATTCCCGGGCCTCACCAGCTGCCGCGTTCAGGTCCAGGCTGGCGGCCAGGTTGCGGGCGCATTCATGGTAATTTCCCTTTTCATAATTGGCCCGGGCCGCGTTGAAAAACAGATTCTCGTCTTCGGTGTCGAACTCCAGCCCACGCTCAAAGTAGGCCACGGCCTCGTCATACATGCCCCGTTTGCGCATTTGGATGCCGAATTCGTTGAAGAGGTGCTTGTGTTCCGGGGCAAAAGTGGCTTTGATCCCCACCAGCTCGCTGAACACGTTGCGCGCCTTGTCGGTTTCGTTTCGTGCAAGGTAGACGAGCCCCATGCCAAAGAGCGCCCGTACGCACTGTTCGTCGTGTTGGAGGGCGATGTTGTATTCGAATTCCGCGGAGTAGGGCTCCCCCCGTTCGCGGTGGTGGTCCCCGCGTTCCACGGATTGCCGGATGGTGCGCATCACCGGTACGATTTGCTCGTGGTAGAGTTCCACTTCCGGATGAAATTCATGATAAAAACGGTCCGCCGGAACGGTCTGCACCTCCCCGGCCGGGGCCATGTGCTTGTTGACTCGTTGGACCTCGAAGACATCCTCATCCACCTGCGTACCGACCCAGAGGACTTTGGATTCTTTTTTTTGGGTGGTGGTGCCGGTGCCGATGCGGATGATTTTGCGCGTGGAGAAAGCGCAGCTTGGCATGCCGGTTCTGCGCATGTATTCTTCCCATGCGGTTTGTGCTTCGTTTGGTGTGGTCATGTGTTTTTTTTCCTGCCTGGGAGATTCGCAAACGCCTTTTGCGGCATCGGTCTGTCCCGAAAAAATCATTCGGGCTGGTCATGCGTATAGTGAAAAATAGAGAGGGGGGCGTGATTTTGTCAACCTTTGAGAATATTTGTATTTCGACATGTTGCAGAATGTCTTGTATAACTTCCCGGAAACGTGGTGTAACTTTTATGTGATAATTTGGTGTCAAAATGATAGACTCAGGGCGCTTGTCCTTTGGGGCAAAAGCTGCAAATAAGATTTGTCGTACTGTGAAAAGCTCTTGCGACAGGGAATGAACATGCCAGCACAACATCAGATTATGGTCGTCGACGACGAGCCTGTAAATATTCTGGTTTTGCAGGGACTACTGAAAAACGCCGGTTTTGAGGTGGTTTCGGCCACGAGTGGTGAAGAGGCCCGCGAACTGGTGGACGCCAATCCCCCGGATTTGGTGCTGCTCGACATCATGATGCCCGGGGAATCCGGCCTGGAAACCTGTCGTCATCTTCAGGAGAATCCTCAGACCGCAGATATTCCGGTCATCTTCCTCTCCTGCCTGGACCGGGCGGACAGCAAGGTGGAAGGACTCAGCCTTGGGGCTGTGGACTATATCACCAAGCCGTTCCACGGGCCGGAAGTTCTGGCCCGAATCCGCAACCATCTTGGTTTTTCCAGCCGCCGTGAACGGATTATCAAAAGCCAGTCCCAACGCCTGGACCAGGTGCAGCGTGCCCAACGGGATATGCTCGTGCAGCCCGAGGAGCTGCCGCAGGCATGTTTTTCCGTGGCTTTCATTCCCACGCAGGAGGCGGGTGGGGATTTTTATGATGTGGTGGATCTCGGGCAGGGACGGGTTGGTTACCTGGTGGCCGATGTAAGCGGCCATGATCTGGGGGCCTCGTTCCTGACGTCGTCGCTCAAGGCGCTGTTCCGGCAGAACGCCCGGCCGGACTCTTCGGCCGAGGAGACCTTGAAATCCATTAACGAGGTACTGCGGGGCATTACGCCTCCGGAGAAATATCTCACCGCCGTATACGCCGTGCTGGACCGCAACGCAGGGCATTTGGACATTGCCCTGGCCGGACATCCGGCACCGGCCCTGCTGCCTGTGCACGAAAAAGCCATGCTTTTGGAAGCGTCTGGAGACATTTTGGGCGTATTTGCCGATATTGAGCTGGGCAGCGTGCAGATCCCCGTATCCAAAGGGGATCGCTTTGTTTTTTACACGGATGGATTGGTGGAAAGCAGCAGCATGCGCCTTGGGCCTGACAGCCTGACCAATCTTCTGGCCAATGCCGGGAGCCTGCCCCTGGAAGGCATGGCGGAGGGTATCGTGGCCGAAGTCTTTGGATATGCCGCGCCCGAGGATGACGTGCTGGTCCTTGCCGTGGAGGTTTGACCATGTATTCCAGTGTGATGGAAGGCTCTTTGCTTCAAGTTCGCTTCAATGCGGATTTGGAACTCGTGGAGCGCCTCTGCGCCGATGCAGGGCGATTTCTATCCTCCAAGGGTTTGGGGACACTGGACTTCGAGTTAAATTTGATTTTACGGGAAGCGGTCTGCAACGCCATTATCCACGGATCCGGAGCCAATCCTGCCCGCCTTGTGGATGTCCAAATGGAATTGGACACTCCCTTCATCCGGCTTCGGGTGCGCGACCAGGGAGAGGGTTGGAACTGGCGCGGGCACGAGTGGTGCCCGCCGCCACCGGATCAGGAAGGCGGCCGCGGGCTGTTTATCCTCAATAATTATTCCGATAAGGTCGTTTTCAATGACTCCGGGAATGAAGTAACCATTACAAAACGATATAAGGCTCAGGAGAAGAGCATGACGTCGACCAACATTGAGGAACGCCGGGAACTCGTCATGGGGGAAAGTCTTTCCGCCGGGAACCTTGATGAATACCGGAAGGATTTCAAAGCGTCTGTGGACAGTGGCGTGCGGGAGCTGGTGCTGGATTGCTCCGCGCTGGAGGTGGTGGATTCCATGGGCATCGGCCTGCTGGTGGCCACACACAACAGTCTGAACAAGACCGGGGGCGAGTTGATCATGATCAACACCCCGGAACCGATTTATAATTTGATGAGCACCATGCGTCTGAACCGCCATTTCACCGTGGAACGGGCCTGAGGAGGAACGCATGTCCTACATGGGCGACGAATTGGTCGGAAGTTTTGTGGAGGATTGCCGCGAACATCTGGCCCATATC
The DNA here is from genome assembly GCA_028708865.1 of Desulfovibrio sp. GTDB lineage: Bacteria > Desulfobacterota > Desulfovibrionia > Desulfovibrionales > Desulfovibrionaceae > Paucidesulfovibrio. Next base: position 4,600 of record JAQVYA010000059.1, on the reverse strand, counting down.
GAGCAGGATCTGCTGGACCTGGAATCCGCTGGAGAGGATGCGGATGAGGGGCTGGTGAACTCGGTTTTCCGCGCGGCCCACTCCATCAAGGGCGGTGCCGGGATGCTTGGGTTCAACAACATCAAGGTGCTGGCCCATAAGCTGGAAAATGTGTTGCACATGGTGCGCAGCAATGAACTGGTGCCCTCCCACGACGTGGTGGACGTGCTGCTCAAGGGGTTTGACCGCTTGTTGGCCCTGGTGGAAAATGTGGACCAGAGCGATACCATGTCCATTGAAGAGGCCCTGGATCCACTGAACCGGCTCATTGCCGCCGATGGCGGAGAGGCGCAGGAGGTGGCCGATGCCAGCATCCAGCTCGAAAGCGGCAGCGTTTTCACGGTGGACGCGATCAGCCTGGAGCAGGCCCGTCGGGGCGGAAACTATATTTATCTTATTGAATATGACCTGATCCACGACATTCAGCTGCGGGATACATACCCATTGGAAGTCTTTGCCGATCTGGAGCGCAGTGGACGCGTGTTGGATTGCCAGCTGGACTTTGCGGCAGTGGGGAGTTTGGAAGAGGATTTCGGGAATCGGATTCCTTTTTATGTGCTCTTCGCCACTATCCTTGAAAAAGATTTGGTCAGCACTGTGACCCGTGTGGATGAGGAACGGATTCGCAACATCGAGAGCGCCCTGGAAGCCGGTGCCGTGCATCTGGTGGACCGACAGGCGGAATTCGGCCCGTATGTTTTGCTTGGAGACGGAGACACCGCTTTGTTGCGTTTCCCGGAACAGCCCGGGCTGGAAAATGCCGCAGCCCTGCACCAGGCCTTGCTGGCCGGATTGGCGGATGGACGAAATTTGAAGCTGGGCTTGGAAGAAGTGGAAGAGGCCGACTTTCATTGCTTGCAAATGCTATGCGCCGCCTCCCGCCAGGCGAAGGAGAACGGCCAGGAGCTGAGTGTGGAAGGAGCTGTCCCGCCGGAACTCCGACGGCACGCGAGGGACCTGGGTTTACTCGTTTCGGCGGAAGGTTGCCTGGGGACGTTGTTCGGCGAGTGATCCTGGGGCCATCGTCGACATGCAACAGGCCGTCTGTCCGGAACCGGACGGGCGGCCTGCATCTTTTTTTTGTGGGCGGGGGTTCAGGCCGTGGCGTTGAATCCGCTGCCAGGAGGGGGAAAATCCTGGTTTGTATAGCCTGCAACAGCCCTTTGCGTCAGGGTGGACCGGGCCCCTGGCTTTGAGCGGGCTGCGGTTTCCGGATCCAGCTCTGCCGGCCACTGGTTGTTCTGGCCTGGTTCCCGGCTGGTTTGCGTTTGCAGTTCCAGCCGTGCCTGCGCCTCCATAGCCGAGGCTTCGGCCGCCACATTTCGGTCTTGTCCGGAGGGCTCGGCCGGAGCCAGCGCTGCCCGGCGAACCGTACGGGCTTTCTCCACAGTGGATTCAGGGTCGCCTGGAACCGGGGCCGTGTCCAGGTTGACGGATCCCCCCACGGCATACACATTGCCGTCCGGTCCCTTTTGCAGCTCCAACTGCACGCCGCCGCGCACGTGTTGCCCGCCTGCGGCCACGTGCGCTTGCTCATGGTCGCGTACTTCCCGGTCGCGTTCACGCAGCCGGGTCAGTTGGGTCTGGCGTTCGATATCCTGGGACTGGTCCGCTTGTCCGGTAGTGGCTGAGCGCCCCGCAGCAATGGTGCGAAATGGCGTTTCAGCGTCAAACATCCCGGAGAGGCCAGGACCGCCGCTTTGGATGCTGAATCCGGAATCGGAGGTCATGATCAACGCTCCTGGGTCTGGAAAAAATTCTCCTGTTCAGCTGTATTATCGTACAAGGCTGAGGGAATCTTTAGGGCCGGAGACAAAAAAAGGAAATATTTTTGTGAGTGGAGGGAAGGCGCGGTCCGGGGCTGGTGGAATGCTCCGGACCGCGCTGAAAGCTGGTCAGTCAACGAGGGGGCGGCCTCCCTGGGTCCAGGCCATGACCCCGCCGGCCAGGGAACGGACGTTCAGGAAGCCATGCTTTTTCAGGGCGGATGCGGCGATATTGGAGCGGTATCCGCTGCCGCAATAGACTACCATGTCCGCGTCCTTGGGCAGATCCACGCCGCGGTCCAGGACTTCGGTCAGGGGCGTGTGCTGTGCGCCGGGAATGCTACCGCCAGAAAGTTCCGCCGGAGTGCGGACGTCCACGATCCGCAAGGCAGGATCGTTTTGCAGCTTGGCCAGTTCTCCGGCCGAAACTTGATCCAGGCGCTGAAGGTCGCGCCCGGAAAGAAGCCAGGCGTTAATGCCTCCGGCCAGATAACCGAAGATGCGGTCATAGCCGATGCGGTGCAGCTCGGTGACCATGGCGTCGTATCGCTCACGGTCTTCCACCACCAATAGAAGATCGGCGTCCGGCGGCACTACCATGCCTACCCAGTTGGCGAGCTGCTTTTCAAAGCCGATATTCAGTGATCCTGGAATGTGAAATCCACCAAAGGCCGCAGTATCTCGTGTATCGATGACCATGTATCCTTCGGCCATGCGCTCCTCGAATTGTTCCGGAGTCATGGCTTTTTCCAGGGGGCAGCATTCCAAAAGCGGGGCCCCTTCCCGGTTGGTGCCGATGATGTGCTCAAAGCTTTTGGGCCGGGTGGGGTAGTCGGCGGTCATAACTTCATGGAATTCTTCGAACGAGGCGTATTGCAGCATGGGATTGTGACGGCGTTCAAACCCCAGGGTGGAACTGGGCTTGGCGCTCATGCCCTTGCCGCATAGGGATCCCATGCCGTGGGCCGGGAAAACCTCCAGGTGGTCCGGCAGTTCGGCGAATTTAACATAGAGTGTGTTGTAGAGGTTGCGGACCTGCTGGTCGATGACATCGGCTCCGGCCAAGTCCGGACGTCCGATATCCCCGACAAAGAGCACGTCACCCGTGAGAATCATCCAGGGATCCTCCGAGCGCGACAGGTCCGTTACCAGGACGGAGAGCGCGTCCGGCGTGTGGCCGGGGGTGTGCAAAAATTCCAGCCGGGCATTGCCGATTTCCAGCCGTTCTCCTTCCGCCACTTTGCGGAATCGAAATTCCACGGGCGAGGTTTCATACATCAGGATTTCCGCGCCCGTGACCGAGCGGAGCTCGTGCGCCCCGCTGACGTGGTCCGCATGGACATGGGTATCGATGATGTGGGTGATGCGCATCCCTTCTTCCCGCGAGATATCCAGATAATCCTGAATGTCGCGCTTGGGGTCCACCACGGCCATGGCTTTGGCCCCAGGGCAGCCAATGACGTAGGACATACAGCCCAGACCAGGAATCGAAATCTGCTTGAAGTACATGAGGACTCCTTGTTTTTTTCTTGGGTTCAATTCGATATAATAATCATTATCGGAAATGGATCAAGGAAAAAAGAAGATTTTTGAAACAGTGTCGAAACATGAGCACTTTCTTTCTGGTTGACTTGATAAAAGAGCATGGTATTGGTTTAAAATATGTTTTCGTCAACATGATATGGAGGATGCAAATGAAACATGTTCGCACGTTTGCGCTGATGTTGGTCCTGGTCGTCTTGACGCTCGGGTCGGCCCGGGCCGAAAGCTTGATGATGGCCACCACCACCAGTACGGATAATACCGGACTGCTGGACTACCTGGCCCCCATGTTCCAGGAGGAGACCGGGATCGAGTTGAAGTGGACGGCCATTGGAACGGGCAAGGCCCTGAAAATGGGGCAGAATTGCGACGTTGACGTGCTGCTGGTGCATGCTCCGGCAGCCGAGCAGACGTTTATCGACAGCGGCTTCGGCAGCGAACGCCGCCAGATTATGTACAATGATTTTGTGATCATCGGCCCGGAATCCGATCCTGCACAGGTCCAGGGCATGAAGGTGGCCGAGGCCCTGGCCAAGGTGGCCTCCACAGGCAAGAAGTTCGTGAGTCGGGGGGACGATTCCGGCACGAACAAGAAGGAGATTTCCTTGTGGAAGGCTTCGGGCATGGACTTGCCGGATAAGGAAGCCTGGTATGTCCAGTCCGGCCAGGGCATGATGTCCACCATCAAGATGGCCGAGGAACTGGGGGGCTACACCATGACCGACCGCGGCACTTACATCAAGTACGCTGCGGCCAATGACGGAAATCCGCCGCTCAAGGTCCTGGTGGAAGGGGACGACGTCTTATTCAACCAGTACAGCGTGGTGCTGCTGTCCAAGGGGAATTGTCCGGACGCGCAGCATGATCTGGCGCTCAAGTTTGCCGAGTGGATGGCCTCGGAAAAGACGCAGCAGGCCATTGCCGACTTCCGGATGCTTGGCCAGAAGCTGTTTATCCCCAACGCGAACTAGTTTTTGTCCGGGCGCGGAGGCTGTCTCTGCGCCCGGATTTCTTTATGCGGCCGTCAGGTCGCGATTCCTATCCTTTTGCGGGAGGGCATGCATACCTTGCCGTGCCCCCGCTGCGGAGCGGCGCAACGCATGGATTTTATTGTCCAGGGCATAATGGAGGCCTTCCGGCTGTTGTGGTTCGGCGATCCGCAGACATGGTCCGCGGTCCGCACCACGGTGGCGGTATCTTCGCTTTCCACCTTTTGCAGCTTGCTGCTGGGCGCGCCCCTGGGGTTTGCCCTG
>JAQVYA010000058.1 GCA_028708865.1 Desulfovibrio sp. | reverse complement strand
TCATCGCCGTGGCCGGTACTCTGGGATACATCCTCGGCGGCTGGGGTATGGAGGGTGTGCCGGGCCCGGCCTGGGGCTACGTGTCAATTCCTGTCATGCTGGGTATTGTCTGCGTGGGCGTTTTCACCGCGCCATTGGGGGCGCGGCTGGCGCACAGCCTGGATACCAACAAGCTCAAGCGCATTTTCGCCCTGCTTTTGATCGTGGTTTCCAGCCGGATGTTACTGAAGGTCTTGGATGTGATGTAGGCCAGAACGGCCCGGCATTGCAGCGGGCGTTCTGATTCTGAGCAAGACAGCCCGCGCCCCGCTTTGGTCCCGGGGGCGCGGGCTGTCTCTTTGTTGTCCGTTTTTGGGGGGCAACCGTTTCCCTGTCGGCCGCTTTGGGCCGTGCAGAGTTTAGGTCAGACTGTTGGGGAAGCTTTGGGCCGGGGTGCCGCCTGCGGGAATATTGCCCGCGTTGGAACCCTTTTTCAGCATCTTATTGAGCTGATCGGTGTATTGGGCCAGCTCTTGCTGCAAGCGCATGATCTTTTGCTGCTTTTCCTTGGGGGGCAGGTCGCTCTGCTGTGCCTCGCGGATCTCTTCCTTGATCTTCTCAATTTGCTGCTTGAGTTGCTTAAGGGCCAGTTCCTCGGCCGAGACTTCCTCGGATTCTTCCTTTTGCTGCTTTTGGGCGGCGGCCATGGTTTTCCCCTTGGCCGAGATGGTGATCTGGTCGCCTGCGGCCGCGTCAGGCCGGGGCGCGGCAAGATCGGGCGTGGAATTTTTTTCAGACGACGGCTCTTGCTCGGCCATATGCAGCGTGGTCTTGTTGTTCTTTAACGGTGATAAACCGCCGGACAAAATGATGGGATCCATGGAATAAACCTCCAGTGCGGGTTATACTGTCTTTCGTATCGGCGATTCGTAGAAAAAGTTAAGAGCGCCGACCTAAAAAACATGCCATAAATGACATAATTGGTTTCCGGGCGACAGTGGCCGACCTGTGAAACGGCATGTCTTGTGTCTGATCCAGTCTCCTGCGAGGCGGCTGGGTTGCCGTTGAGCCATTCTCGCTGTCTGAATGTTTTCTCATTGAGTGTACAGCGAGTTGCATGGCTGGCTTTTTTTGGTCAAGCAGCCGGGAACGCGACCTTCCTTCATGGAAATGGAGGGAGGGCTTGGCGGATTGTAGGGGCTGTGTTATGTTTCCGATATTGTGGTCCTGAACAGGAAGGGGGCGTATGCAGATGACAGGTCCGGCGCGTGTCGTCGTTTTTCTTGAAGAATTGTATAACGAGTTGGAATTCTGGTACCCCAAGCTGCGGCTTGTGGAGAGCGGAGCCAGCGTTACCGTGGCCGGACCCGAGGCTGGCGCGGTCTGTCGGAGCAAGGTCGGGCTGCCCGCCACAGCAGACGTGGCCTTCGAGGATGTTGATCCGGCCGAGGTGGACGGTTTGGTCATTCCGGGCGGGTACGCTCCGGACCGCATCCGCCGCAACAGCGCCGCCCTGGAAATCGTGCGCAACGTGCATCAGCGCCGCAGGCCTCTGGCCTTTATTTGTCATGCAGGCTGGGTGCCTGTGTCCGCGGGGATTCTTCAGGGCCGGACCGTGACTTCGTACCACTCCATTCGGGATGATCTCGTCAATGCGGGGGCCACCTGGGTGGATAAACCCCTGGTAGTGGACGGCCATCTGGTGTCCAGCCGCACTCCTGAAGATTTGCCCGCATTTTGCGCCGCGTTTTTGAATTTGCTGGCCACTTCGACCTGAGCTGCGTGTTGTCGCGGATGTTGAGGAGCGTGCTTTTGGTCCCGGAGCACGGCCCGGGGACGGCTACGCTCAAACGTAAGCTTTCCTGCAAGGAGTCCGATGGTGACAGGGGACGATTCCACGGATAAGCGTCAAAAAGCGTTTCATGAAACGTATGAAACCCTGCGCCGGGAGCACGCCGAGCTTCAGGTTCGGCACCAGGAAGCGGTGCGGCATCTGGACGCCCTGTACCGGCTGGCTGCGGTATCCCCGCTGGCCTGCGCGGACTTTGATGCGGACCGGCGGGTGGAGCAGTGCAACAAGGCCTTTGCCGGCCTGCTGGGGGAAACGCCCGAAGCCCTGGCCGGGAAGCCTCTGGATGAATGGCTCAGCGTGATTTCCTGCGCGCAGCTGCACGATCTGCTGGACGTGCTCCAGCGGGACGGATTGAGTCACGGCGGGGTCTGGACCCTGGAAGCGCCGGACGGCGAGCCGGTTCCGTTGCTGATGGACGGCGTGCGCGTTGACCCCGGCGGCAAGCGGGCGACCCTGCATTGCCTTTTTCGTCCCGTGCCCGGGGACGAGCATTCCCAGCAGCTTCTGGTGGAAAATGCCCATTTCCGCACCATGTTCTACAATGATCCTGCCATCCGGCTGCTTGTTGATCCGAACAAGCTGATCATCGTGGACGCCAACAACGCGGCCTGTCTTTTTTACGGTTACACCCGGGAGGAATTTCACGGCCTGCCTCTTTCGGCCATCAATCCCATTGCCGAACGCGGACTTCAGCGGGCCGTGGACCGCACTCGGCAAAGCTCGCGCAAGCATTTTCGTTTTCGCCACATCTTGAAGAGCGGCGAGGTCCGCGAGGTGGACGTGTTCAGCGGCCCCCTGGAAATTCAGGGACGCCGGTACGTCTACTCCGTGGTGCACGATGCCACGGAATGGCGGCGGGCCGAGCGGCAGCTTCGGGAATATACGGCCCTGCTCACCGGAATCATGGAAAATTCGTCCCCCATGATCTACGCCAAGGACAAGGACGGGAAATATATTTATTGCAACGTCCGGTTGTGTGAGTACCTGGGTCTGCCGCAAAATAAGGTCATCGGCCGTACCGACGACCAGCTTTTCCCGCCGGAGCGGGCCCGGGAGCATCGGCTTTGGGATCGGGAAGTGCTTCAGGAGGGAAAATCCTCCACGCACGAGGTTTCCGTATGGCACAGGGGCCGGGAATTTCACTGGATGGTGACCAAATTCCCGTTGCGCGACGAACGGGAAAGAATTTTCGGGGTCTGCGGCATCTCCACGGACGTGACCGAGCGGCGGCGGGCCGAGCGGGAAGTGGATGCCGTGAACCAGCAAATGGCCGCTGTAAACGAGCAGATTCTGGCCTCCAACCGCGAGCTGCAAAACGAGGTGGAGCGGCGCAAGCTCATTGAACAGGAATTGCGGGAGCGGGAGGCCCTGGTGCGTGGCATCCTGCGTGCCGCTCCCATCGGCATCGGCATGGTGCGGGGCCGGAACGTGGGATGGTGCAACGAGCACCTGGCGGGCATGCTGGGGTATACGCGGGAGGAGCTAAACGGCATGCCCGTGCAGCGGCTCTACGCTACCGTCAGCGAGTATGAACGGGTGCTGGCCTTTCAGGAAGGACAGGCCGCAACGCAAGGAAGCAGTTCGACGGAAACCCGGTTCGTGCACCGGGACGGATTCGAACTGGATATCCTGCTGAGCTTTTCCTGCCTGACGCCAGGTAACGTGCAGTCCGGGCTTATTTTTTCGGCCCTGGACGTGACCGAGCGCAACCGTTTCGTGCGGGAGCTGGAACGGGCGCGGGATGCGGCCGAAGTGGCCTCCCGGGCCAAGGGCGAGTTCGTGGCCAACATGAGCCATGAAATCCGGACGCCTCTGAACGGCATTATGGGTATGCTGCAATTGCTGGGCATTACCGACCTTCAGGAGGAGCAGGGCGAATACGTGGAAACCGCTCTGGAATCGGCTCGCGGCCTCATGAGCGTGCTCAACGATATTCTGGATTTCTCCCTGATCGAATCCGGCAAGCTGGTGCTGCGGCGCGAACCTTTCCGGCTGCGGGAATACCTTCAACCCGTGGTGATTATGTTCCGGGAACAGGCCAAGGCCCGGGGCATTGATTTTGACGTCTTTATCCATCCGCGCCTTCCCGAAGGCCTGGCCGGCGACCCCGGGCGGCTGCGCCAGGTCCTGTTCAACATCCTCGGCAATGCCATTAAATTCACTCACAAGGGAGGGGTGCGCCTGGAAATCTACCCGCTGGACATTCCCCCGGGCAAACGGCGCGCCCGGCTGCTCATGGCGGTGAGCGATACGGGCATCGGCATTCCCGAAGACAAATTGGAACACGTTTTTGAGACTTTTACCCAGGCGGACGGCTCGTATACCCGGGACTATCAGGGCACGGGGCTGGGGCTGGCCATTGTGCGGCGGCTGCTTCAGATCATGGGCGGAGACGTGGCCGTTGCCAGCCGCCCCGGACACGGCACCACCATGTATATGTGCGTTCCGCTGGACGTCCGGCGGGCGCGCCGGGCCTGCGATGCGGACGAGGCTTGCCTGCCCGCTACCTCGGCCCGGGTGCTGGTGGTGGAGGACAACCGCGTGAACCGCATCATGTTGCAGCGGTTTCTCCAGAAGCTGGGGGCCGACGTGGCGGCCGTGGAAAACGGTAAAGCCGCCCTGGAAGCCCTGGAAGAACAAGATTTTGACATTGTGCTCATGGACGTGCAAATGCCGGTCATGGACGGCATCGAGGCCACGCGGGCCATCCGCTCGGGCCGGGCCGGCGCCCGCAACCGGGACGTGCCCATTGCCGCGCTGACCGCCCATGCCATGGCCGGGGACCGGGACCGTTTTCTGGATTCCGGCATGGATGACTATCTCTCCAAGCCCGTGGACCTGGAATCCTTGGCCCAACTGCTGCACCGTCTGTTGGGGAGCCGTTGTTGATCCCCCGGGTGGCTCCGGGCGCTTTTTTCTTTCGTCTTGATTTTCCGGCTGTTCTTGACAACGGTCAACGCGGCGGCAAAAGTGAAGGCAACGGCCAACGCACCATCCGCTGGAGAACGCATGTCCCAGAACAATATTCTTCTTGAGTCCGGCACCAACGAACTGGAGATCGTGGAGTTCTACATGAGCGAAAAGCCTCGCCGCGGCCGCGCTGATGTGGAACACAGCTATTACGGCATCAATGTTGCCAAGGTGCTGGAAATACTCCGCGTTCCAGAACTCTCGGATTTGCCGGAAATTTCCCACGAGGCCGTGCTCGGAGCGTTTAATCTGCGCAACCGCATCATTCCCCTGGTGGACCTCGGCAGATGCCTGCGTAAGGATGTTGTGGAAAGCGAGGCACCCAAGGTCATTGTCACGGAGTTCAACAAGACCACAACGGCCTTTCTCGTATCCGGGGTGACGCGCATCCATCGCGTCAGTTGGAGTCAGGTGGAGTCTCCGAACCGTTACGTGGCGAGCCTAGCCTCCAACTCCATCACGGGCGTGGTCAAGATCAAGGACCGCATTATTTACCTACTGGATATGGAAAAAATCGTGGGCGAACTGAGCCCGGCCGCAGAAATTTCCGCTTTGGAGGCGCCGGATGCGGTGGAGGAATTGCGTGCACGCCGGGTGCGCGTGCTCGTGGCCGATGATTCGTCCCTGGCGCGAAACATGATGCGCGATTTGCTGGTGGAGGCCGGGGTGCGGGTCACGTTGGCGTCCAACGGCAGAGAGGCCCTGGAACAGTTGCAGGACTGGAAACGGCAGGCCGCAGCTGCGGGAGAACCTCTCGGGCAATGGGTCCAGGCAGTGATTTCCGATGTGGAGATGCCGGTCATGGACGGCCATACCCTGACCCGCCGGATCAAGGAGGATCCGGTGCTGCGCCATGTGCCCGTGGTGCTGTGTTCGTCCATTGTCTCGCAAAATCTGGAGCACAAGGGCGAGTCCGTGGGCGCGGACGCCCAGCTTTCCAAGGCGGATATACACGAATTGCCGGAAGTGCTTTTGCGCGTGCTTTCCTGACATTCCGGAAATTTTTCTGCGGCCTCATCATCAAGGAGCCGCATTGCCGTTGCCGCACCTGCGCGGCCGCGGTTTTTTCTTTTCGGACCGGGCAACAAAACAAAGGCCCCTCTTGAGGGGCCTTTGTTTGCCGGGTCGCGTCGGTGCGTCCGGTGTGGCGCGTGTCATTACGACGCCAGGAAGCTGGACGGGTAGTAGACTCGGACCTTTTGCAGAGCCTGGAGAGCCTGGGTCTTGCTGGCGGCGCGCACGCGCACCAGGTGCAGCACCCCGTTGCCGGTCCTCCGGCGGTAGAGGTGGGCTTGGGAAAAGCCCTTGCTGCGCAGATGGCGCACCACCTTTTCCGCGTTGGCCTGTTCGCGGAAGGCTCCCACCTGCACGGCGTAGCCGGTGGTTGCGGCCTGGGCCGTGACGCTGCGACTGGGTCGGGGGGCGGGTCGTCGCGCGGGAATCTGCCGGACCGGCACTGCTCCCCGGGCTGTGGCCGTGCCCACGGCCTGGATCCGTACCCGGGCGAGCCCCTTGCGGTCGCTGCCCAGGGCCCGGGCCGCCGCATAGGAAAGGTCGATGAGCCGAGTGCCTACAAAAGGCCCGCGGTCGTTGACGAGCAGGTCCACGCGGCGTCCGTTTTCCAAGTTGGTTACGCGAACCACCGTCCCCAGGGGCAGGGTCTTGTGCGCAGCGGTCATCTTGTGCATATCATAAATATCACCGCTGGCAGTGGGCTTGCCGTGAAAGTCCTTTCCGTACCAGGAGGCCACCCCCACCTCGTCGTATCCTGCGGCGCTGCGCAGCGGCCGGTAACGTTTGCCCATGACGGTGTACGGCTGGGTTTTGGGGTTGTACTGCCGACCTGGTGTAACGCCGGTGCCGGGTGCCGGGCTCATGGCCGCCGGGCGCGAGGGAGCGGGTCGGCTGAATACTCGGTCCACGGTGGCGCAGCCTGAAAGCAGCAGCGCCAGGGCGAGGACGGGCAATACAGCGAATCGATACATGGTGCCTCCGAAAGTGGGTTCCCGCCGGGTCCCTCCCCGGCGGAGCGAACGGCAGAAACTACCGTCCGGATGTCAATTTGCAACAGTCATGCCCAAACACTTGCGGGGCGGACCCTGTTCACGTATAGCGCGCATGTCCGGGGCGTGTCCCCGGCGGGAGGAAATCATATATGACGACGATTGTACGAAATGAAAGCCTGCGTAATATTGCGATTATTGCGCACGTTGACCATGGCAAGACCACCATGGTGGATGCCATGTTCCGCCAGTCCGGCATGTTCCGCGAAAACCAGGAAGTGCAGGACCGGCTCATGGACAGCATGGACCTGGAGCGCGAGCGCGGCATCACCATTGCCGCCAAGAACTGTTCTGTGCGCTGGGGCGATGTAAAGATCAACATCATCGATACGCCGGGTCACTCCGACTTTGGCGGCGAGGTGGAACGTTCCTTGTCCATGGTGGACGGGGCCGTGCTGCTGGTGGATGCCTCGGAAGGGCCTCTGCCGCAGACACGTTTTGTATTGCAGAAGGCCCTGGGTCGCGGGTTGCCCATCATTGTGGTGATCAACAAGATCGACCGGCCGGATGCGCGGATCGAGGAAGTTCTGGACGAAATTTACGACCTGCTCATCGACCTGGGGGCCAACGAGGAACAGCTGGAATTTCCGCTGCTCTATGCCATTGGACGCGAGGGCGTGGCCATGAAGGATCCCAAGGTCAAAGGCGAAGACCTGCGGCCTCTGTTCGACCTAGTCATGAGCGAAATTCCCGGACCGGCCCATGACGAGGACGCCCCGTTCCAGATGCTGGTCTCGGATTTGAGCTACTCTGACTACCTGGGCCGCCTGGCCGTGGGCAAGGTCTTCAACGGCAAGGCCCATGCCAACGACTCCCTGGTATGCATCAAGGAGGATGGCAGTGCCGCGCCCTTGCGCGTGACCCGGCTGCAAACGTATGTGGGCCCGCGCCTGGAGCCGGCAACCAACGTCGACCCCGGCGATATCGTGGTGCTTTCCGGCATCGAGGACGTGAAGATCGGCGATACCATCTGCACCAAGGAAGAACCCAAGGCCCTGCCGCGCATCAGCGTGGACGAGCCCACCGTGTCCATGCGGTTTTCCATCAATACCTCCCCCCTGGCCGGGCGCGAGGGCAAGCTGGTGCAGGCCAACAAGATCCGGGAGCGCCTGGAAAAGGAAGCCCTTCTGAACGTGGCCATTCGCGTGGAGGACGGCCCGGACCGGGACAGCTTCATCGTCAAGGGGCGGGGTGAATTCCAGATGGCCATTTTGGTGGAAACCATGCGCCGGGAAGGCTTTGAGCTCACAGTGGGCCGCCCTGAAGTCATCCTCAGAAAAGAGGACGGCAAGACCTTGGAACCCATTGAACGGCTGTTCGTGGACTGCGGCGAGGAATTTACCGGCGTGGTCACGGAAAAGCTTTCGGCCCGGAAGGGACGCATGGTGAACATGACCAACAACGGCCTGGGTCGGGTGCGCATGGAATTCTCCATTCCGTCCCGCTCCTTGATCGGATATCGCGATGAATTCCTTACGGATACCAAGGGAACCGGCCTGCTGAACTCCTACCTGGAGGGCTATGGCGAACACCGGGGCGACTTCCCGTCCCGCCGTACCGGCTCCATTGTCTGCGACCGGGCCGGCTCCGCCGTGACCTACGCCCTGTTCCATCTGGAACCGCGCGGCCAGCTTTTTGTGCGGCCCAACGATCCCGTGTATGACGGTATGATCGTGGGCGAGCGCAACAAGTCCGGAGATATTGAGGTGAACCCCTGCAAGGAGAAAAAACTCTCCAACATGCGCGCCTCGGGCAAGGATGAAGCCCTGATTCTCACTCCGGTCAAGCCCATGAGCCTGGAGCGGGCCATTCACTTCATTGCTGAGGACGAGTGCGTGGAAGTGACGCCGCAGTCCATCCGGCTACGTAAGCTGGCCCTCACGCCTCAAGAACGGCGGCTCAATGAAAAGCGCAAAAAGGGCGTGGCCTGATTTTCGGCCCGGTTTGCGTCTGATGGCAACCAAAGGGCGGCCCCGCAAGGGGCCGCCTCTTTTTATGCGCGCACAGCGGGCGGCTGCCCGTCTTGGGGCCGGCGGTTTTCAGAATACCAGCCCTTTGGTATACGGCCCCATCAACAAGGAGAAACAAATTCATGCGGTTGTTACGGCGATTCATGCGGCCTTCCACCCGGGCGTTTTTTGAGGAGGCGGACAGGGCAGGCAAAAGCTTTTATGAAAAGGTCCACGGCTATTGCTATGCGCGCTGGCCGTACCTGTACATCGGGGTGGCCACGGGCCGGAAAAAGCTGGCCGCCCTGCTAACCTTGCCCTTTTCCCTGTGGATCGTCAGACATAATCCGCCGCATCCCGCCGCCGGAGACAAGCGGGCCTCCTTTGCGGATTCCTATCACGGCAAGGCCCTCCCTCTGGAGGAGGCCACCCGTCTGGTGACCCTGAATCGGGCCGTGCATGTGCAGGACCTGGAACAGGTGGTGCCTTACAAGCAGGCGCGGGAGATCATCCTGCGAAACCCGGAAAGAATTGTGCTGCTGGACTGCCCCTGCCGGGCCGTGCAGGAAAATCCCTGCCTGCCCCTGGACGTCTGCCTGATCATCGGCGATCCCATGGCCCGGTTCATTCTGGATCATCATCCGTCCCGCGCCCGGGAAATCACTCCGGATGAGGCGGTTCGCGTATTGAAGGAGACCGACGAGCGCGGCAACGTGCACCACGCTTTTTTTAAGGAAGCCGTGCTGGGCCGGTTCTATGCCATCTGCAACTGCTGCTCCTGCTGCTGCGGAGCCATGCAGGCCCATCGCAACGGTATTCCCATGCTCTGCTCCTCGGGATACCTGGCCCGGGTGGATGCCGAACGCTGCGTGGGCTGCGGAAACTGCACCCGATATTGTCAGTTTGGCGCGCTCACCCTGGAGGACCGTACCGTCCGGGTGGGCGGAGAATGCATGGGCTGCGGGGTCTGCGTTTCCAAATGCCCCAAGGACGCGCTTTCCCTGGTGGCGGCGCCGGAAAAAGGCCTGCCTCTGGATGTGCAGCGGCTTGCAGGCCCGGGCGGCTCCGGAAATTGAGCCGCAACGTTACCCGTAGCAGGGGGCGGACTCACCGGGACGATTCCGGCCACCTGCCACGGGTATCCGCCACTTCCACTTCTTCCACGGGCCGTCAGGAATCCAGTCCCTTCATGCTCAGGCTGATGCGTTTCCGGGCCGGGTCCACCTCCAGGACGCGTACCTCCACCTGTTGCCCGGCGCGGACCACCTCGGCCGGGTCGCGAACGAACCGGTCCGCCAACTGGCTGACGTGCACGAGACCGTCCTGATGCACCCCCACATCTATAAACGCCCCGAACGCCGTGACGTTGGTCACGATGCCCGGCAATCGCATGCCGGGTTCCAGGTCGGCGGGTTCGTGTACGTCGGCAAAGGCAAAGGCTTCAAACCGGGCGCGCGGATCCCGTCCGGGTTTTTCCAGCTCGGCCAGGATGTCGCGAAGGGTGGGCAGGCCCACATCGTCACCCACGAATTGTTCGATGTTCAGTTTCTTTCGTTGTTCATCACTGTTCATTAATTGTTCAACGCTGCAATCCAGGCTCTGGGCCATGCGTCGAACCAGGGCGTAGCGCTCCGGGTGCACGGCTCCGGCGTCCAGGGGCTCGATGCCCCCGCGCACGCGCAGGAATCCGGCGCTCTGTTCAAAGGCTTTGGGCCCGAGTCCCTTGACCTTGCGCAACTGCCGGCGGGTGGTGAAGGGGCCTTCCTGTTCGCGTCGGGCCACTATGGCCGCGGCCACCTTGGGGCCGATGCCGGGCACGGCCTGGAGCAACTCCGGGCTGGCCGTGTTCAGATCCACGCCCACGGCGCTGACGCAGCTTTGCACCACTTCGTCCAGGGCGCGGCGCAGGGCAGCCTGGTCCACGTCGTGCTGGTACTGGCCCACGCCAATGGATTTGGGGTCGATTTTAACCAATTCGGCCAAGGGGTCCATGAGCCGCCGACCGATGGATACGGCCCCCCGCACGGTCAGGTCCAGGTTCGGGAATTCGCGGCGCGCGGTTTCCGACGCCGAATAAACGGACGCACCCGCCTCGTTGACCATAACCACTTCCACGGGCCGGGGCGTGTCCGCATCCGCACGGGGCCGGGCGTGCAGGTCCAGGCCGCGCACAAAGGACTCGGTTTCCCGGGAGGCCGTGCCATTGCCGATGGCCACGGCGCGGACAGGATACTTCCGGACAAGGGAGCGCAGGGTCTCGGCCGCGCGTCGGGCATCCTCGCGGCCCTTCGTAGGATAGATCGTGGTGTGCTCCAGGAGTGCGCCCTGCGCCCCCAGCACCGCCACTTTGGCTCCGGTGCGGAATCCCGGGTCCAGAGCCAGAACAGGGTGCGGCCCCAGAGGCGCGGCCAGGAGCAGTTCCCGCAGGTTGGCGGCAAAAACCGCAATGGCCTGCTGGTCTGCCCGTTCCTTGAGCTGTTTGCGCAATTCATTTTCCAGGGACGGGGCCAGGAGCCGTTTCCAGGCGTCGGTCAGGGCGGTTTGCAGCTCCTGGGCCGCGGAGTTGCGCTTTTTGACCATGCCCCGCTGGAGCAGGTCCACGGCCTCTTGGTCCCGGGGGCGCAGGCTCAGGCTGAGCACGCCTTCGGCCTCGCCGCGCAGGGCGGCCAGGGCCCGGTGGGAGGGGATGCGGGGCAGGGGTTCTTCATATTCGAAGTAGTCCCGGAATTTGGCGCATTCCGTGTCGGTTTCGGATTTGCCTCGGGCCAGCGCGGTACGCAGACGGGCCCGCTTCTGGAACAAAGTGCGCAACGCCTTGCGAACCCGGACGTCCTCGCTGACCCATTCGGCCACGATGTCCCGGGCTCCGGCCAGGGCCGCGTCCACGTCAGGCACGCGTTGATCCTTGTCCGCTTCCGGGCGCACATATTCCTTAGCTTTTTGCCGCAGGTCCCCGTTTTCCTGTTGGAAGATGCAGCGGGCCAGCGGCTCCAGGCCCCGTTCCCGGGCCATGGTGGCGCGGGTGCGGCGTTTGGGCCGATGCGGCAGGTATACGTCCTCCAGAGCGGCCAGGTCCGGCGCGGCATGCACGGCCCGGCGGAGCTCGTCCGAGAGCAGGTCTCGCTCCTCAAGGGACTTCAAAATGGCGTGGCGTCGTTTGTCCAGCTCCTGAAGTTGCTCGTGGCGGTCGCGGATGGCCATGACAGCCACTTCGTCCATGGAGCCGGTAGCTTCTTTGCGGTACCGGGCGATAAACGGGATGGTGGCGCCCTGCTCCAAAAGGTCGAGTACGGCGCGCACCCGGTTCGGAGGCAGGGACAGTTCCTGGGCCATGCGTTGGGAATGGTCTGTGGTCATTGGTCCTGGGGGTTGAAGGTTGAGGGCTTTCCAGCGGTATCCCGGATTGTTCCCGGGCAGGCATGGCCGGAAGGGCCGATTTTTTTCAGCAAGTTGTCAAAGTGGTTCCGTCAGCCTACGGGGTCTTCCGGCATTGCCGCATCCTGAGCCAGGGCTTGGTCCATACCCTGGAGAAAAGCACGTTCGCAGGCGGCTTCGATATCGTATAGGGCGCGGAACGGAGCGCGGAAGTCTGTGGTCCCCACGGCAAAGACGCCGTGGCCGTAGACCACGGCCGCGTCCTGATCCTGGAGGGCCGGGGGCAGGGTGTGGCAGAGGCCTGTGGGGCCGGTGCCCACCTCGCCGGGAACAATGGGAATATCTTGCGCCCCGGCCACGCCAAGAACACGGAATCGGGGGCAATGCACATGGCACTCCCCGGCTAGCCGCACTGCGCAGCGGTCCGCATACGGTTCCCGGCAGAGCATGGACAGGATCACGGCAAAGCGGGGATGCCCGTGCAAAATGGTCTGCCGCGCCGTATTGGCCGCGTAGGTGCCCTCATGGGCGGAAAGTTCGCTGGACGCGGTCATGCAGGCGGTGCTGGAGCCATCCATGGGGCAGGGATCAATGGCTTCTTCCAATTCATCCAGGAAACTGCCGGTCTGGGAGATGAACAGGGTGGGAACGCTTCCTGGGCCGGGGGGGGGCAGGCAGGAGACATTGCCAAAGGATGAATCCACCAGACCGTACGCCACCACCGCGCGTCCTGCCTCGGCCATGGCAGCCCGGGCTTGCCCGGCGTCTTGAAAAGGACCGGCTTGCAGCGAGGGGAGGGCCGGGGGCTGGGCCCGACTCCGCAAAAGCCGCGCCCGCAGCCGTGCATAGGTCTGCTTGTCCTGGCTGGATACGCGGCTAAAGGAATCGGAATCCCGGGTCGCGTGGGCTTTTTGCCATAACTGGGAGCAGAACAGGACAAACCCGGCAAAGCAGACCGAACTGACCGTGACCAGAGCCTGTTCCAGGCTGATGCCGCCCAGGGCCAGGATGCCCAGGCCCGGCACAAGGCAGCATTTGCGGTCCGCCAGGGCCTGCTGGAGCAGGTCGGTCCGGGCCGAGGCGCAGACCGGAATATCGTGCAAAAAAGTGCGGGTTTCGCAGTCGCTGGGGGTGAGCCGGGCCAGGGGAGTGTTCGCTTCCAGGGCCTCTATGCCGAGCCGGTCCAGCAGCTCCGCATAGAGGGCAGCAGGACGCACCAGGGCCAAGGCTCCGGCTCCGGAGGCCTGCAAAACGTCTTCCAATGTCCGTCGCAACCCGGCCTGGCCTGGTTCCACGTCATTCCAGATGATCCGATCATCCAGAACCGCCAGCAGGGGCGGGTGGTCCGGCGTGGTCAGGCCGGTACGCTCCATCCGGGACGCCGCAGCTTGCAGCAAGGCATGCGCTTGCTCCTCTCCGGACGCGCCATAAGGGCGGCACGCAGGGGAACAAAATTGTCGGGCCCTTGGGGGGCGTCCCTGGGCGTCCAGTCCCCGAATCGCATAGTAGCGGTGGCGTGCTGCCAGGAATTCCGCACGGTTCAGACCGCTCGACCCGGCCTCCGCGTCCTGGCTGGCTTCGGGCTGTTGAAACATGCGGGCGGGCAGGTCGTCGTGTTGCGCTGTAAATCCGTTGTCCGCATTGATGCGCCGCTCTTCCAGGATTACGCGTTCTCCGAGCCGAGCCAATTCCCGGGCCGTGGTCTGGCGGGGAGGCAGACCCGTGACCGCCTGCCAGGCCCGGCTTAATTCCTCCAGCCCCACGGCAAGGAACAGCCGCGCGCAGAGGCCCAGGCTTTGCCCGGCCGCAATCTGGTCTTCGGATTGTTTGATGATGCGGGCTTTCCCTGTCAGACGAAAACGGTCCGTGGGGGCTGGTTTGCGCAAAATTTCATGCCCAGGGGCCAGGGCCCGGTCCAGGCAGGCGCCCCGGGTGGAAAGGGTGCAGCTTAAAGCAGCCCCCCAGGCTCCGCGAAGGTCCAGACCGGGCAATTCCAGGCCCTTGACGGTCATGGCCGCTCCAGTGGGGGGCGTGTGCTGGGCTGGATTTATGGTCTGATGCATGGCTTGATGCAGAGCCTGGGCTCCCCGGCTCAGGGGGGCGTCTCCCTGGGCCATGTAATGCAGCAGCTCCGGCAGTTCAGAGGCGCTCAGTACGCGGCCTTGGGTTTCCGCAAGGCAGGCCAGGGTTCCGGCCGCGGAAATCGGGTCCAGCCCCAGATCCAGGCAAAGGGCATGGGCACGCACTGCAACGCCCAGGTCTGTATTCTCCACCAGGGCCGTCCAGTGGCTGAGGGAGTCGAAGCCCGGAAGGGCCACGGGATCCGGATATTCCGGCAAACAGGCCGTGCGGTGGCATTGCACCGGGCAATTGCCGCAGCCATGGGCCCGGGGAGAGAAGAGGCGTTCCAGAGCCGGGGCATTGAGCGTGGCCGACTTTGGAAAGGTTGACCGGCGGTGGTTGGCCGTGGCCGTGGCCTTGCGTACCCGTACCGGGTCGCACAGGGCGGCCTCGCCGTAGCGGCGCATGCCGAACCGGCCTGCCAGCGCGGGGGAGGCCATGATCAGGCGCAAGATGTCCGCAATGGCCGGCTTCAGGGCGTGAACATGGGCGCAGGGCACCTGCCCGCTGCCGCGGACCGCCACGTAGCGCAGCCCTTTGACGCCCAGGCTGCGGCCCAGCCCGGTTCGGTGCGCCCCATGAAAACGGTCCACCAGCACCGAGGCCAGGGTGCAATCGTGGGCAGCGGCCGGCCCCACGCAGGCCACGGAGTCGAACCCGCGCAGCCGGGAAAAAAGTGCACTGGTGCGAAGTCCCTCTGGCGCGTCCGTGAAACGGACTTCCTGGTCCTGGATTTCCAGACCGCAGGGCCGCTTGCTCTGGCCCGTGAACACCACCGCGTCCCAACCCGCCTGTTTGAGCGCTGGGCCGAATTGCCCACCGGCTGAAGCATCGCCCACGGCTCCGGTGTGCGGGGAACGGCTGGTGAGATGGATGCGGCTTGTTCCCGGGATGGGTGTTCCGGTGAGCGGTCCGGCGCACAGGCTCACGGGCATGTGCGGATCGTTCCAGTCCAGCGAGGCGGCCGGGCCAAGGAAGTGCAGGCCCAGGGCGCGGCCACCCGGACAGGAGTGCAGCAGGTCCGGATCCGGATGCTCGGTGCGGCAGGTGCGGGTGGTAAGGTCCACCAGGAGGAAGCGGCCGTTCCAGCCGCCGGGAAACGTTGGTGTGTGCATGGCAGTGCCGTGGGCTTGGGTTCTGACCAAACGTGAACGCTGGTCCGCGAACCGTAGGGGCGTATGTTTATTGACGCACCCCGGAGTTCTTGTCTACATCTTGCCGCGACCCTGTTGTTCTTTTTATGGAATCGGCAACGGCGCGGGCCGCATTTTCAACGAGCCGCTGCAACGCATTCGGGCAGCGGCAACCCGGGAGAGGATATGGTCAAAAACAGTGATCACGACAGCAAGAAGAAAAAAGTGGACTTGTCCCGCCGTAACTTCCTAATGGGCTTTCGCCGTTTGCAGAAGCAGGAGCCCGAAGAGGAGCAGGCTCCCCAGGCTTCCCTGGACGAAACCTATGCCCTGCTGCGCGAAGCCAACCTCGCCTTCCGGGATCAAGAATACGAAAAGGCCAGGGAGCTGTACAAGGAATTCCTCATGGAGGAGCCACGCAATGCGGATGCTCGCCTGCGGTTGGGCCGCTGCCTGTACGTCGCAGGAAAGTTCATCCAGGCCAAGGTGGAATTCGAACGCGTACTGCGCGAACGCCGGGACGACAAGCAGGCCATGCTCCACCTGGGCCTCGCCCTGGCGCGGCTGAATAAGCCCGGAAAGGCCGCGGTGATCTGGCAGATGTACTTTGACCCGGAAGCCATCCCCGTGCAGCGGGAAATTAACGTACAGCTGGCGTTCCTGGAGTCCGACGATGCGGATGCGCCCGACGGCCAGAGCATGGCCGACGCCGTGGAAGCGGCCATGGAGGAATGGCGGCGGCAGCAGGGGTGATCGACTTTCCGGCTTGTTGCCTGATTCTCTCCGTCAGTGGGTGCTGTTCTTTTTGTAGGCTTTGGCCTTGGCCTCGCGCTCCTTTTGCAGGTCCTGGGCAATACGGCCCATGCGCGTGCGGATGAACTCCTCGGAAACCGCTCCGGAATGAGCCTTGCCGTCCTCGCTGCGGCCCCCGGAAAGTCCGTGGGCGGCCAGGTCCTCGGCCACCTGTTTTTCCATGCGTTCCGATTCCAAAAACATGAGATACGCCAGGGACGCGGCCGCGTTGTTTTCCTCACTGCCGTCGGCAATGAGTTCGATCTGCTCCGGGGGCACGGTTTCAAAAAGCCGGTCCAGGAACATGTTCACCCATTTGGCGTAGAGGTCGGGCAGCACCGGAGGCACGAGTTCCGCGACCTTTTCAGCGGCTCCGTCCGCCACCATGCCCGTGACCAGCAGGTATTCGGTGAGGGCTTCCTTGCGGCGGTCCGCGTCGCGGTCCACGCGTTCCATGATCACTCCGAAAAGATGTTCGCGCAGTTGATTGGGTTCGGACATGCGTGCTCCTGTCTTGGATTGGGGTTGGTCCGCTGGCGGCAAGGTAGCGGAACCGGACCGCCGGGGCAAGACCGGAGGCCCGGCTTCCTTGTCTTGGGAATGTAATGCTTTTCAGCGTCGTGAAATTGGCGTACCGCAAACAACATGAACTGGTTGCCCCCCACCTGGATTCCTCTGCTCAATGTATTGCTTTCCTTTGCGGGCATGCTTTTGCTGGTGCGGCTGCGCGTGCCTTTGGGCGCGGCCATTCTGGCAGGGAGCCTGGCCCTGGCTCTGCTTTTCGGCCTGCCGCTGCCGGATTGGGGGCTGGCCGTACTCTCGGCCCCGCTGGAGGAAAAGCCCCTGTACCTCACCGCCATCATCGGGCTGATTATGGCTTTGAGCCATTTGTTGGAAAAGAGCGGCCAGACCGCCCGGATCATGCGCTCGGTTTCCGGTGTGATCCGCAGCCCGCGACTGCGCATGGCCTTTTTCGCCTCCTTGATCGGCCTGCTGCCCATGCCTGGGGGCGCCATCTTTTCCGCTCCCCTGGTGCGCGGGGCCGCCCAGGATCTGGACGTGGCTCCCGAGGGGCTGGCCCTGGTCAATTATTGGTTCCGCCATGTTTGGGAACTAGCCTGGCCGTTGTATCCCGGGGTCATTTTGGCCGCGGCCCTGGCCGGACTGCCCATCTCCACGCTGCTCTCCATCACCTTTCCGGGCTTGTTGCTGAGCCTTTTTCTAGGATGGTGGTTCATGCTGCGGCCCGGCGTGCTCCCGCTGCCCCGGTCCGCCTCGGCTCCGGAAGCGCAGGAGGATGTCCCGGTCTGCTGGAGAACCGTGCTGCGTGAAGGCCTGCCCTTGCTGCTGGCCATTGGCGGGGCTGTGCTGCTGGAAGTGGCCATCGGCCTTTTTTGCCCCTGGATTCCGTTCGAACTGGGCATGTGCGCGGCCTTGGCGCTGGCCATTGTCGCGGGGGTGGTCCAGAATCCCGGTGGCGGGCGTTTGCTGGTCCAAGCCCTGACCGGACGTCCCTTCCTTTCCATGCTGTTCGTCATTGTGGGAATTTTCGGGTACCAACAGGTGCTCAAGGATGCCGGAGCAGTGCAGCAGATTGCGGAATTGACCGGAGGAGGCGCGGCCCTGGCCTTTACCACCGGGCTGCTGCCGCTGCTCGTGGGCATGGTCACGGGCATCACCCTGGCCTATGTGGGATCCACCTTTCCCTTGATTCTCGGCATGGCCGCCAATACGGGGACCGATCCCCTGGCCTGCGTGGTGCTGGCCATGTTTTCCGGCTACGCAGGCATCATGGCCTCGCCCCTGCACATCTGTCTCGTGCTGACCTGCGAATATTTCAGTACGGACATCACCAGGGTCTGGCGGCGGCTTTTGCTGCCTTCGACCGTGCTCCTGGCCGCGGGGTATTTGTACTTCTTTCTGTTGCTGTAAG
>JAQVYA010000057.1 GCA_028708865.1 Desulfovibrio sp. | reverse complement strand
GCCTTGCCGCCCTGGCCGCGGCACCGGCCTTTTCGGAGCATCTTTCCGAAGCCGAGAAGAGGGAATTTTCCATGAACGTGGCCCTGCCTTCTCCGGCGGAGATGTTTCTGGCCATTGACCGGTTGGGTGAAACCGACTGGGGGGCCGTGGCCGAACACAACCCCCGGTACGACTATCAGGACAATTACCTGCGCGCCCTGAACCTGGGCGTGCGTGCGGCGGACGGTTTGCTGGCCATTCTGGCCGAGGACAAATCCAAGCTGGGCGAAGTCATCGTCATTGTCATCACCCTGGCTGAAGAGCTTCAGGTGCAGGAGACCATCCTGGACCGCAGCAAGACCTTTGAGGATTTGGCCAACCAGGGACGCTGGAACGAATTGCGCGACGAGCTGGACGCCCTGCGCTACCTCATCGAAATGGAGATGGACCAGCTCGGCGACCAGGACGTGGCCACCCTGGTGCGTGTGGGCGGCTGGCTGGAAGGGTTGCGCGTCACCTCGCACCTGCTGGCCTCGGGAATGTACCCCGAGCACAGCTCTTCCGTCCTCTACCAGCCCAATCTGGTGGATTATTTCGAACGCGAGATCAAGGGCATGGAGCCCGAGGCCAGGCAGGCGCCCGCGGTACGGGCCGTGCTTGAGGCCCTGCCCGAAATCCGGACCCTGGTGCGCGTGGGCTATCGCAAGCCCGTACCCATGGAAAACATCGAGCGTCTGAACCGGATCGCCTCGGACCTGACCGCACTGATCGAGAGGGGGTAAAGGAATTATGAAGGCACGCACATGGGCGCTTCTGGCCGCGCTGCTGCTGATTCCCGCCCTGGTTCTGGCCGGGCGCATGGACATCCGCAAGCCCGCCTACGAGCAGGTGCTGCGGTACGAGGGCGAGGGATACAGCGTCAAGGACGATATCCAGATCGGCGAATTGGGCAAGGGGAAATCCTATTATTTCGACACCCAGCTCACCACGGGCATTGATTACTTTTTCCACTTTCAGGGCGATGTGGGGGTACGCTCCCTGCGCCTGGAAATGTTCGACGAGAACTGGGAGCTGGTAGCCCAGAGCACCGGAACCGGCGAGCCCGCATCCGTGACGCTTAAGCCCGAGTGGAGCGGTACGTTCCACGTCAAGGCCACCCTGGTGGATTGCCAGGGAGAGATGGACTACTGGTTTATTTTGGCCGGATATAAATAGACGGTTTACAACTCTTTTGGTTCCGCCTGTGCTTGGAAGGAAGTTGTTGCCTCCTGCCAGGTCAGCCGCGGTCCGGCCCCTGCCGGAAAGGTGGCACAAGCGGCCGGACTGTTGGTTCATGCTTTGGGCCGGGCGGAACCTTGCGCGGTGCCGGGCTGCCCGCCTCCTGCATAGAGGGGCCGCCCCTTTTGCCTGACCCCCCGGCCCGCCCTGGAGACCCATGCTCCGGCAAACCACCATGCGACGCTCCCACCGCCAGCGCAACCAGGAACACTTCGAGGACAGCCTCGCGGCCCAGGTGCTCAAGCTGCTGGCCCTCATCGCCCAGGCCGGACCGCAGGTCTCGGACCAGCGGCGCGACTTTATCGAAAGTTTTTATGGCCATCTCTATCCGGCGGACGTGGTCAGCCATTTTCGGGATCAGTTCGAATCCTTCCTTTCCCGCAGTCTGGACCTTGGGGCCGTGTGCCGCACTCTGGATGAGCGGCTTTCCTACCAAGAAAAAGTCTATTGCCTCATTATTGTTTATGAATTCATCATTGCGGATACGGCCGAGAGCGTGGAACGCCGGCTGGCCCGGGCCATGGCCAAACTGCTGCGCATCTCGGAATGGGACGTGCGGTTCGTGGAGTCCCATTTCGGACTGACCGCACCGGACCCTGAAGTATTGCGGCGCTCCGGCATCATTGCCTTGCGCGTCACGGGCGACCTGGAAACCGCAGATGTGTATCTGCCGTTTCCGGGCCTGGATGTGCTCATTTACAAAATACGCAACCTCTACTGCATCACCAAAAAGTGCGACGGCCACGAAGTGGTGGTGGACAACTACGAGCTGCGCAAGAACATTTCCACCCGCGTCTCGCACAACTACCGCATCCTGTTCGACGGTTATTCCCTCAAGCACCACGATCTCAAGGCCTACTTTGAAAACAAGGTCAATCCGCTGGCCGCGGACCGCTGGGTTACCCAGGACGACTTAGAACCGCACTATTCGGCCGCGCCCGGGGAAAACGACGTGCTCAAGCTGGAGTTTCGCGGGGCGCGCATCCGGCTGGTGCTGGTGGATCCCTATGCCGTGGTCAATGTGAACGACCAGCTGGTGCAGGACGCGGTTCAGGTCAATCTGGACGATGACATCTATGTGAACGGTTTCCGCATGAATCTGCGGGAGCTGTTTTATTCGCTCAATGCCCGGCGGGAGCTTTCCTTTGCGGACGGCCGCGACGAGTACCGGCTGACCAACTCGGTGCGAGGCGATCTGTTCATTCATGACGATCTTTCGGATCGCTGGACATCGGTGTTCCGTGTGGACCGCGAGCGCCGGAGGGTCCGCTTTGAACCCCGGGACTGTCCCTACCAGGTCTACCTCAACGACCGCCCCTGCCAGGGGCCCGTGGACCTGCGTCATCAGGACACCCTCTTCGTGCACGGCAACTACCTTACGGTGGACCTGGATCAGCAACGGCTGCGCAAGGCTGCGTTCAGCTTCAACAAATTTTCCGCAGACCAGCTGCACCACGTGTTCGAGGACGGAACCGTGGGCCTGGACGACGTGACCTTTGACATTGAATACGGTGAACTGGTGGCCATCATGGGTCCCAGCGGCAGCGGCAAGTCCACGCTGTTGCGGGTCATGAGCGGTTTTGAAACGCCCACCAGCGGGCAGGTGCGTATCGACGAGTACGACCTGCACGCGGAATACAGCATGCTCAAGCACCACCTGGGATATGTCCCCCAGGAGGATCTGCTGCTCTCCAACCTGACTGTTTATGAAAATTTGTATTATTACGCCAAGCTGCGCTTCCCGGACAAAAGCGAGGAAGAGCTGGACGCCAAGATTGAGGTGGTGCTGAACGACATCAGCCTGACCGAGCGGCGCGACTTGCGCGTGGGCGGCGTTACGGACAAGACCCTTTCCGGCGGAGAACGCAAGCGGTTGAACATCGGGCTGGAACTGCTCACCGACGCGGACATCTACATGCTGGACGAGCCCACTTCCGGCCTTTCCTCCAAGGATTCGGAAAAAATCGTGGACCTGCTGGCCAACATCACCCTGCGGGGAAAGATCGTGGTCTGCGTCATTCACCAGCCCAGTTCACGCATCTATAAGAATTTCAACAAGGTGGTGCTGCTGGATCACGGCGGAAAGCTGGCCTATTACGGCACCACCTATGCGGCCTTGGAATACTTCAAGCGGCACATGGAACGCGAGGCCCGCAAGGGACGCATCGTGGTGGAATGCCCCAATTGCAAGACCGTGCAGCCCGGCATTCTTCTGGACAGTCTTGAGGAGTCCTTGCGGGATATTGACGGGTCCGTGCTTGGCAAGCGCAAATATTCTCCGGCCTACTGGAAGCGCGAATACGAACGCACGGCCATTGATGCCTGGCTTTCGAGCATTCAACTTCCCAGTTCGGACATCCTGCCGCCCAAGCCGGCCATTGGCGTGCGCGAACGTTTTGTCCAGTTTCGCACGCTGCTTTCGCGAAACTACCGCAGCAAGGTGCGCGACCGCTCCAACCTGTTGATCACCTTTTTGGAAGCCCCGTTGCTGGGCGCGGGCGTGGGGTTCATCCTGCGCTACACTCCGGCGGGCAACTATTCCCTGTACACCAACGATTTGTTCGGCATTTTTTTGTTCGTGGCCGTCATCGTGACCCTGTTTCTCTCCATGACCAATTCCGTGGATGAGATCATCGGGGACCGTTCGCTGTTCATGCGCGAACGCATGCTGGACATGACCAGCCGGACCTATCTGGGCGCCAAATTGCTGGTGCTGCTGCCCTTTGCCCTGGTGCAGAACATCCTGTTCGTGCTTCTGGGGTTTTATATCCTCCAGGTGCGGGAGCTTACCGTTGCGTACATCGTCTACCTGACACTGCTTTCCTACACGGGGCTTTCCGCCGGGCTTTTCATCTCCTCGCTGCCGCGGCTTTCATCCCGTGCCGCGCAGAACATCGTCCCCCTCATGCTGGTGCCCCAGATCATTCTGGGCGGAGCGCTCATTGAATATGAAAAGATGAACAAAAGCCTGACCATCGTGGAGAACAGCCCGATCCCGGAAATTTGCCAGCTCATGCCCTCGCGCTGGGCCTATGAGGGGCTGCTCGTGCTTCAGGAAAACAACAACAGCTACCATCACCAGCATGCGAAGCTTTCCGACCATCTGCGTGACGTGAAATTGGCCCTGCGGGACGCCCAGGGCACTCCAGCGGAACCTGGGCTGGCACGTAAACGCGCCCGGCTGGAAGAAGAGTTGGAGACCTTTCGTGAGACGCATAAGTATCGGTATGGAAACAAGAATATCCATGATGCCGTGACGCTGGGCGAAAAACGGTTTGAAGAACTGGTGCGCGAGCATCTGGATATGGATCCGCAACGGGCGGAAACAGGCCTGGAAGGTGCCATGAAGGACTGGAACCTGCCATACCCCATGTTCGTGCCCTGGAAGATGCTCCCCTTCGTCAATCTCAAAGGCAGCTCCACCGTGTATAATGCGTTGGTGTTGCTGGCCATGGGGTTGATTATGAACATCCTGACGCTGGCCGCTCTGAACTGGCGCGAACAGCTCCTGCGCCTGGGACGCCGGGCTGGTTCCCTGGCCAAACGGGCTCGGAGAAACGGCCAGGAAGAAAAGCTCGATCAGGAATAATCAGACACACCCCGGAAAGACGTCCTTGGTCGCGCGGCCTGCGGCCAGGGAGGGAACCAGAGGGGCGTTTGGCTCCGAACTAAGTATTTTTCCAGCCTTCTTATCAGGATATTCTCATAGCTTCTTGTACCTTGAAAGGATGGTGTTGCAACAGGCATTGCAGCAGCACAGCATACTGAATTCGCGTATAAATAAAGGGAAGGAAGGGATGCAAGAGAAAACTTGAAGTGAATTTTTACTGCTGGCCACACAATATATGAGCAAAAATAAAGAGATGATGGCAGAAAAAATAAAGATGTTTTTTGACTTGTTATGAACTTGTATTCGTGCTGGAGAAGGAAGTACTTTTTTGTGGTAAACAAGCATGAGAAATTTTGGAATGAAGGCGACAATCAGAACTGATGAAACGAATACTGCCATACTGTGCCAAAGAAAGATAATATGTAATTCTTTTGTATTGTTAAAAATCGATGCAATTATTTGTGGTATAAATAATATGGCAACTAATGATAGTGAGAATTTCATTCTGCTGGAAAAACTATTCCGCTGGATCTTCTTTGTGTATATATTTGTATATGTATAGACGTTTCCGCAATAACATGCGCTGTAAATGACCAAGTTGAGACTATTCCCTATTTGGGTTTTAAGAACCTCTTGAATAAATAATATGAAAATTGAAAATATACAACATGTCAAAAAAAATGCCAATACTGCTTTGGCAGTGTTTTTTCTAAAATAGAAAGTATTTTTGCGTTCCACGCCCATTCCTTTCTAGGCGAGGCTGTAACCACAACCCCGCCTTGAATTTAACCCTATTTTTGGTTGTCGTATCTTGATCTGGCAATTTTGCGTGTGTTTTCATCTACGACTTCAAGATACCATTTGCCAGCTTTTTTTGCTTCTTTAGCTACTTTGTTGGCATATTTTTTTGTGTAATTGACACCCACCTCGTACATGCCCGTTCCGCTAGGCATACCTGTTTCCAACCATGGTTCAACATATTTCCAGGTCTTAGCTCCTGCATCCAAAAAGCGATACCATGGGGTTAATCCCGTTTTGTCTGTAGCATTAACGGGATCATCCAAGCAGTATCCGTACCAGTCCGTGTCACCACCGGCCGCGCCAATGGGGTCTTTCGCCGTAAACCGTCCTGTGTCTGGATCATAATCTCGCCAACCAAAGCGGACAAGCCCGGTATCATGGTCATGCAGCCCACCAGCAAATCCCAAGGGGCAGGGCAAGTATGGGTTGGAGTCGCGAAGTACATTTCCAAAACTGTCATACAATACTTCTTTTATTACTTTTTGTTTTGATTCCTCAATTACGCGAATGCTGCCGAGCTGGTCCGTATGCAGGATAAATCTTGCATTTCCGTCTTGTCTGAATAGACCCGAAGGCCGTCCATCTTGTGTATAACACACTGTCCACCAACGGCCTGAATGCATCCAAGCTGCCATGCGGAATCGATCATGCCAGCGATATTGTTCGACCAACTCCCCATCAACATATTTTCCACTGCGCATCCCATCAGCATCGTGATGATATTCAATGGTTTTTCCGCCAGGAAGTTGTACCGCTAACAAACGATAATCGGGCGCGTAATGGTAGTAAGTTTTACCCCGAGGCCCGAATCGACCGCGTCGGAACCCGGAAGTATCATGCACATAGTGGGCGTCTCCGGCACGTAACAGCCGATTATCCAGACCATATTCGAACACCCGGCCTCCTTGCCCGCGCAACGGAATATAGTCCTCGCTTCGCCGTCCTAATGAGTCATAGACATATCGCTCAACACCTGCCTCGTCCCGACTTACTTCACTCAGGCGACCCGCCCCATCATAACCATAACGCCAACGCACAGGTTTTCCGCTCACGTCTTCAGTCTTGACGCGGATTCGATTTTGTTTGTCTTGTTCCAAGCATAAGGAATAAACGTTGCCCATCTTTTCTCCTTTGGAGTTTTATAGGTTACCCATGGCTCTGACTAATCAAAGCATACCTTGGGTTTCCTGCGCAGGATGAAAATGGGCAAAAAAAGGACAGTAAAAAGAAAAAATTTGCCTGTTGACAAGGGTGACGGTTGTCCGAACGTAGCATCAAGCAAGGTTGGCTATTGTTGGTCGTTGCGGCACGGGAAGTATCATTTTGAAGGGACTGTCGATTAAGATCGTTTGGCGCTTTAGTTGATCCGGATTTCCGCCACTTTTGTCCGATTGTTGGTTTTTGGAAAAGGCCTGAACAGATGCCTTGACACAGGGAGCGGTAAAAAGGGGTCCAAAGGGCAAGGTTCGTAACAACCGGAGGCCTTTCGCTATTTCCCCTCCTTCCCTTATTCTTCGTTTCCCGAGGTAAATACCCGGTAGAGACCCATACAACCGTGAAAATAGGTCTCCATACGCCGGAAGGGCAGACGGGACGCCCCCAGCAGAGCGCGGATGCCGCCTCCTGCCAGAAACTGGCGGTAATGGGCGTAATGTGCCTGACCCGCCAGCCGTTCGATCATGGACGCGAAGCGCATGGATGCGCGGCCCAGGCTCGACTCGGGCAGGCGGTAGTCGAGGAGCACCAGGGAGCCGCCGGGCAGCAGCAGGCGCATGGCCTCGGCCAGGATGGCCTCGCGGGTGTGCGGATTTTTTTCATGGAGCGCCAGGGAGATGCACACGCAGCCGAATGCGGCGTCGGGCAGTCCTGTCTCGGTGGCGTCGGCGAGTCGGTATTGGATTTCCGCTGGGGTGGTTTTTCGGGCAACGTCGAGCATGGCTGGAGAGAGGTCCAGCCCGTGCACGCAAAAGCCCAAGCCATGCAGAAAGGCGGCCTGCCGTCCTGTTCCGCAACACAGGTCCAGCACGGGCGGCAGTTCCTGGGGCGATATGGCTCCCTGCACCGGTGCCGGGCCGGGGTGGTGCGGCGCGGTGGTGTGGCGGCTGTCCGGGGTGGGGGGAGAGCCCGGCAGGGCAAAGGGCCGCAGACAATGGCGAACCAGCGCGGCCACGCCATGGCGGGGCCGGTCCAGCAGGGGGTTGAGCAGCGGGTCGTACAACCGCGCGTACCCCTGATATTCGTCGGTTCGGGGAGGGTCCTCACTCATGAAAATTGCTCCAGTCTTCGGCAGGCCTCTTCAAGCTCGGGCCAGCGTTTGGCAAAGCAGAATCGGGCCAGTCCCTGGCCCTTATCTGAATTCCAGAACGCCCGTCCAGGCACGCAGGCCACGCCGGTTTCCCGCAGCAGGTGCATGGCGCGCTGGTGGCTGTCGTCCCCGGGCAGGTGGGAGATGTCGGCCAGGGCGTAGTAGGCTCCGGAGGGTACGTGCGGAGCCAGTCCGGCGCGGCGCAGGGCCGTGCAGAACCTGTCGCGTTTTTTCCGGTGGTCCTCGGCCAGCTCGGCGTAATATTCGGGGCCGAGTTCGTCCATGCCACGGGCCGCGCCTATTTGCAGCGGCGCAGGAGGGCAGACGTAATAGAGGTCGTTGAAGTGGCCGATGGGTTCGCGCCAGCGGGGATGGCAAACGGCCCAGCCCAGACGCCAGCCCGTGACCGCAAAGACCTTGGATACCCCGGAGATGGAAATAACGCGTTCTTCCATGCCGGGCAGGGTGGCCGGGGAAACATGGGTATGGCCGTCGTAGACGAAATGCTCGTAGATTTCGTCAGTGATGAGCAGCAGGTCGTGCTCCAGACAGAAGTCGGCCACCCGCTGGAGTTCCTCGCGGGAGAAGATCTTGCCGCAGGGGTTTACGGGGGTGTTGAGTACCACGGCGCGCAGCCTGGGGCTGGCGGCGGCTTCCAGCTCGCTGTCCCGGAAGTGCCAGTCCGGTTCATGCAGCGGAACAAACAGGGGAACCATATCCATGGACCGCAACGTATTGACGTGATACCCGTAGAATGGCTCAAAAAGCAGGACCTCGTCCCCGGGGTTGAGCAGGGCGGCGCAGGTTGCCTGGAACGCGCCGGTGGCACCCACGCTGACCACGATATTTTGTTCCGGGTCCAGGTCCAGCCCCTGGAAGCGGCGTTGGCGGCGGGCGATGGCCCGGCGGAATTCCGGAAGGCCGTCAAACCGTGTGTAGACGTTGTATCCCTGGCGCATGGCCTCCTGCGCCCCCTGGATGACGGGCTCGGGCACGTCCAGGTCGCAGACGCCCTGGGCCAGGTTGATGCCGCCTGCTTCGGCGCAGGCCAGGGTCATGCTTCGGATGTCGGATTGTTTTACGAGATCGCAACGTTTGCTTTGCCGTATCGGCATGATGAAGTCCTTTTCCGGGGTCAGTGTGGGAAGAAAAGCCAAAGGTGAATGTATATGAGTTTCTTTGAGAACAAAACCCTGATCATCACAGGGGCCTCGCGCGGAATCGGCCGGGCCTTGGCCTTGGACCTGGCGGCCCGGGGCACGGGGCTGGTGCTTTCGGCGCGTCATGAGCCTGGATTGCAGGAGGTGGCGGCGCTGTGTCGAAAGCAGGGCGCACGGGCCGAATACGTGGCCGGCAGCGCGGCCGATGCGGACGTGGCGGAGCGACTGGTCCTGCGGGGCAACGACCTGGGCGGATTTTACGGCTTTGTGCACGCGGCGGGAGTGCTGGCTCCCGGGCCTTCGGCCTGGGAGCTGCCCGAGCCCCGCTTTGGCGAGGTTATGGACGCGGCCGTGAAGGCCGCCTACCAACTGGCGCGGTTCAGCTATCCGCCTTTATTGCGCCTGGGCCGGGGGCTGGCGGTTTTTTTCGGCTCGGGTGCGGCCGCAAAGCCGCTGCCGGGCACCGCGGCGTACTGCGCGGCCAAAGCGGCCGAGGAACACTACATGCGCCAGCTGGCCGCCGAAACCGAGGTGGTCACCGCGTTCGTATATCGTCCGGGCATTGTGGAGACCCTTATGCAGGAGCAAGGCCGCACGGCCGAAGGCGGGCAGGCCCGGGCCGTGCGCTCGGCCTTTGGTCCGTGGAAGGAGCAGGGCATGCTGGCCACGCCCGAGGCTTCCGCCGCAGGACTGGTCTCCCTGCTGAAACGTCCGGCCACGGAGCTGCACGGCAATACGTTTGACTATCGGAGTCTTTGAGCAGCGGGGGCCTTCCGCGCCTCAGGGATTGGGCTGGCCGTGGTAGACCCGTTCGGGGTAAAGGGCCGGACCGGACCGGGGCATCCAGAGCAAACGATGGATCTTGTCGCCGTCTCCCATGAACATGACGGTACCCTGCGTGGGCTTTTCCGTCAGCAGGCTGGGGCCGTAGGAGTAGATGTACCGGCTGTTGTATTCGGTGAGCGCCCGGGTGAAGTTGCGGTCCGGCACGTGCAGGATGAGTTTTTTTACGCGTGGGTCTTTGCGGCCGTCCACGATGAATACGTCCAGACCGTCGGCCGTGCGGAAGTGGCCCACCAGCCCGCCCACGTAATAGGAATGGTAATTGTCGAACAGGGTAGCGCCAAAGCGCACCTTGGGGCCGTACGATGTGGACTGGAGCGCGCCCACCATGCCTCCGGCCTCGGCAAATTCCCGATACAATTCCTCTTCCTCGGGAGTGCGTCCGCCGTAATTGGTAAGCACCTTGTTGGGGCTGATGGGAATGAACCCCATGTCCTGGGCCGGGGCTGCATACTCCGGCGGCATCATGGCGGCCAGTTCCTCGTCCGTGAGTTCCAGCCCGGTCAGGGTCTTCAACATGGCAGGGGAAGCCAGTCCCAGGACCAGAAGCGCAACAGCCAGGTGCAGG
Organism: Desulfovibrio sp.; assembly: GCA_028708865.1. GTDB lineage: Bacteria > Desulfobacterota > Desulfovibrionia > Desulfovibrionales > Desulfovibrionaceae > Paucidesulfovibrio. The sequence goes on along the minus strand of JAQVYA010000057.1, from coordinate 7,748 downwards.
CCCAGGGAGAGCAGCCGGGCCACGGTCCGGGGGCAGAGGCGAAAACGCACGTCATTCTCCGCCCGGAGCCGGCAGGGCCGGGCCATCCGGGCTTTGGTCCTCAGGCTCGGCCACGATGCCCATGCGCGGCACTCCGGCCTCCCGAATCTCCGCCATGACCCGCACCACATCACCGTAGGGCACGGTTTTATCCGCACGCAGGAACAGGGCCTTGTCCTGCTTGAGTACCCGTTGCACCAGATATTCCCGCAGGTGCTCGCGGGGCACCTCGTCCTGGTCCAGGAAGAGCCGCCCCTCGGCGTCCATGGTCAGGACAAAGTGTCCACTGCCTTTGGGCAGGGATTCCACGGTCCGGGTGCGGGGCAGGTCCACGTTCACGCCCTGGCCTTTGATCGCAGCCCCCACCATGACGAAAACCAGGAGCACGAGCATCACGTCCACAAAGGGAGTGGTATTGATCTCCGTGAGGTAGCGTCTGCGGTTGCGCGCGGCCATGTCAATCCTCCGGCCCGGCGGGCGGGCAGGTCAGATATTCGGAAAAACGCTCCTTGACGCGGTTCATGAAGGCGCTGGAAAGGGCGGCCAGGTCTGCTTCGATGCTACCCAGCATTTTGAGGTAGGCGTTGTGCGCCAACACCGCGGGGATGGCCACGATGAGGCCGAAGGCGGTGGTGGAAAGGGCTTCGGCCAGTCCCGGGGCCACGCTGCCGACGATGTCGGCTCCGCCCGTGATGTGGGCAAAGGAGTTCATGATGCCCCAGACCGTGCCGAAGAGCCCCAGCAGCGGAGCCACGTTGCCCACTGTGGCCAGCAGGGCCAGGGAACCATGCAGCCGGTCCGCCTGGGCCTGGACTTCGTCCTCCAGGGCGTGCCGCACGCAGTCGAGGATGACGCGGCCCTTGACGGCCGGTTCCAGGTCCACTTCGGCCATGCGTTGCAGTTCCTGCGTGCCCTGCTGGATCACGGCGGCAGAGGGCGTTTCTTCGCCTTCTTCCCCGGGGCGGGGGGCCATGCTTTCCAGCCCTTGGGGCCGTTCCAGGGCCCGGCGGTCTTCACGGACTCGGGACAGGACCTTGCGCAGTTCGTACCATTTAAGAAAAATCAGGCTCCAGCTGGCCAGGGACATGACCAGCAACACCGCGAACACCGCTTTGATAACCGGGCCGGTCTCCCACAGAAGGGTCCAGAAACCACTGTCCGACATGGGCTCCATATTCACTCCTCCCTCGAATGCGTACCTTTCCAAGTACTAAGGGTATTGGCCAGCGAGCGCAAGAAGGGACGCGCAAAAGGAGGATTTGTCGTCTGTCGGGGTCAGGGATTTTGGGCTCGTGTGGGCAGGGCCACGCGGCGGGCGGTGACGTAGTGGCGCCGCCAGTAGCTGTTGGCCAGAGAGCTTTCCCGCACGTTGGATCCGGCCTTGGGGCTGTGTACGAACGTGCCGCGGCCAGTGTAGATGCCTACGTGGTAGCTCTGTCCGCGTACGATTTTGAAGAAGACTAGGTCCCCGGCCCGGATTTGGCTTTGGGGCACGGAAAATCCGGCGTGGATTTGCTTCCAGCTCGGCCGGGGCAGGCGGATGCCGTGGCGGCCATAGGCCCAGTAGACCAAGCCTGAGCAGTCAAACCCCTCCCGGGGGGAGTCGCCCCCCCAGCGGTAGGGCGTGCCGATGGCGGACCGGGCCGTGCGCACCACGGGGCTGGACGAGGTCGCCCCGTGGCGGGCCGGTCCGGTAAGGTGCGCCTTGCCGAAGTCCAGCAGGGCGCAGGCATTGAGCAGGAGCAGCATGGCGCCGAAACAGACGGTCCGCGCAAAGGCCCTTTGGCGGGCGGATGCTCGGGAGCGTTGTGCTTCATGGCGGTGCATGGCGTTCCTCTCTTGGGGCAGCGGGTTAGCGCGGTGCGTGCACCCGCAGGAAGTTCTTCACGCTGCGCACGCCCGGGACGGCGCGGGCAATGGCCTCGGCGCGGCTTACTTCGGCCTGGGACGCCACCAGACCCAGCAACACGGCATTGCACTGCACGATTTTGGTGTCCACGTTGGTGCCGCTCACGGATTCGTCTTCCAGCAGGTTCTTGTCCAGTTCCGCGGCAATGCGCAGGCGGGTGCTTGTGCCGCAATTGGCCACCTGCTGCTTGGGCAGCAGATAGGTGGTTACGGAGCGCACTCCCGCAACGCTTTGGGCCAGGCGCACGGCGCGGCTGCGTTGGTATTCGTCTTCATATTCTCCCACCAGGTAGACCCGGCCCAGATAGGTGAAGGCCTTGAAGTCCAGGTAGCTCACGTCTTTGTCGTTGAGCAGCTCTTTTTCCACCAGGAAGGTGATCTGCTCGTCGTCGTAAATCTGACCAAGACTGCGTTCGTCCATGGCGGCTTTGTATACGGTGCAGCCCGTGGCCGAAAGCAGTACAAGGCTGAGCAGCAGGAACTTGGCAAAATGCTTCATCATCGGGACTCCCTATGGTTGGGGTGTGGAAACGGAAAGATAGGAAACGACCTGTTGTACGCCCCGCACTCCAGCGGCCACGACCTTGGCGCGCTGGATCTCCTTCGGGCTGGAGAGCAACCCCAGCAGCAGTACGGTATCGCATTGCAGGGTTTTCACTTCCACATTGTATCCATGTACGCCCGGATCGGCAACGAGCCTTGCAAAGACCTCCTTTGCCAGGGCGCGGTTGCGCGCATCGCTGCAAGCGGCGCGTTCCGCCCGCGGAAGGGCAAAGACGGTCACCCCCTGCACGCCCTGCACGTTGTCGATGATCTCCCGGGCCGCGTCGAGCTGTTCCCGGCTGATGTATTCGCCCACCAGGAAGACCCGGTTATTGTAGACCGAGGCTGTGAGGGCGTTGATCCCCACCTGTTCGTTGTCCGCAAAACGGCCGAGAATTTCCGTGGTCAGGGCCTTGTCCCGCGCAAGGACTTCCATGGAGCGGGGATCGGCCGCGTAGCGCCCGTTTTGCAGGGGCTGCGCACAGCCGGATAGGCCCGCCAGAACAAGCAGGATCAAAAGCAGCGGCCCGAAAATCGGCCGGATACCGCCGCGGGAGCGGGGCGCGCATACAAAACAACAGGGCATGAGGCGTGTTCCTCCAATACATAGGTACCATGCCGGGCGGAAGATCCGCTTCCGGATCAGAATTCTTGCAGGATGTGTTCCGAAACATGCAGGGGGGGCGGCCAGTCCGGCAGCACGCAAAAGCTCCGCTCTGGCAAACGGAGCTTCCAAGCATGTAAATACATGATGGATTCCTGGTGGTTGTGTTTCCCTCTTCCCGGGCGGGAAGGGCCGTATTTGGCGTCGCCCACCAGAGGGTGGCCGCGGCTGGCCAACTGCACCCGGATCTGGTGCGTCCGGCCCGTGAGCAGGGTCACGGCCAGGAGGGTGACGGTCTGTTGACGGGGGGGCAGGCAAACGCGCCGCAAGGGCCGGACGCGGGCCAGCGCGGTTTTCCCTTTGCCGGGCCGCACGCGCTGCGCTCCGGCAGGGCCGGATTTTTCCAGCCGGTCCTCAAGCAGGGTTTCGTGGGGATGGGGCCAGTCCCCAATGACCCAGGCCAGATAGGTTTTTTCCACGTGGCGCCCGGCCAGGGCGTTGTTCAGCTTCCGGAGCACGGCATAGGTCTTGGCCGCCAGGAGCAGCCCCGAGGTGTCGCGGTCCAGGCGGTGGCACAGCGTGGGGGTAAAAGGGCTCTCTGCGTAGCGGGCGGCCAGGCGGGCAGCTATGGAATCCGCATGTCCGGTCCCGCCGTGCACGGGCAGGCCCGCGGGCTTGGCCAGCACGAGCAGGTCGGGGTCTTCGTGCACGATGTGCAGCGACCGTTCCGGGCCGGACATGTGCGGCGAGGGCGCTTCAGCGCTGCTCTTTTCCCGGGTTTGCGAAGGGGTATACGGCGGAATGCGTACCTCCTGCCCCTGTTGCAGGCGGTAGAACGGTTTTTTTCGGCCGCCGTCCACGCGTACCTGGCCGGTGCGGATCCAGCGTAACAACGCGGACCGGGGCAGGTCGCGGCCCACCCGGCGTTGCAGAAAGGAGGCCAGCTTTTGTCCCTCCTCGGCCCGGGTCACGGTGACCACGCTCACGCCGGGCATGGGCCACCGTCCTTGTTCCGCCGGGCAGGGACCCGGCTTTGAGCTTGGTTGTGACTGCGGCAAGCACTGTCCGGCGGTGTCGGTGCCAGGGGGAAGGCTGACCAACCATGTCCGGGCCATGTGCCGGGATTGCACCGGATTTTTGAGGCAGTGGTGGGTGCCGGGCGGCGTGTCGCGGGCCTGCACCGGGGCCGGGAAGGCCGAAATGCCGGACAGCTGCTTCGTTGCCCGGGGCTGAGGATCCTGGGTGCGGTGCAAAGGCGTTCAATGTCTTGGACCATGGAACAATGGTTGCCGAGCACGGGCCGTTCGTCAACGGAAAAGAACATCTCGGGGCTTTGTTGCAGGTACCGGGCAAAAAAAGCTCCCGCCCTGTTTCCAGGACGGGAGTTGGTTCTATTTTTTGCTTTGGGTTGGCGTTGCGCGGCGAAAAGCGCGGCGCCCGGCAGAGGGGCCAGGGTCAGTCGTTTCCGCCGCCGTTGGCCACCTTGCCCGCCAGTTCCTGGATTTCCGCCAGGGCTTTGCCGCGGGTCTGGGCCAGTTTTTTCCACTTGCGCTTTTCCCGCTTCATGGCCTCCACCGTGTGCAGCAAATCCTGCACTGTACGGGCGGGGTAGCCGTGGGTGCCCCGGGCCCCGCGCCGCAGCTCCTCGTCATTGCGCTGGCGGATGGCCGCGATCTGGTTGGCGTCCAGGATCATCGCTGTTTCCCCTTGCACGTCCCGAAATCAGCAGGTGGTGCAGAACGAGTTCATGGCATACTCGGCGCGTTCGCGGTATTCCTCCTGCTTGCCCTTGTTCCAGCGGGATACCGGACGATAGTAGCCCACCACCCGGGTATAGACCTCGGTTTCCTCCCCGCAGGTGGGGCAGGAGAAGTGCTCCCCGTAGATGTACCCGTGATGCTTGCACACCGAGAAGGTGGGGGTCACGGATATATATGGAATCTTGGTCAGAGTCATGGCCTTGACCAGGAAGCTCTTGACGCTTTCCTCGTCCGGCGCGGCTTCGCCCAGGAAGGTATGGAACACGGTGCCCCCGTTGTACAGGGTCTGGAGCTTGTCCTGGTGTTCCAGGGCAAAGAACACGTCCGTGGTCACGCCCACGGGCAGCAGGGTGGAGTTGGTGTAGTACGGCACCTCCCCGCCCGAGGTATAGATGTCGTTGTAGAGTTCCTTGTCGATTTTGGCCAGCCGGTAGCAGGTGCCTTCGCCCGGGGTGGCCTCCAGGTTATAGAGGGTGCCTGTTTCCTCCTGAAAGCGCACCACAAGCTCACGCAAATGGTTGAGCACCCGCTGCATCAGCCGCGAACCCGCTTCGGTATCGATGCCCTTTTCCAGCAGGTTCATGCAGGCCTCGTGGCCGCCGATGAGGCCGATGGTGGAGAAGTGGCCGCTGAAGCCGTTCTTGAGGTAGCGGCGCGAGAACGGGAACATGCCCGCTTCCAGGTTTTTTTGTACGAACTTGCGTTTGTATTCCAGAGAATCGCGCGCCAGCTCCGCATATTCCGTGACGAGGTCCAGGAAGTCGTCTTCGTTGTGGGCCAGGTAGGCCAGCTTGGGCAGGTTCAGGGTGACCACGCCGATGGAGCCGGTCAGGTCGCCTGCGCCGAACAGGCCGCCTGTTTTTTTGCGGATTTCCCGCAGATCCATTTGCAGGCGGCAGCACATGGAACGCACGTCCTCGGGGTTCAGGTCCGAGTTGATGAAGTTCTGGAAGTACGGAGCGCCGTACTTGGCGGTCATCTGGAGCAGCAGCTTGCCCTCCTCGGAATCCCACGGAAAGTCCTTGGTCACGTTGTACGTGGGAATGGGGAAGGAGAAGATGCGGCCGTCGGCGTCGCCCTCCAGCATGACCTCCAAAAAGGCCCGGTTGAGCATGGCCATTTCCTCGGCGTACTCGCCGTAGGTGGAGTCCTGGAGTTCGCCGCCGATGATGATGGGTTCGTTGGCGATGTGTGACGGGGGCACGAAGTCGAAGGTGAAGTTGGTGAACGGGCTCTGCCCGCCCCAACGAGACGTGGCATTGAGGTTGTGCAGCAGCTTTTGCACCTGCTGCTTCACATCGTGATAGTCCAGGCCGTCATGACGGATGAACGGGGCCAAGTAGGTGTCCACGTTGTTGAAGGCCTGGGCTCCGGCCCATTCGTTTTGCAATGTGCCGAGGAAGTTGACGATCTGGCCGCAGGCCGCGTCAAAATGCTTGGCCGGGGTGGACGAGCAGCGGTCCCGCAGGTTGAAGCCCTCCAGGAGCAGGTCCCGCAGACTCCAGCCCGAGCAGTATCCGGCCAGGCCAAAGGACAGGTCGTGGATGTGGAAGTATCCGTGGTTGTGCGCCATGCGCACTTCTTCGGGATATTTTTCCAGCACGTACCGGGCCTGCACTGCTCCGGCCATGTGCAGAATCAATCCCTGGAACGAGTGCACCATGTTGGAGTTCTCGTTCACGCGCCAGTCTACATTGTCCAGGTAACCTTCGGTGACGGCGGAGATGTCCAGGTAGGCCTGGTCCTGGCTGCGCAGTTCGCGCCGCTTTTCACGGTAGATGATGTACCGCTCCGCCACCTTGTACAGCCGCGCCTCCATCAGCACCTGCTGGACCATGTCCTGCACCTGCTCCTGCTCGGGCACGTCCACGCCGTCCAGCTTGTTTTCCACCTTGCGGGCCAGCCGGTCCGCCAGCAGGGGGTCCTTGATGCCGCTGTTTTTCAGCGCTTTGAAGATGGCTTGGGCAATGCGTTTGGTGGACCAGGTTTCAATGCATCCGTCACGTTTCAGAATTTGTACCGGCATGAATCTCTCTTCAGGGAACAGCACTTCACGGAAAGCCGAAAGCACCAGCCAACCAGGGATGGCGCCTGCTGTTCGTAAGTTGTCTCGGCCAATCCGTTCCCAAGGCGGCACCGCAGGAACGCCGGACAACGGCTAAGGGGTGAATGGCTCTGGCCGGGTGCCTTGTCCGCGCAGGGCAACGGGCCGGAAACGCTCCAGGCAGGTCTTCTGGCTCTCCCCCCGTGTCCCGCCTTCCCGCCGGAAACGGCAGTGGCGCATGGGACAGGGCAGCAGGGGATCACAGCGGCGGGACCGCTCCGGATTCGCACCGGATTCACTATTAAGGACGATCACCACCTGGAGGACATCGTGCAAACAGGAAATTAGCCCAAGCCTCCCGATACGGCAAGACGTTGAAGCAAAAATTGTTGTCCGGACCGACAATTCACAGGCCAATAAACCGAAAACGCGGTGGAAAAAAAATGGGAACAATGTCCCTGGGGAGAACTGGGGAAAAGCCCTTGGATGGTCCAAGAGCCGAGGGGCCGGGAGTCCGGCTTCCGGTCCGCGCCTGCTTGGCCAGGGCGACCCATGAACAGCGCCCCATGCCGCGCCGCCGCAGGGGGTGTACCGGGGCGGTTGCGATTTCATGGGGCGCTGTTTTTTTGGAGCCCGTTTCAGGGCTTATTCCGGGCCAGGCCCGGTATCATGTTGTTTTCCAGTGCGCTATTCGGCACGCAGCTGAGCTGCGATCTGCTCGGCGACCTTCAGGCCGTAGAGCATCATGCCGCCGAAGAGGGGGCCCATGCGGTAGGAACCAAAGGTGGCGTTGGCAGCCATGCCCGTGACCCACATGCCCGCGAACACTTCGCGGGTGTTGTCCCCGGTG
>JAQVYA010000056.1 GCA_028708865.1 Desulfovibrio sp. | reverse complement strand
CAGGCCAGGGAAATCAACCAGTGCAGCCCTGCCAGCAGCACGGACTTGGCCACCACCGGGTCGCCTGGGCCAATGAACTGGGGCAGGAAGGCGAGATAGAAGATCACCACTTTGGGGTTCAGCACATTGCAGAGAAAGCCTTCAAACAGGCGACGCCGAACAGACCGGTCCGCCCCGCTTTTTGTCTCTCCCCCTGCGGCCTGGATCTTCCCTGCTCCGCGAAACGCATCGCGCAGGGCCTGGATGCCGAGCCAGACGATATAGGCCGCTCCCGCCCACTTGACCGCATGATACAGCTCTGCCGAGTGCATCAGGATCAGGGACAGGCCCAGGGCGGACAGCAGTGCGTGCACGAACAGCCCCGTGCAGATACCCAGGGCGGTGACCATTCCTTCGCGGCGGCCGCCCCGAATGGCGTTGCGCAGAACAAGAATGGTGTCGTTGCCGGGGGTCACGGTGAGCACCAGGGCCATGGCCGAAAAGGCCAGGGTATTGGCGTCGAAAAGCATGCGTTCTCCTGAAAGGGGTTGATTGGCTGGCCGCAGTATGCTTGCCCCCGGGCATGATGTCCAGCACAGAGGCGGAAACGCGTGTGGCACGTTTTCCGATTCCTTGACACTGTGTGGAAATGGAAATAGGTTTCGGACACTCTGTTCCAACATCGCGAGGTAGGCATGCACATTGCGGAAGGGGTGCTCCCCTGGCCCATTCTGGTTGGAGGCGGCGTTCTCACGGCGGCGGGAACCGCCCTGGGGTTGCGCAGCGTGGACTATGACCGGATTATGAGCGTGGCCATGCTTTCGGCCGCGTTTTTCGTGGGATCCCTGGTGCATGTGCCGGTCATGGGAAGCAGCGCCCATCTGGTGCTGGGCGGGTTGCTCGGCATTATCCTGGGCTGGGCCGCGTTTCCGGCCATTTTGGTGGCTTTGCTGCTTCAGGCCGTGCTGTTTCAATTCGGTGGGTTGACCACGCTGGGCGTGAATACGTTCAACATGGCGGCTCCGGCGGTTCTTTGCCACTACCTGCTGGGCCCGCTGCTGCGGAGCGAATCAGGCGCGGTGCGGAACGCCGGAGCCTTTACCTTCGGTTTTTTGGCCCTGCTCCTGTCCGCCATACTCACGGCCGGGTCCCTGGCCTTGACGGAAGGATTCCTGGCGGCCGCAGTGGCCTTGCTGGTCAGCCATGTGGCGGTCATGGTGGTGGAGGGGTTTGTAACCATGTTCGCCTTTGGATTTTTGGCCCGGGTCAAGCCCGAGGTCTTGGAGAGCGGCGGGTATGGCGTGCGGCATTTCTGAGCCGGGCCAGGTATGCGCCAGCCGCGGACCCAGGGTGTTGCTGCATTGGTATTGTTGATTTCGCAGGGAGGCTGCCCATGAAAAAATATTCCGGAATGTTTCGAATGATCTTGCTGCTGGCTGTGGCGCTGCTGGTCAGCCTGGGACCAGCGGTTTCCGCTCAGGCGCATCGCGTCAAGGTCTTTGCCTATGGCGACGGGGAAACCATTTTTACGGAAAGTTCGTTCAGCAAATCCTCTCCTGCCCAGGGCGCGGCCATTTCCGTGCAGGATGAGAGCGGCACCGTGGTATTTGAAGGGGTTACGGATGAGCAGGGCAAGTGCGACTTTGCCGTGCCCCGTGCCGCCCACGGCACGTTGACCATTACCGTGGACGCGGGCGAAGGGCACCGCAATGAGTGGAAGCTGTCCGAGGCGGAATACCGATAGGAGGGACCGTGAAGCGCGTGGGAATCTGGGCGGCGACGATGCTGCTGCTATTGTGCGTGGTGCTTCCCGGTCCGGCTCGGGCAGGTACTCTGGATCAGGAAGACCTGGAAGCCATCGAGCGCATCGTGGAAAAAGGCGTGGCCAAGCGGCTGGCCCCTGTGCAGCGTTCCCTGGCCATGATGCAGGATCAGGGCGTAACGCCTACAGAAGTGGCGGGCGGCATCGGCTATATCGTGGGGCTGGGCGGCTTGCTGGCCTATGCCGCGTCCCGGCGCCGACGCTAAGCGAATCCATTTCAATAAAAAACGCCCCGTTGGTTCGGGGCGTTTTCATTTCCACGACCGGCCGAAACCTCGCGGATGCGGCGCGTTCGGACGCACTACATGGACTGAACCATGAGTTTGGGCCCGTTGCGGAAAAGCACTTCCATCTTGTTCGGGGGGACGATTTTCTGCACCACGCCAACGCCGAACTTGGGATGGTCGATGAGTCCGCCCACCACGGCGGAACCTTCAGCGCCAAAAGGTTTGGCCGCTCCCATGTCCTTGCCGTTGAGGGCGTTTTCCCAGTCCTGTACCTGTTCGGCCGCGTTTTTCAGGGCCTTGACGGTCTTGGCAACGGAGCGGGCTCCCCGGCGTTTTGTGGCCGCTTTTTTGGGTTTTGGATGCTTGTGCAGGCTGCCGCAGGTCTTGCACTGCACCTTGACGATTTCGCCGCCGTCCATAGCTACGACAACATGCATGCGCACGTCTTTGCACCGGTTGCATTTGGACTCGATGGCATCGCCTGCTTGGTAAGTTTTTTCCACGGTCATCCCCATTCTGGTAGGCATTGCAAAAAAAAGCAGGGACCAAGTCCCCGCGACTGGAAACGTATCTGATCCTGCCGGTGCGGACCCGGGCCGGAGCGGCAACAAAATATCCGCGTGCGGCGGGCCGCACGACGGGAAATGCTTTGGCAGCAGCGCAGGCAACGGGAATTTCAACACTCTGACAGGGGGTGTCGGCCCTGTTGGCTGATCACGAACAGTGAATATATCTGCTTCACCCCCTACTGGCAACCCCTCCCCGCTTGACAAAGGACAAACGAATGAGCATGTATTCAATCAAGAGGTAGGCATGAGCAATAAAAAAGATGTTTGTACCACCGAGTGTGTCCATGTCCAGGCTGTGGAAGCGGCACAGAAAAATATGTTGCCCGACCAGGAGGTCCTGGGGCTGGCGGAGCTGTTTAAAATCCTGGGGGACCCCACCCGGGTAAGGATCTTGCGGGCTTTGTTTGCCGGGGAGCTTTGCGTTTGCGATTTGGCCTGTCTTCTGGGCATGAGCGCCTCGGCCGTATCCCACCAGCTGCGCGTACTGCGCGCGGCCCGGCTCGTGCGGTTTCGCAAGGAGGGCAAGGTGGTGTTCTATGCTCTGGATGACGACCACGTGCGGGGATTGGTGGCTGAAGGGCTGGACCATGTGCGGCATGGGTAAGTTTCTTTGGGTAACGTGTTTTTTTATCATGTCACATGAATAACTGTTCAATCATAAGCGGGTGACCATGATCGAACTCTTTTCAGACATCTTGAACGCTTCCTGGGATGTGTTCCTGGAGTCGGCACCGTATATGCTGTTCGGGTTCATTGCCGCAGGAATGCTGCGGGCTTTTCTGCCCGGGGATCTGGTGTCCCGGCATCTGGGTGGCTCACGATTTTCCGGAGTGCTCAAGGCTTCGCTGCTGGGAGCGCCCATCCCCCTATGCAGTTGCGGGGTGGCCCCGGCTGCTGCCGGGTTGCGTCGTCAGGGAGCCAGCAAGGGTTCCACAGCCGCGTTTTTGATTTCCACTCCGGAAACCGGCGTGGATTCCCTGGCCATTACCTGGGCTTTGCTGGATCCCGTCATGACAGTGTTGCGGCCGTTATCCGCCCTGATTACGGCCACCCTGGCCGGGTTGGGGGTGAATCTGCTGGATGGTGAAGAAGACAAGAGGGCGGAAAAGGACGAGTCCGCCGCTCCGCCTGCCGGTTCCTGCGCTGGCGGCTGCTGCTCCGGATCTTGCGAAACAGTTCGGCCAACCCTGCTGCAACGGGCGCGCTCCGGGCTCAACTACGCGTTCACTGATCTGCTCCCCGACATCGGGGGCTGGTTCGTTTTGGGGGTGCTCCTGGCCGGTGCCCTGACCGCGCTGTTGCCTCCGGGCATCATCGAGGAGTACCTCGGGGACGGGCTGCTGCCGTTGCTGGCTGCCCTGGTCCTGGCCGCCCCGCTGTACGTCTGCGCCACTTCGACCACGCCCATTGTGGCGGCCCTGGCGCTCAAGGGACTTTCGCCGGGCGCGGCCCTGGTGTTCCTCCTGGCCGGACCAGCCACCAACGTGGCCTCCTTTGCCATGGTTTCCAAGATCATCGGCAAGCGGTCCGCCGTAATTTATCTGGCCGCCATTTTGCTCAGCTCGCTGCTGCTGGGATTGGCGGTCAACGAGCTGTACGCCTGGCTCGGGCTTTCGGTGACGGACTGGGCCCAGTCCATTGAATCCGAGTCTCAGGGTCTGGTACACTGGATTTCCGCCCTGGTCCTGGCCGGGCTGCTGATGCGCCCCATGTGGCTGCGCTGCCGCCGCGGCCTGTGCCGTCAACCTCATGCTTCAGGAGATCATATATGATCCTGGATACTCTTGCTGTTGTGCTCATCGTGGCCGTGTCCGCGTGGGTTGTGATTCGTCGAATGGTCCGCCAGTTCCGCAACCGGGGCGAAGGGTGCGGCTGCTCCGGAGATTGCGGCGGTTGTTCCGGGAACGGTGCTGGGCTGGCCCCGTATGACCCTGCCCGGGATGCCGCGGAGGAAAGCAACACCCGGGCCCGTGGCGGGGATTGCCCGTGCTGCTCCTCTGAACCCAAGAAGTGAACCGTTTGGGGCACCCCTTGACCAAGGTTCGATAATGGTTACTATTTATTTGTGACGAAAAAAATGGAGGTGCAAGATGACGAGCATCACCAGCCAATACAAGGGATGGACTCTGGAACTGCGGCCTGAAGGAGATTACTGCGCCGTATTTGCCCTGACGCTGACCGCGCCCGATGGACGGGTCAAGCACTTGAACACTGCGGGAAACACCGAAGAGACCGCCTTTGCCCGCGGCAGGGAGATGGTGGACGCGGAAATCGAACTGGCCGCCTGAACAGCAACGTAATCAAGGGGACGCTTTGGCGTCCCTTTTTTTGCCCTCTCACGGGCTACCCTTTCCCCGGTCGAACCGCTACATTAAGCCCTGCCAGGAACGGTCAATCAATATTTTGAACATAGCAAAGGCGAACTATCATGGGTTGGAATGATGTTTTTGGATTGGGACTGGTGCTCGGGCTGGGCGCGGTATTTGCGCTGACCAAACACCTCAACGACAAGGACCGGGGCGAAGAAGCGCCGTTTGGCTGCGGTTGCGGCAGCGACGCCGACGACCCCACGGCCGGTTGCGCCGGTTGCCCAGTGGCCACCCAGGCCAAGCAACAGGCCAAGGGGGCCTGCGTCAAAAAAACAGACGCATCCTGATTTATCCTTTTCCGTTCTTCTTCGATCCGCAAAATAAGAATCGTTTTTTCATCCCGTCGGTGAGGTGTTGACGTGCGCATCCGCGAGGCCAGGGAAAAGGATCTGCCGGCATTGTTGGAACTGGCCCGGCAGGTGGAACCGCTGTTCGGCCCTATGGTGGAGGAGCCGGGCTTTGTGCCGGGCCTTTCCGGTGCGGTTCGGTCTGGGGACGTGCTTTGCGCTGATTCACGCTCTGAAGGCGGGACGCTGGCCGGAGCCGTGATTATTGCGCCGGAGCCCAACGAAGTTGCCTGGCTTGCCGTGGCGCATTCCGCCCGGGGCCGGGGGGCGGGGCATTCGCTTTTGGAAAAGGCCTTGGAGCGGCTCGATTCCCGACGGCCAGTGCGGGTGGTGACCTTTGCCCCGGGCGTTGTGGAGGGCGAGGCTGCCCGCAGGTTGTACGTGGGCTGCGGATTTCGGGACGCCGGGAACCAGGGGCGGAATCCAGCGGGATTCCCCGTGGTCCTGATGCAACGGCCGGTTACTGTACCCTAGGATGGCGCACAGCGGCGCAGCACAGTACATTTCGACGGAGCGGGCCGAGAACTGCCGCTAACGGCATTGCGCGGTTCTATTTTGTTTCCGGCCCTTGAAGGGCGGGGCGCTGCCGGGAAGGCTGCACCGGGCTCTGGATACGGAACTGTTTGGGGAAGGAGCTGAAAAATGAAGCGTGATGAACTGACGGGGATTTTGGATTTTGTCCGCCGGGCCGAGGGATTGAAAAGCACCTTGCGTTCCACCTGGACGCGCACAGGGCGGCAGGAAAGCGCTGCCGAACATAGTTGGCGACTGGCGTTGCTGGCCTTGTTGTTGCGGCGTCAGTATCCCGATCTGGACGAGATGAAGCTGCTTGGAATGTGCGTGGTGCACGATCTGGGCGAAACCATCAATGGAGATATCCCTGCGCCTGAACAGGGAGAAGCCAAGGCCGAGGAGGAGCGCCGGGACATGCTGGACCTGCTGCGTCCCCTGGCCGAGCCGCAGCGGAGCGATGTCCTGGCATTGTGGCAGGAGTATGAAGACGGCCAAACGCCCGAGGCCAAACTGGTCAAGGCTCTGGATAAGCTGGAAACCCTGTTGCAGCAAAGCCAGGGAGAAACGCCCCCATCGTTTGATTATGCCTTCAACCTGCACTACGGCGAAGCCTGGACCGATCTGGACGAATTGATTCGGGAGATCCGTGCGGCCGTGGATCTGGAAACCGAAAATTGCCTGCTGGCGCGCCGCTGTGGCAGGGCCGTGAAATAACGCTCAGGCAGGGATGAATCGTTTTCTGATATGTTTGAAAAGCCGTGGCTTGCGGTCATACTGATGCACGACGTGGGCAGGACGTCCCGCGTCATTGAGGACCTCGCCGCTGTGGTCCAGTTCGGGGTCGCCGGGCCGCGCGGCCAGGGTCAGAATGGGGCCCGTATTACGGTGCAGGGTCAGGTTGGGCACCTGGCCGGTATGGATGAGGTAATTGTGGACGCCTTGGTCGTACCCGGCCATGAACCGGGCCGGAGAATAGGGCAGTAAAAGGCTGGTGAGCCGCTCCAGATAGGCGGTGACGTCCCGGGGGCGGCCCAGGCTTGTGCCCGAGCAGGACACCGTGCAATGGGCGATGGCGTCCAGGGCTGCCAAACCCAGATGGTCCCGTACCCAGCGGCTGTTGTGCGGGCAGCGTCCCACCAGGGCGGCGTCGTGTTCCAATACCGCGTGAAAGCCCGGCCCCCAGGGGAAATCAAACGGATTGCGCTGGAAAATCACATCGCGAACGTCCGTGAGCAACACCTCATCGTGCAGGGCGCGTTCTTTTTGAAGCAGGTCCAGACTGAGAAAATGACGCAGTGCATTGCAGGGCAAATGCGCCAGCTCCTTAGGGACGCGCAGCGGCAAAAGTCGCAGCCGGTAGCTGCGGGCCAGGGCGGACATGCGGTCCCTGTCGCGCGTGGTGGGCGAGATGAACAACACGCATTGGCCTGCAAAGCCGCTGGCTTCCAGGGAAAGCAGAAACGGGGCCACGTCCCCTAAATGGTATCCTGCGGCCGCGCCAATGACGAGCTGTGCTGTGGATTCGGGCATGGGGCATTGTGGTCCCGGCTGACGGGAAAGGCAAGACCACGCTGGGCGGCACATTTTTTATTTGCATGAAATGCAGTTCACAAAAAAATGGCTGTTGACATCCCCTGCGAAAGAAGGCAAAAGGTTCTTCCCAACGCCGTGGGGCTGTAGCTCAGTTGGGAGAGCGCTTGAATGGCATTCAAGAGGTCGTGGGTTCAATTCCCTCCAGCTCCACCACTTATATTTCTTAAGAAAAAGGACCGGTTAGCTTAACAGGCTACCCGGTCCTTTTTCTTTTGGTGGTGAACCATTTGGTCAACCCAGTTTGATGACTAAGTATTTGAGATCACTGATTAAGGGTGTGTATGATCTGTGATTGAGGGTGTATGAGGTGGGAGTCCTAGAGTGGTGCGGAGGGTTATTCTTGGTTGGTGTTTTGGGCTACCTTTGCGAAAATGTACCCACGGACTTGGTCATGCCCTTCTTTCTTCATGTGTATTAAATACAAGTTGCCACTGAGCAACTGAACCGTGTGGCTGTTTAGCAGTCCTACGATTTTTTGAAGTGAGATTTCGATATTGTTTTTGTAAAAGGTGATGTTCTTATTCTTTCCATACGGGTTTTGTGAATGCAGCAATGATCCGCATCGTTCATATAATTTGACGAAATCATCTTTAGACAATGCCCTGCCATCATATTCTTGCCATTGGCTTGCTATTCCAGATTGGTCACTTCTTGTCTCTTTTACTGGCTTTGGATAAAAGTCAGGGTTGATTTTTTTAAGATTATTTAAAATGAATTTTGCATTGTAATGATTTTGAAATTTTGCATGCTGCTTCGAGTATTCCTTTTTATTCGCAACAATTGATCCAAGTGCAATTAGATCAAGTATTTTTCTGATTTGTAAATAGATGGATTCGATGTTAGTCATTGGGTATAAAGTCGTGGTGGTCCCTTGGAGAAGAGACCTGATGACTTGGTCTCGGCGTTTTATCTCACTCATTAAATTGCAGTAGAGCCTTAACCCGTTGCCTTCGCTCATAATCATCCCTTTGTGAGAGAGGGCTATTGCTTGATCTATATTAACCATTTCCCCTGTTGTTTACAATGTGATGTGTTGGACCTCTTTACGCTTGCGGCGTATACCAATAAATATTATTGTCTTCACAAACCGCCACGAAGGAGGACCAAATGCAAAAAAATACCAGCGTCACGCTTGGGCCACATTTCGACAATTTCATCAGTAACCAAGTCAAAGAGGGGCGTTTCAACTCCGCCAGCGAAGCGATCCGCGCAGGGTTGCGTCTCCTTGAGGAGCGCGAAGCAAAAGTCAAAGCTCTGCAACTTGCACTCATCGAAGGCGAGAAAAGCGGTATTGCCGATTACTCTTTGGGAAAGCTGTCTGCCGAGTTGGACGGCTAGATGCGATTTCAGCTTACTAACAAAGCGTATGCTGACCTCAAGAGTATTGCAAAGTATACGCAAACGACTTGGGGTGTTGAGCAGCGCAAGGAATATCTGTTTCGCCTAGATCAGTCCTTTCACTTGATCGCGGAGAATGTTGGCATCGGCAGGAATTGCGACTTCATCAGAGAAGGGTATTTCAGCCATCCGGTTGGAAAGCATCTGGTCTTCTATCGTGTTGAAGACGAGACAGTGACCATCGTCAGAATCCTGCATCAGAGCATGGATGTGGAGCGGCAGTTTTAGCTCAAATTTTGGTCAACCATTCGGTGAACCAACCCCCCTTCAACACCACCCTCAAATCACCGATTTCCTGTTGGCCGCAAAAAGAAAAGTCTAATAATTTCAAAAAAAATACAGTAATAATCCTGGCATGGCATTCAAGAGGTCGTGGGTTCAATTCCCTCCAGCTCCACCACAAATTTCCAAAGGCCCGGTTAGCAAATCTGTTGACCGGGCCTTTGGAAATTTGTGGTAACCCTGCCGGTGAACCGGGTGTGAACATAGGCTAGGAGTTGATAGGGGCGCGTTGGGAGCTTGGCTAGGCATTCCTGCATTTCAGGCAGGTCGTACGACTTGATGCGAGGGGCGATTTCGGCCTCCTTTTGCGCGCCGGAAATCAGAAAGCGTATGAAATCGTCAGTCCGCCCTTGAGGCCGAAACACTCCTCTGTGTCAAGATGGGTGGGGCTGCCGTTGGATGTGCCTGAATGGGTGGTCGACGAACGGATTGTGGGGACGGTCAGGTACTCCAGCCCGGCGTTTACGCCGTAGATCCAGTTGCCTGTTCGCTTGGTCACGCCCCCGGACAGGGTTGCCTTCACGCACGTATCCGAAAACGTGTCCGAGACCGTCGTGCTATGAGTCTTGACGCTCTGGAAACCGTCATAGTCGGCATCCAGATTATATACGCCCAGCTTCCCTTCGGCATGGAACTCCAAGCCGTCGGACTCGAAATGCACCCGAACTCCGGCCAGGATTCCCAGGTACTTCGCATCCAGATATTCCTCAAGCGACATATAAATGCTATCCGCATCTTGAACACAGTAGCAATAGGAACTGAAGTCCTGATTCAGCTCCATGTACGAGATTCCCGCGAACGGACTGACCCTCCCGTTTTTCACCGGGACAACCCAGCCTACAAGGGCCGATCCTCCGTGATACTCAACATCCCGCGTGGTGCTGGTGTGCATGTCATCGCCATTGGCAATCATCGTGCCAAGAGCGGGATCTCCCCCGTCGATGGGCACCCACCCGTACCGAATATCCGCCGTGGGATAATCAAAAAGAGTTGTTTGTTTTGAATGCAGGTTTGCGGCAAAGCCCCGAGCCTCGAAGAAGATACCGTTTTTCGCCCGCCAGCCGGCACTCAGCGTACCCATTGGCCCGGATTGAAATCCGCTGCTGGTCGTAATCCGCTCGTAGGGCCCGTCCACTACATTAAATCTGATGCGATCTAGCAATACGGTAGCGGCGGCATACTCCGGCAAGTCCAACGCAAACACAGAGGCTTCCCCCGTCATGTAGAAACCAACGGGTTCTTCTGCAGAAGATGTAATCGGCAATAAGAAAAGCAACAATACGGCAGACAGGATGAATCCGCGCATAAACATGAACAACTCCCCGGTAGAAAAAACACCGCTGGAACACTTCCCGCCATAGCGGCGAAAAACAGACCTTAAATTCATGTAAGCATATTCATCCTAAAGAGGAGAATTCAAGAAAAAGTCACTGTTAAAAACCGTTAAAACAGAAGATGGTACATTTTAATCATAGGTTTTTTTACGAAAAGTGACTGTTTTCCAAAAAAATATTCCTTCGGCAGTCCAACCCGTCCACCACACAAAGGCATCCGGACAAAGTCAGCGACCAAGGCCGTACATTGGCCGCTGTGAAAATAATGACCACGATTATTTGCCGGATTGTTATTGCAAGCGGTATCAATTCCGCCCAACCTGCCATTAGAAAAGACACCATCATTCACGATATAAAAATGAATCCTGCGCAGCATTGCCTTGACTCAGGGGGCTGCCATAGGATTATATACACAATATTAAGATCAGTTATTACATAGCGCTTGTCGTAAGGATAGTTTTTATAGAGGAATGAATGTCTAAAGCTGTAGAAAAGGCAATCAGGGAACTGGTGCTGGACAGACGCGGGAATCCCTCTTTTGCATCAGCTCCCGATTACTCGAAAGCGGACGGTTTGCGACCCTTTTGGGAACAGATGGAATCAACGGGAAATTTGATTGTCATCGTCTGGGATTATGTAAAAAACGACTTTCTCCATATTTCCGACAAATTTTTTACGTATTTCGGATTCGATCCCGAAAACGTCTACCGGGAAAAACTGGCCTATCCCCTGAACCGGCTGATTCCCGTCGATGCCATGATCATGATGAACGGGTCCGCCTTTGTCTGGGATTGCGTGTCCGGCCTCCCGGTTGATCAGCGCAAGAATTACAAGATAATCGCGGAATACCGGATGCGAAACGACCAGAATAAAATGATCCGTGTCCAC
Organism: Desulfovibrio sp.; assembly: GCA_028708865.1. Taxonomy (GTDB): domain Bacteria; phylum Desulfobacterota; class Desulfovibrionia; order Desulfovibrionales; family Desulfovibrionaceae; genus Paucidesulfovibrio. The sequence continues at coordinate 7,101 of JAQVYA010000056.1, read as the reverse complement.
TACCAAAACATCACGCTTGAATTGACCGATACGGGCGACGTCTGGCTCAGCATGATGCTCTTTGAACTCTCCCCGGACCAGAATATGGAAGCCCTCGGCAATATCTCATGTATCGACGCCGTCTCCGGGGAAACCATATTGACGGTGGAACAGGTCAAGGAAATCCTTCTCAAAAAAATATTGTGCAGGCAGGAATTCGATGTGTTGCAGCGGATGGCGAAAGGGGAGGACACCGGGCAAATTGCCGCCGCGCTGGGCGTCAGTGAAGAAACGGCAGACCAGTATCGCATCCAAATCTTCAGCAAACTCAAGGCTGCGGATATCAACGATGCCACGGCCTTGATCAAAGATGTATTTCCTGATTCAGCCCCTGTCCGGAACCGGACTGTCCAAAAAATCATGAGTCGCTGCCGGAACCCATTGTTGATCCATTCTTCAAAAAATTCTGCGTCGCTGCCGGAACTCATTGTCGATCTGATGAACCGGATCATTCATTACTGGGTGGAATCCACCGGCCGGACAAAGGCCGACCTGGCAGAGGAGTCCGAAATATGGCGGGTCTATTCCGACCGTAATGGATGGCGGCGGACCCAGACTCTGGATAAATACCTGGATATTCATACCCTGCCGAAAAGCCCGCGCACCACCCAGGTTCTGCAGACCGCCTATTACGTCTTAAAGACCTGCCAAACCGCGTCCGCCCGTCGGGATCAGCTTGAGGCCGCAATCAAACGTGTAAGGGAAAAACAGGGGCGATGAATAAAAAGAAAGAAGAAGGGCCACCCTGTTGGACCACTGAGCGGCATATTTCAGTTAGACAATTCACCTCTCTTCTCAGTTACTGAAGTTGGGTCAAAGCACTCTCAGTTTTGAAGTGGCTTGTTGGCGAGCATATCTTGATTTTTTAGTGTGTTAATTGATCTTTTGTGTTTTGTGGCCTCAAGAATGGCATTCAAGAAGAAGTGGGTTCACTTCCCCCCGCCTTCACCACAAATTTCCAAAGGCCCGGTCAGCAGATTTGCTAACCGGGCCTTTGCTTTTGGTGGTTCCTTTATTTGCGGGAGAGCCATGGAGAGTCGCTAAAGAGCGAAAGCCACCACAAGCGCCAAAGCCAGGATGATGGCTACCAGGGTTGCGCCCACGGCAACGGTGCCGGTGGCCACTGCCGAGCGCAGTTCCTTTTCACCTTTTTCGCGGGGTTCATCATTCCAAGTCATGAGCGGACCCGCGAACCATACTGCAAGGCGCTCGGGAAGCTCTTTGCTCAGTTTATCCAGCCGGCTCACGGTACGCTTTACAAAGAGAGCGGTTGCGGCATTCAAGCCGTTGAAGAAACTGTCTGCACCTCGGTACAGCAGGGTGCCGCCCTTGCGATACAGCCAGTCCACCTCCAGGGCTATGGTGTCCGTTCGTTTGAGCAGCTTCAGGAAAAGGAAAAAGACCAGGGCCGAGAACATGAGCAGTTGCATCTGCCCCACGATCTTTCCTGCCTTGTACACGGTGAAGGTGGGATCCATGGCAAAAGGCAGAACAGCGTAGAGCGGGTCCGGGTACACGCCCAGGAAGATGCACAGGAATGCAAGGATTCCCATGGCCGCGAGCATGTGCGGCGGCGCCTCCTTGGGACGCAACCCCCGATCCACATTGAAAAACACAAAGTACGGGAATTTGATGCCCGCATGCAGAAAGACACCGGCCGAGGCGATTTCCAGGGCTGTCCAGGCCAATACCCATCCCTCGTCTCCGGCGGCCTGCAAAATCAAGGACTTGCTGGTGAAGCCGCTGGTCAGGGGCAGGGAGGAGATGGCCAATGCGCCGATGGTTCCCAAAACCATGGTCCAGGGCATGGACTTCCACAACCCGCCCAACTCGGTGCACTTGCTCCGCCCGGTCTGGGCCAGAACAGCTCCGGCAGACATCCACAGCAGGGCCTTGTAAATGATGTGACAAAAGGCATGGGCAGCGGCACCGTTGATGGCCATGGCTGTACCAATACCCGCTGCCGTGACCATGAAGCCCACCTGGTTGGTGATGGAATAGGCGAGGATGCGCCGCATGTCATTTTCCAGCAAGGCGTAAATAATGCCGTAGATGACCATGATGCAGCCGATGAATATCAGGACTTCCCAGCCGGGGAAGCCTCGCAACAGGGCGTAGACCGCGGTCTTGGTGGTATAGGCCGACAGGATGACGCCGCCGGTAACCGTGGATTCCGGGTAAGCGTCGGATAGCCAGCTGGAGAAGGGCACGGCCGAGGCGTTGATCAATACGCCGCCGAGAACGAGCCAAGCCGCCAGGGTGTGTTCCGCGAAGGGGCCGAAGGCCGCACTGCCCGTATTTTGAATATGCAAGAGGATGCCGAGCAGGAGCAACAGGCCGCCGAACAAGTGCACCAGAATGTAGCGCATGCCTGCATTGTAGGAGGCCTTGGTGTCCCGGGCCAGAATCAACATGGTGGAAGCCACGGCCATGATTTCCCAGTACACATAGAGGGTGATGAGGTCCCCGGCAAAGACCGCGCCCAAGGAAGCGCCGATGTAAAACAGGGCCGCCAGATGTTGGCGAAGGTCGTCCAGTTTGTAGGCAAAGAGGAACGCCGCAAAAGCATTGATGGTGAAGATGTAGCCGAAGACTTTGCTCAGGCCGTCAACGCGCACGGGAGCCAGTTCAACGCCCATGAACGTCGCATTGCCGGTGCTGCCGGTATCCAGACTGTGCACCACAAGCAGCCCTAAGGCCGCTATGGCAAGGAGTGCTTTGGTTCGGTGCTTGGCAGGCAACAAAGGCAGCAGCAATCCGCCCACCAGGAAGGGAAGGATCGGGCTTAGGCTACGTATCATAATAGTCACCAGGCTTTTTTAGAAATTTGCCCATGCATTTTGCCAGTAGGATGAGTCCGGCGCAGGCGGCGAAGCCCAAGATGGCGTAAAAGCCGAAAAAGGAGGCGAAACCAAAGGGCGCCTTGGTTGGAAAGAGAAAACCTGCAAGCACCGTAACGGCACAGCTTGCGTACAGCAGAATCCAGAGAGTCCGCTTTACTGAGGGGCGGCTGAAAAAGTCGTGTTGTTCAGTCATGGATTCGCATTCTCCTAGAACCGGGCGGCCATGGTGGCCAGGGTCGTCAGGGTTTCTTGGTAAAAGAAGACACCCACGGACAGGGCGGCAGTTCCCAGCAGCGGCACCAGGCACCAGGTCGGGGCCTCGCGCATGGGGCCTGTGTGCTGCGCTTCCGCCGGCGTGCAGAACCACGCCTTGTAAACAATAGGCAAGAAGTAGGCCGCATTTAAGAGCGAGCTGACCACCAACACTCCGGCCAGCAACCAGTGGTCACCCAGCAGACTGCCATTGAGCAGGAGCCACTTGCTCAGGAATCCTCCCGTGGGCGGAACACCGATGATGGCCAGTGAACCGATTAAAAAAGCGAGCATAGTCAGTGGCATGCGATGACCGATGCCTCCCATGCGGCTGATGTATTTTTCGCCGGTGGCTACATAGATGGCGCCCGCGCAGAAGAACAGGGTGATCTTGCCGAAAGCATGCATGGCGATGTGCAGAATGCCGCCGGCCGCAGCCACGGTGTTGAGCATGCCGATTCCGAGCACGATGTAGGACAATTGGCCGATGGTGGAAAATGCCAACCGCCGTTTGAGGCCGTCCTGCGTCAGGGCGGTGAAGGATGACACCAGCATGGTCACGGCTGCCAGCCCTGTGATGATGGCCCCGAGCCCCAGCGAGCTGAGGAACTCCATGCCAAAGACCTCGGTCACCACCCGGACGGCGCAGAACGCGCCGACCTTGACCACGGCCACGGCATGCAACAATGCGCTGACCGGCGTGGGGGCGACCATGGCCGCAGGCAGCCAACCGTGAACAGGCATGAGCGCGGCCTTGGCAAAGCCCAGAAGAAAGGCCACCAGAAGCACTGCCCCGGCAGAAGGGCCGACCTTCCCTGCCAGCAACGGGGCGCCGCCGAAGTCCAGAGTCCCGGACAACAGCGCCGTAACCAGCAACGCCGGGAGGGCCAGGCCAATGGACGTGGAAACAAGGTAGGTCAGGTATTTGCGGGCGCCGCTTTTGGCTTCGTCGCTTTGGTGGTGGCCTACCAGCGGATAGGTGGAAAAGGAAAGCAGTTCATAAAAAAGATACAGTGTGAGGAGGTTGGCGGACATGGCCGCGCCCATGGTGGCGAACAGCGATACGGCGAAAAAAGCATAGAAGCGGGTCTGGTTTTGTTCCTGCTTGGTCCGCATGTATCCTATGGCATAGGCGGTGGTGATGATCCACAGAACCGAAGCCACGAGAGCGAACAGCATGCCGGCCGGGTCCATGCGCAGGGCGATGGGGGCGCCGGGTATGACCGGGAAAAGGACTATTTCAGGGGTATTGCCGGCCAGGACGCCTGGAAGCATGAGCAAAAGAGTGCCCAGCAGCAGGAATCCTGCCAAAAAGGTGAATGCCTCGCGTATGTTGGGGTTGCGGGCCATCAGGATGGCCGGGACGGCCAAAAGAGGAGCCAGCAATGTAAGTAGGGGCAGCGTGGATTCAGAAATCAGCATGGTCTGCACCTATAGGACGCCTTGGAGCGCAGGCTGGATGATTTGTTGGACAATGCCGCCTGTGGCCAGACCGATGGCCGGCAGCAGCAAAGCGATGAAGCACAACGGAGCCAATTGTTGCCAGTTCCCAGTGCCCTGGACGGCGGCCGTGGAAGGTTGGCGAAAAAAGGCCCGTTCAAAGACGCGGAAAAAGAGAAGGACGTTGACCAGACTCGAGAGGATGAGCGAGCCGGCAAACACCCAGTGCCCTGCTTCCAAGGCGCCGCTTATCAAGTACCACTTGCTGAAAAAACCGCAGAAGGGAGGCACGCCGATCATGGAAAGCGCTCCGGCGGTAAAGGCCAGCATGGTCACGGGCATGATGGTGAACATTCCGTCCATGTCGCGAATGCGGCTGCTCCCGGTGCGGGCCACAATAATGCCTACGGCCATGAACAGCGTCAGGGTCATGGCCGCGTCAGCCAGGATGTGCAGGATGGTACCGGTCATGGCCGTGTCGTTGCCCAGAAACGCGCCGCCCAGCATGTAGCCCACTTCGGCCACCAAGATGAAGCAAAGCATGCGCCGCAGATCCTGCTGGGCGATGGCCAAGAGCGCTCCGGCAATGATGGCGATGCAGGCCAGCCAGACCGCCATCGAAGAGAATCCCAACATGGCGGAAAGGAAGTTTTGAGGGAACACCGTGATCAGCATGCGGACGATCACGTAAGCCATGACCTTGGTGGTCATGGGGGCGAGCAGTCCGGAAGTGACGGGACTTGCGCTGGCATACGCTGCCGGGAGCCACGCGTGGAAGGGAAAGACGGCCATTTTGATCCACAGTCCGAGCATGAGCACGGCAAATCCGGTCAGGGCGGTGGTGGACAAGGGCATGGTCGTCAGTATGCGCGCAATGTCGAGCATGTTCAGGGAGCCGCTCTTGATGTAAAGATATCCGACCCCCAGCAAGTAGAGGGAAGCGCCTACAGATCCCACCAGGAGATAGTTGAGACTGGCAAAGGTTGCCCGGCGGCCGCCCAGGGACAGCAGTGCATAGCTGGACAGCGCGGCAACCTCGATAAAGACAAAGAGGTTGAAGACGTCGCCCGTGGCCACGATACCCAGATGCCCGGCCGTGGCCAGGAGATACAGCCCAAGAAACGCCGGGGTCTTCCGCAGGGGCCATTTGCTTGGTGTGAAGCTGAAGGCGACCAGGTTCAGCAGGGCGCCAACGGAAACCACGAGCAGCATGAGGGCGGAGAGCGGGTCCACCACCAGGCTGATGCCCCACGGCGGCGCCCAGCCACCCAGAAGATACGTTTGAGAACCGGTGCTGAGCACCTGCATGAAGAGCACAGCCGCACAGGCCGCACTGAAAACAAGGGCGCTGATTGCGACGGGCATCACACTCCGACCGCTGCGCCCACGGATGCTCCATGCCAAGACCACGGTGACAAAGGCACCAAACAATGGAAAGAGTATCGTCAGAACTGGGAGTTGCATATTAGCGGCGCAGTTCCTTGAGGATTTCGTCTTCCTCTATGCTGTTGAAGTGCTTGTGCAGCTTCTGGACCAGCGCCAGGGCTACACCCAAGGTCGCCACGGAGACCACGATGGCCGTCAGCATGAGCACGTGCGGCAAGGGGTTGATGTAGTCGGCCGGACGAATGGCGGTCGCTCCTTTGGCCAGAATGGGGATCGTGGCCCCTTTCTTGGCGCCGATGGAGACGTACAGCAGCATGATCGAGGTCTGGAATATGCCCAGGCCGATGATCTTTTTGATCAGGTTGCGCTTGGCGGCCATGGCGTAGAGTCCGACCATCATGATCGCCACATAGGCTATGTAATTGAAGTGGGATGCGAAGATTTCCCCCAGCGAATGCATTTAGAAGCCCTCCTGCACTGCTCCGTGGGAAGACAGCAGCTTGAAAATCATGACCAGGGCGGCGGTGACGGTTAGGCCCACACCGGTCTCGATCAGCAGAATGGCAAAGGAGTGCCCCGTAGCCAGGGGCATGCCCAAAATGCCTGCCAAACCGTCGTAGTCCAGAAAGTTGACTCCCTTGGTCATGCAGATCACTCCGATTCCGGCAAAGAGCAGTACTCCGGCGGCTGAGAGCAGATGCGTGGCCCGTTCGCTCATGTGCCGCAGGGCCGTTTGCATGTTATGGGACACGGCCAGCAGGATATATGCGGCGGCAAAGATGACCCCACCCTGAAACCCGCCGCCAGGGCTGTAGTGTCCATGGGCCAGAACGTAGAGGCCAAAAAGCTGGATCAACGGGATGAACGTGCGCGCCACGGTCTTGACTACCAAATCCTGTCCGACAAGCTCCTGGGGGGCTTCCATGGGAGGAGGCGGGGCAGCGTCTTCGCAGGGTTCGCGGGTCCGCAGGATAAAAAAGCAGGCCAGGCCGGCCGTGAATACCACGATGGTCTCCAACATGGTGTCAAAGGCTCGGTAGTTGCCCAGTACGGCAGTCACGACGTTGGGAGTGGCCATCTCCTCAAGGCTTTTTTCGATGAACCGTGCGGAGACGTGCATGCTCGCCGGGGTTTGCGGATC
>JAQVYA010000055.1 GCA_028708865.1 Desulfovibrio sp. | reverse complement strand
CCCCGCAGCCACGATCACCACGTCCGCCGGGACAAACCCCTTATCCGTATCCACGCCTTCAATACTGCCGTCATGACGACGGACAATAGCCCGCGTGGCGGCCTCCTGCCGGAAGGCCAGGCCATGCTCCTGTAAATGCCGGACCACCATGTCCCCGGCGACTTTGTCAAAATAAGCCCGCATAATGCGAGAACGCACAATCATGGTTACAGGGACGCCTTTTTCCGCGAATCCTTCGGCCGCCTTAAGGGCGATGAGTCCGGCTCCCACCACAGCTACGCTACGCACGGAATCCACCACCTCCCGCAATTGCTCGGCATGACGGATGGTCGTAAAATTGAACACGCCGGGCCCCTCCACCCCCTGGATGTCGGGCGTAACCGGAGTTCCTCCCGTGGCCAGCAACAGCCGGTCATACGCAATGCGTTCGCCGGACTGCAAAACAATGGCCCCGGCTTGACGGTCCACCTCCACCACGCGGGACGCAAGCTTCATTTCCACCCCATTGCGCTGGTACCACTCCTCGGGACGAAATGGCATGGTTTCCGGCTTGATCTTGTCCGCAAGGTAATACGAAATCAACGGACGGCCATAGGTGGGCACGGCTTCGTCACTGACCACCACGATCCGCCCCTGCCCGTCGCGGCTGCGAATGCCTTCAATGGCGCCGATGGCGGAAACTCCATTGCCGACAATTACATACTGCATCCTTGTCCTCCGCAGCTGTTATTTTACATTTTTAGTAATTTTATCACTTAAAAATAGACTACATAATAGGACTCTACCCATTTTTAGTAAAAAGATCCACTATAAATCCATCGCTCTTGCCGCACGGCGACACATGCCGTATAGCCCGCCAAGGGAGGGGGAAGCGTGTACTTGCATCCACGCACAAGAAACGATATGCCAAGACCCTCTCGTGAATCCTGTCCTGGAGACGTATCACCGTGAACAAACACAAGGTCCTTATCGCCAATCGTGGCGAAATAGCTGTACGTATTATGGAAGCCTGCCACGACTTGGGGCATGAATTTGTCGCCGTGTATACCACGGAAGACCAAGCCTCCGGACACGTGGAAACCGCTCGCCGCCTTGGCGGTGAGGGGTGCGTGTACCGCATCAGCTCCTACAATGATGCGGGCGAACTCTTCAGTGTGGCGGATGCCTCCGGAGCCACGGCTGTGCATCCCGGTTACGGATTTTTTTCCGAAAACTACCGTTTTGCGCGGCGTGTGGTCCAGCGAGAACGACCCATGATCTTCATCGGCCCGTCGTGGTGGGTCATTCGGGACCTGGGCGACAAAATCAACACCAAACGCTTGGCCCGCAGCCTGAACGTTCCCACGGTTCCCGGGTCGGACCGTGCCATTTACGACGAACTCGAAGCCGAGGAAATCGCGGAAAGCCTTTTCGCCTTCCAGGAAGGCCAAGGCATTTCCTGTCCTGTGGTTTTGGTCAAGGCATCGGCTGGCGGAGGCGGCATGGGCATCGACGAGGTGCCGGACATGGACCGCTTCCGCCAAGTCTACCGTCGCATCCGGAACTACTCCATGCGCCAGTTTAACGACGAGGGCGTGCTCATCGAGCAGCGCATTTTCGACTTCAACCACCTCGAAGTGCAGGTGGTCTCCGAGCGCTCCGGCAAGCGGCATGTGAACTTCGGCACCCGCAACTGCTCCGTGCAGAGCCCGGGACGTCAAAAACGCATTGAAACCGCGCCTGGATTCTACCCAAGCGGCATGACCTACGCCTTTGACGCGCAAAAGGTCCTGGACGACATTACGGCCTATTCACTGCGCATGGCAGAAGCCATCAATTATGACAACGTAGGGACCTGGGAGTGGATCGTAACCCCCAAAGGTGATCCGTTCCTCCTTGAAGTGAACACTCGCATACAAGTTGAAAACGGTGTTTCCGCCGCCATTGCGCGCATTCACGGCAAAAACGGCGTCAACCTGCTGCGTGAACAAATCCGTCTGGCCCTTGGCGAGCCCATGGGGTATACGCAAAACGACATCACTTTCGAAGGCGTGAGCATCGAATATCGCATCATCGCCGAAGACACCACCAACCGGTTCCAGCCTTGGGCCGGAGAAATCGCCTCCTTCAATTGGAAGGACGCGCCCTGGCTGACCATGCATACCCATGTGCCTACGGACCGCGCCTACCAGATTCCTACGGAATATGACCCCAACCTGGCTTTGGCCATTATCTGGGGACAGGACCTGGAAGAAGCCAAGGCCCGCGGCGTGGTGGCCCTGGACGGAATAGAACTGGAAGGCCGGGACGCGTCCGGCCTGGAACTCAAGTCGAACCTTGATTTTCTGCGGATGAAAAATAAGGGGCTGCTGGAATTCTAGCCCAGCGTCAACGCCCTTTTTCCGGCACAGAAAAGGAAGTCTATGGATATTGAAAAGAAGCTCGAAGAGCTGAGGCAACGCGTCAAATACGCCCAGGACATCCTCGGCGAAAAGCGCAATCCGCGTCTCGATGCCTTTCTGGACAAGCTGTCCGAATTCGAAATCAACGACACATGCGGTGACGAGCGGCTTATGGCTTCGCTCAAGGCCCATGAACAACGCCTCCAGGTTCTGGAGGAAAGCATTGACCATGAACTGACGGCCATGGATAAAGTGCGCATCGTGCGCCATCCGGAGCGCATCTGCCTGCGGGATATCCTGGAAAACGTCTATGACAACTATAACGAGATCGGCGGGCGGGATGAAAACAGCATCGACCCGGGCATGGTCATTGCCCGCGCCTGCATCACCCGTCGCGTGGGCAAACGGACCTACAACCAGCCGGTCATGGTGGTGGGGCAAGAAAAAGGACACGGGCAGGAGTTTCGAAACGGAGGCTCCATCAAGCCCTGGGGCAATGCCAATGCCTTGAAGTACATGCGTGTTGCCGCGCAGGAAAACATCCCCATCCATACCTACGTCTTTACGCCCGGTTCCTACCCTATTGAGGACTATCCCGGAGCGGCCCAGCAGATCGCTGAGAACATCTATGAGATGTGCGGTCTGTCCGTGCCCATTGTGGCGGTGTTCTCCGAAGGCGGATCCGGCGGAGCCGAAGCCATTGCCATGGCGGACCGGCGGCTGATGCTCTCCCACGGGTATTATTCCGTCATTTCTCCGGAAGGAGCCGCCGCCATTGAAGGCCGCATCAAGCCCGGCCAACGCGCCAGCCAGGAACTCATTGAAAAGTGCGCCCTGCATCAGCGCATCACCGCCCAGGACAACCGCAAAAACGGTTACATCGATGTCGTGGTTCAGGAGCCCGCCCTGGGAGCCCGGCCCGAACACTTCGACTTCTTCAAGCGGCTCCGCGGCGAGGTGATCCGCGCCACGGACAATGTGGCGCTCTCCGTGCGCAGCCTGCGCTTCTTGCGTAAGCTGGCCATGAAATGGCGCAGCGACGATCCTTCGGACGTGGAGAAAATCTTTGTCCGCTGGCATCTGAGCCAAAGCTCCCGGCAGCGCCTGATCACCAAGCGCCGCAAAAAATTCATGGGGCTTTCCAAACACGCCTACAAGGACAACCGTTCCCTGTTCCAGCGCATGTTTATGGCCAACAAGAGCTTCGTGGATACGGCCCATTCCGTCATCCGCTACAAAGTGCTCCGCGCCATGGGCAAAAGCATCAAAAACGTGACTGCCGAGGCCACGGACGAGCTGCACGCCGTTGCCAGCCGCATGAACCAGATGCGTCAGGCCATGTTTCGACTCCTGGGCATGAACGGCAGTTCCGGCGGGAAAAAGGTGGACGAACTGACCCACCTCAGCCAGCCCAATGAACCCAATGGAAACGAGGCGTTGGCACGGTACGTCAGCCCCCAGGCCCGACTGGACCGAGAAATCTCCTGCCCGAACACGGCCAAGAACGGCTGCCTGGACATCTGGGCCAGAGACCTATTCGACGATTTCGCCGGCACCTGCCCCAATTGCGGTCATCACTTCCGCATGGAGTATCAATGGTACTTGGCGAACATCTTTGACAAGGATTCCATCCAGGAATTCAACCGGAATATCGCGTCCGCCAACCCCACCAACTTCCCCAACTTTGAAGAGCGGGTCCAAAAAGCCAAGGATAAAACCGGGCTGGAAAGCGCCTGCATGACCTTCAACGCCTCACTTCTGGGCATCCGCCTGACCTGCGCCATGTTGGTGGCGGACTTTCGCGGCGGCTCCGTGGGGGCGGCCGAAGGGGAAAAATTCGTCCGCGCTCTGGAAATCGCCCGCAAACGGCACCAGCCCTTCCTGGCTTACATCCACGGCACAGCCGGCATCCGAATCCAAGAAGGCGTCAACGGCCTGATCCAAATGCCCCGAGTCACCATGGCCGTGCGCCATTACATCGAGGCGGGCGGCCTCTACATGGTCCTGTACGATACCAACTCCTACGCCGGACCGCTGGCCTCCTTCCTGGGCTGTTCGCCGTATCAATATGCGGTACGATCGTCACGCATAGGGTTCGCCGGACCAGGAGTAATCAAGGAAACCACAGGGCTCGACATTCCCCCGGATTACCACAACTGCTTCAAAGCCCTGAAACGGGGGCATATCCAGGATGTCTGGGATCGCAAGGAAATTCGCAAAAACCTGCACCAGGCCTTTCTAACCATCGGGGGGCGCAACCTTTACTACCGCTGACGCAACGCCTATTCCCGCCTTTCAGGCGCGCACCGGCCACCTGGCTGGTGTGCGCTTTTTTTTGCGCCCTTCAAAACGCCACAAAATCGTTACTCAAACGTCACCTCAGACCGTTTGGCACAGGATAAACAAGGCCTGTTGCGGCACACGCCGCTCCCTGTCCCATCAACAGGATATTTGCCATGTTACGGGAGATACTCCGCCCAGGCTCCGGCCTGCACGGCAAAGCGCAGCCCACATGCCGGGCCGTGTCGGAACCCAACCTTAAGCAGCAGCTTGGTGGCATTTCCCACTGGGTGCTGCTTCTTTTCAGCATTCAAGACCATTATCTACTGACGAACCTCTACGGCACCAGGCTGGCCAGCCAGTTGGAAGAAAGGCTCGGACACAGCTTGATCAATGCCAGTACAGCGGAACTGGGAACCGGTAACATAGTGTTGTTCCAAAGCAACCCCGGAGAATTACTCCTGCTCTGGCCTCAAGAAATGGTCGGCGATTCACGACTTGCAGATCTGACCTATGCGGTCAAGCTCAAAGCGCAAAGCGACCTCAAGCAGCTCATGCTGCAACGCACAGGACGCGAAGTAGAACTGAGCGTGGGCTTTGCCCCTCTCCGGCTCGGCAACGGGAAAACACCGGCCAACGCCTTCTTGCATGCCATCAACGAAGCCCGCACCGCCGCTCACTCCCAAATCGTAATCAACCAGCTGGACCTTTCCGAACAGTTCAAATCCATTCTGGAACAACGACGCATCAAAACCCACTATCAGCCCATCATGGATTTTCATACCGGCACAGTCTTCGGGTGGGAGGCGTTGACCCGGGGCCCCCAGGATTCCCCGTTCCGTTCTCCGGTGATGCTTTTTGAAATGGCTGAAAAGCTGGAGCGTCTTTTCCTATTGGAAGAAATCTGCCGCGAGCAGGCCTTGGCCAACCTGGGAGAACTTTCTGGAAACCAAAAACTTTTTTTAAACATTCACCCCAAAACCATGGCCGACCCCAATTTTACGCCGGGGAAAACCTTACGCCTGTTGGACGAAGCCGGACTGACCCCGGAAAACATCGTATTTGAAATTACGGAACGACACAGCGTCCAAAATTTCGATCTCTTTTACCGCACCCTGGCCCACTACCGTTCCCAAGGTTTTCTTGTGGCTGTGGACGATGCCGGAGCCGGCTATTCAGGGTTGCTCTCCATCGCGGAAATCCGGCCGGATTTCATCAAAATCGACCGCAATCTAGTACAGGATGTGGACCGGGACCCCGTCAAACGAGCACTGCTTGAAACGTTTGTCTCCTTTGCCAATAAAATCGGCTCACGTATCATCGCCGAAGGCATAGAAACCAAGGGACAGACCACATGCCTGGTGGATATGGGGGTACATTTCGGCCAGGGGTTCTACCTTGCCAGGCCCGGCGCTCCGCGGCCCGGTCTCAGCATCGACCCGCAGACCATCAAGCCACTGGCCGACCTGACCAAAGAAACACTTTCCTGCTCCATTCCCGTAGGCAAACTGGCGGAAGCCCCGCATCCCGTGGGGCAAAATTTCCTGGCCTGCGCCGCCCGCGACTTTTTCGAGGAAAACCGCCAAGCCTCCAACCTGGTCGTGGAACAGGACGGCATCCCCCGGGGATTGGTCATGGAATATCACCTCAACCGCCAGCTTACCACGCAATACGGCATGGCCCTCTTCTACAACCGACCGATCACCAACGTCATGGACCCGGATCCACTCGTGGTGGATGAACGCATGCCCGTGGAGCAGGCCGCCAAGCTAGCCATGGAACGCGAGCCACTCAAGGCCTACGACGACATCATTATTACTCGGGGAGGCCGGCTTTTCGGGGTCATTACAGTACAAAGGCTCATGAACATCCTAGCCCAGGTGCAGGTGGAAATGGCCAAGGGGACCAATCCCCTCTCCGGGTTGCCCGGCAATGTTGCCGTGGAAAAAGAGCTGGAAGCGTGCATCCGTTCCGGAGAAAGCTTTGACGTAATCTACGCGGACCTGGACAACTTCAAAGTCTACAACGACACTTACGGATTCAAGAACGGCGACATGATCATCAAGCTTGCCGCGGATATCCTGGCCTGGGCCACACGGCGGCACGGCGATCCACGCAGCAAGCTCTGCCACATCGGAGGAGACGACTTCGTTATCATCACCAGCCCGGCACACAGCGAACGCATCTGTCGGGGCACGGTACGCTGCTTCCGGCGTCTGGTCCGCAACTGTTACTGTGAAGAGGACCGCTCCCGGGGATGGATCAAGGCCGCTGGCCGGGACGGCATGCGACGAGATTACCCTTTGGTTGCCATCTCCCTAGGCATTATCGGCGTGGAAGGTCCCACCAGTCTGAAAGAAATTGGTGAACGGGCCGCAGGGATCAAAAAATACGCCAAGTCCATTCCTGGCAATTCGTACGTTCGAGACCGCCGCAATGGCCCTGACACTCCTGTTTCAAACAGCTCACGCTGCCTCTGAGGCTCGCCCCAAACAGCACGGCAGCCCGCCCTGTTCACAAAGCAAAATACCGCTCGCCACTTGGCTTCCAGGAGCTATACAGTGATCACCCCATAACCACGGTCCATGAAGCTCAGCATGGAAGGGTGCCCTTGCATATCGTCCAGCAGCGGCAGCCCGCTTCGTTCCACGTCATGCAATACGCCGAGCTTGGAAGAACAGGCCCGGCAGACGCCGGCCACGAGACCGGCGGAACGCGCCTTGCCATACAGCTCATGGAACGGGTTGTCCTCTCGTTCCAACTCAGGCACAAGTCGCACGCTCGCCCCCTCGAACACCAGGGCCACCTCCTTGCCGTTGCCATGCATGTCCAGGGCGTTCAACAGCGCATGTACAAAACACATCATTTCGCCGTTAAAGGCGAACAGGGCCACCTTTTCCATTTCTCCTCCTGCGATGCACCTGGGTTATGCTTTTCAGGCAAACGAATCCATCAGCTTCTCAAGTGCGGACCGATCCAAACGATGTTCGGCCAAAGGCGTCCCCCGCCCTGGAGCCAAGGATTCAAAGGGCGCCCGATCTCCCCGCCAAATCACGCCCAGGGGGATGCGGTCCCCGAATTCATCGGCCTTGCGCATGGCAGCAGCCCAATTCGTGGGATCATGATCATCCCCCAGCATGTAGCAGCGTTCCTTATACCACTGGAACGTATTGACCTTGTTAAAGGTAACACAGGGTTGCAGGATATCCACCAAAGCAAAGCCAGGAGTCTCGGCAGCCTGCGCCACCATTGCAGCCAAATGGTCCGGCTCGCCGGAAAAAGCGCGTACCACCAGACTGATACGCATGGCCACGGCAATGGCCACCGGATTCAAGGGCACCGACGGCTGCCCCCCGGGCTGAGTTTTTGTTTTTTGCCCCTGGGCTGTGGTGGGACTGGCCTGCCCCTTGGTCAACCCATAAACCTGGTTGTCATGGGCCAACAGCGTAATGTCCGGGTTGCGGCGCAATGCCGCCAGAAAATGATTCCCGCCTTCGCCGTAGTTGCAGCCGTCTCCACTGACGGCGAACACCTTAAGACGAGGATTGGCCAGTCGGGCTCCCGTGGCTGCGGGCAGGGCCCGGCCATGCAACCCGTTGAACATATTGCAATGCAAATATTGCGGCAATTTGGCTGCCTGGCCGATGCCGGACACCAACAGAGTCTGATGCGGGGCCAAGTCCAAACCGGCCAGCGCCTGCTTCACGGCCTTAAGAATGGAGTGGTTTCCACAGCCAGGGCACCAGGCGGTTTCAAAATTTCCAAAGTCCTCAACTCGTACCATGTGGTCCTCCTTGCGGCTCATGCGATCCAACTTTCCAGGCCCTGCATCACGTACGTTGCGGTCAAGGGATATCCGTCAGCCCGTAGGACCGCCCCCTGAACAGCAAAACCAGTCTCTTTACGAAGCAGTCCGGCAAACTGCCCTGTGGCGTTGCCCTCCACGGCCACCACGGTTTTGGCCCCTTCAAGAAAAGGCATGAACTGATCTTCCCGCAACGGCCAAACCTGCTTGAAATGCAGGACCGACGCCTTGTGGCCGCGTTCCTGAAGAAGCTCGACCGCTTCAAGGCAGGCTCCCAGGCCGGACCCCCAGCAGAGCAACAAGAGGTCCGACTCCTCCGGTCCGAACAGCTCCGGTGGAATCACCTCTGCCCGCAAGCCCGAAGCCTTGGCCAGCCGTTTTTCGTTTTGTGCCGTGCGATTGGCCGGGCCTTCCTCAATATGGCCCATCTCGTCGTGTTCGTCGCTGTCCACCTTGACGAGGGCCTCGCAATAACCGGGAATCAAACGAGGACTGACGCCATCCGGAGAAAGCGCGTATCTTTGATACGTCCCGAGTTCGTCCACCTGCAACAACGGCGGCGTGATCTCCGGCAGGGAAGCAAAGTCGAATCGCGGCACCGAGCAATATTGGTCCGCCAGATATTGGTCCGAAAGCACCATCACGGGCGTCTGATACCGCTCCGTAAGGTCAAAGGCCCAATGCGCGAGATGAAAGCATTCCTCCACCGTGCCCGGGGTGAGCAGCGCCCGAGGGAATTCACCATGCCCGGCGTACAAGGCAAGATTCAAATCCGCCTGCTCCGTCCGGGTGGGCAGCCCCGTGGCAGGACCGGGCCGCTGCACCAAAAAAATCACCACCGGGGTTTCCGTAATGCCCGCCAGACTCACGGCTTCCACCATCAGGGAAAAACCGCCACCCGATGTGGTCACGCAGGCACGCGCCCCGGCGTAAGAAGCTCCCAGAGCCATGTTCAGCGCGGCGATCTCGTCCTCGGCCTGTTCTGAAACCAATCCCAGCTCCCCCCCTTTGCCGATGAGCGTCAGGGCAATGGAGGTGGATGGCGTCATGGGATAGAAGGACAGGAAATTGCAGCCAGCCGCCAACGCGCCCAAGGCCAACGCCTCATTGCCGTGAAGCATGATCCGATCTGCGGCATTGCCCTCCGAAGCAGGCGACAGGCAATGGAATGAATAGTCCTGAGCTTGGAACCAATGGTACGCCTTGCGCAAAACCTCCAGATTGGCGTCCACCACTTCCTGACCTTTTTTGGCAAACGTGTCGGATACCAGCCGCTCCAGGATGCCCAGATCCCCGCACAAAGTGGAACCCAAGACACCCAGGGCGGCCACGTTGTGGTAAATGGCCTTGGAGGCCAATTCCGTAAAGGGCACCTGTACTCCGGGGTGGCCGTCCAAATCCACCTTCTGCCCGGCCACCACCATGCCCCCAGGCTTCAGATGGGCAGCGTGGCGATCCACGGTTTCCTGATTCAAGGCCACCAGGATGTCCATCCCCTCTTCTGGGCCATATACGGGCTCCGGTCCGGTACGGATGGCAAAGGTGTTGTGCCCTCCCCGGATGCGGGACTGGTAGTCCTGGGTTACGCACACTTCATACCCCGCTCTGGTCAGAGCCTTGGCCATGAGTTGTCCTATGGTCGCCAGTCCTTGACCGGCCTCGCCGCCGATCAGAATGGTGATTGCGTTTGGAGACATGCTTCCTCCTTTGCCGAAATTCATTGAAATATGTCGTTGGGAACCAAAGGACGCTGCAACGTCGCGCTCATGCCATGAAAAAAAAACCGCGTCGGGCACGGGGCTGACGCGGGCTGTCACTGGTTAGGCGTTGGTCGGCGGGGTAAAGACCCGAGTCCCGAGGTCCCGGTCAAGCATGAACAAGCCGCCGCCATCTCCCACAAGTTTGAGCTTGCTCACCACGTCACCAAAGGTGTCCTCTTCTTCCACCTGCTCCGAGATGAACCACTGCAAAAAGATGAACGTGGCGTGGTCTTTTTCTTCCTGAGCCAGCGAGGCGAGCTCGTTAATGCGGCGGGTCACTTCGCGCTCATGGTTGAGGGAAAACTCCATGCAGTCCAGGGGAGACTTCCACTCGTGTTCAGGCTGTTCAATGGCCTGGAGCCGGACCCGGCCGCCCTGTTCGCTTACGTAGCGGAACATTTTCATGGCGTGGAAGACCTCCTCCTGATACTGAGCCTCCATCCACTGGGCGAATCCGGGAAGCCCCAGATCCTGAAAATAGGCGGACATGGAGAGGTACAGGTAGGCGGAATAGAATTCCCACTTGATTTGTTCGTTGACGGCTTCTTCCATTTTGGTACTCAGCATACTGATCCTCTTTTGATTGGTTCCCACAATACCGCCCGGTGGCATGAATCGCCACCGGGGATTTTTTTTCTGACATGGAAAACATAACACATCTGGCCCAGGAAGAAAGGGGCGCGGCAACAAAAGGTTGCCGCGCCCCCAAAAAGCTATTTGCCGAACAGGCTACCCCGGTCAATCCAGCGTATTTTGATCAAACAGGAAACGCAGCCGGTCCCGAAGACGGGTGTGTCGTTTAAAAGCGTCCACATTGCCCAACCCGATGCGGAACGCCTTGGTCCCCCCCACCATGACCGCCAAACGCCGGGCACGGGTCAAAGCCGTGTAGAGCAGGTTGCGCTGCAACATAATGAAATGCTGCGTCACCACAGGTACGACAATGGCCGGGTACTCGCTGCCTTGGGATTTATGCACGGAAACCGCATAGGCAAGGGTCAGGTCGTCCAGTTCGGACGCTTCATAATACACCAAATTTCCTTCGAAATCCACGGACAGCTCTCCGGCAGAGGCGTCCACGTCCGCAATCCACCCCAAATCGCCGTTGAACACTTCCTTTTCGTAGTTATTGCGCAACTGCAATACACGATCCCCAGGCCGAAACACTTGATTCCCGCGCTTGATCTCCCGCCCGCGAAACATGGCGGGCCGGGGATTAAGCCGCTCCTGGAGCAATTTGTTCAATGCCTGGGTGCCCACCTCGCCCTTGTGCATGGGCGTCAAAACCTGCACATCCCGCATGGGATCAAGACCATAGCGCTCGGCCATGCGGTCGCACACAGTCTCCACGATGATGCGCTGAACCTGGGACGGATCATCCTGACGAACCCAAAAGAAATCCGCACGCGGCGGAGCATGAGGGCTCTCCTCTGGAAATTGTCCGTCATTGATGCGGTGGGCGTTGGTCACGATGGCGCTTTCCTGGGCCTGCCGAAAAATATGCGACAGCCTAGCCGTGGGCAGAACTTCGGAGTGGATCAAGTCAGCAAGTACGTTGCCCGGCCCCACGCTGGGAAGCTGGTTCACATCGCCCACCAGGATAAGCCGACAAGTCAAAGGCAATGCCCGCAGCACGGAAAGACACAGGTGCGCGTCCAGCATGGAAGCTTCATCCACCAACATGGCGTCAGCCTTCAGTTTCTTGTCTTCCCCATATTGAAAACCGCCATCAGGCTGAAATTGTAACAGTCGATGCATGGTCAGGGCTGTACGCCCCGTGGCTTCAGAAAGTCGTTTGGCCGCTCTCCCCGTGGGAGCGGCCAGTTTGGGCTTCAGCCCCAACCGGCGAAGTGTGGCAACCACAGCCCGCGTAATGGTGGTCTTCCCTGTCCCCGGACCGCCCGTAATAATGAAAGCCTTGTTAGCACAGGCTCCAAACACGGCTTCGCGTTGCTCTTCCGTGAGTTCGAAACCAAGTTCCGCTTCCACCTTGGGCAAGGCCTGCTCCACTTCAGTACGGCTCACCGGCGAGGGATGGGACAGCAACGCATGCAGCCGTTGGGCGATTTCCCGTTCATAACGGTAGAAATGCCAAAGATAGACGGCCTGGCCGTGCTCTTCGCCAGGAAGATCTTCTATATGAATGCGTTTTTTCTCCTGGAGGACAACGAGGGCATCCTCAAGCAGGTCGAAACCCACCTGATCCAGCAGCTTTCCCGCCTCATGCAGCAACTTCTCCCGGGGAACGTAAAGATGTCCGCCCCGTTCACTCATGGAAAAAAGGCAGAACACCAGGGCGGCCTGAATACGCTGCGGCGAGTCCGGCGGAAAGCCCAGCTTCAGGGCCATGTTGTCCGCAGTGCGAAACCCCACGCCGCGGATTTCATACACCAGCTCGTAGGGATTGTCCTTCAGCCGTTGTACGGACCGCGCTCCATGTAATTTGAAAATACGCCCGGCAAAGGTGGGAGGGACCCCATGGCTATGCAAAAAAACAATCAGATTCTTGATTTCCCGCTGCTTATCCCAGGATTCCAGGATATCTTTCAGCTTGTTCTTGGATATTCCTTTGATTTCCAGGAGCTTCTCCGGATCATCATCTAGAATATCCAAGACTTCCACCCCAAATCGTCCGACCATGCGCTCCGCTGTGGCCGGGCCAATACCCTTGATGGCCGAGGAGGCCAGGTACTTGATAACGCCGTTTTCCGTGGCAGGCCGGGCCTGTTCAAAAGTCTCCACGTCAAACTGCCGCCCAAACTTAGGGTGGGTCTTCCAGCTCCCCTTCAGGGCAAGGGTTTCACCAGGGGTAAGCCGCCCCAAAGTGCCTACCACGGTTATCAGGCCAGGTTCATCCTTGGCGCTCACCCGCGCCACGACCCAACCGTTTTCCTCATTATGGTAGACAACGGACTGAACTTCAGCATTGAGAATGGCAGACATGCGGACTCCGATCATCCGGCCCAAAAGGCAAAAGGGCCGGGGTTCCGGCCCTTGTACTGGCAAATGCCCGCCGGAGCAAGGCAAGGAGAAGCAGGGACCCACCTTTCGGCGGCATTACCTGCGCCCTCCTGCTCCGTTGCCGTGAGCATTGCGGATTAAAAGGACTGGCGGTGCATTAGCGACTGCCGCAACGTTTCCTTGTCCATATACTTCACTTCGCCGCCCATGGGGATGCCCTGCGCCAGGCGGGACACCCGCACACCAGGCCAACCTTTTTCCACCAGATTCTTGACGTAGGAACAGGTGGATTCCGATTCCAGCGTGGCTCCCAAGGCCAAGATCAATTCCTTGACCTCGCCGCGCTCCAGGCGCGTCTTAAGACGTTCAAATTCCAGATTACAGGCATCTGTTCCGCCCAAAGGATCCAGCAGGCCGCCAAGGATCATGTAACGCCCCCGGAACTGCCCCATCTCCTCCAGCACCAGCAACGAATCCCATTCCGCCACCACACAAAGCTGCGAGCCGTCCCGCTCGGGGTCGGCACACAGCTCGCACGGGTCAGACTCGGAAAGCGAGCCGCATTCACGGCAAATGCAGAGATTATCGCGCAAGTCCAGGATCGAACGCCCAAAGGCCCGGGCCCGTTCTTCCGGCATTTTCAACAAGGTCAGAGCGATACGCAGGGCGGATTTAGGGCCGATGCCGGGAAGTCCGGCAAATTGGTCCACCACCTCACGCAAAGGAGCAGGGAGCTTCTGCACACAACGCTCCTAAAACAGACCCGGGATATTCAGACCGCCGGTAATGGAACCCATTTCCTGCTCCATCATTTCCTTGGCTTTTTTCAGGCCTTCATTGACCGCCGCCAGGACCAGATCCTGAATCATTTCCACATCACCGCTCTCCACCACAGTGGGATCAATGACGATCTCGGACAGTTCCTGGCCGCCCGTGCATTTGACCCGGACCATGCCGCCGCCGGCTGTGGCCTCCACTTCCTGGGTTTTAAGCTTCTCTTGCATATCAGCGATCTTACGCTGCATGATCTGCGCCTGGCGGATCATATCATTCATGCCTTTCATCTGGTTCCTCCATTACGAGTTTACCCAATGCAACGACGTGCCCGTCCAAATCAGCAAAACACGCCGCCATATCTCGTCGCCCAACAATACACCAAAAAATTATTTCAAATCGAGGGGAACGACTTCCTTGACCGAGGCGTCAAACACGGCCTTCACGCGCAGCACAGCAGGGTGTTTTTCCATCTCCTGCAACCGTTGCTGATTGGTCATGGCGGTCAGGCCGTCATCCACGGTAACGAGCAATTCGGTTTCCGGGCCGAAATACTCCCGCACCAGTTTCAGAAAAGCCTGCCCGCTGCCGCCGCGCTGCAACCGATCTCCCATAAAAGAATTGGGGCAGCGCACCTGGAGTGTCCCGTCTTCATATCGGCCGGAAACACCTCGCAAGTTGGTCGCGCTGAAGTCACTTTCGCCGTTTTTATCTCGGATGAACTCCCGAAAGGCAGGCCAGGTCAATGGACCGGGCGGAGAAAAACGAAGTTGAGACGCCTTTTCTTCCGGCTCCCGTGCGGAGCGGACTTGCGACGGCGAATCCGTAAAAGCCGCATGAGTCGTCGATTTCAGCGAAGTCTCCCCAGTATCGGCAACAGATTCGCGCTGTTCAGCTAGCCCCGGCTCCATATCCTCGTCCGAGGCATATTGTTCTTCAGGACGGTGCGGTGCAGGCGCAGTATCACGACGCCCACGCCCCTGAGCGGAGCGCACGGACGAAGAGGCTCCGGCTGCGCTTCCCCCCTGGCCTTGCCCCATCTTGGGACCAGACCTCGAAGTTCCAGCAGAGGTCGTCACAGAAGCACTGGTTGCGGCAGGATGCCCGGAGCCAACCGTACCGTTTCCTGTATGCCCAACCTGTCGGCGTGGAGGGGGCAACGGAGCTCCGGATGCTTCCAAATCCAGCAAGTCCGGTAGGGAAGCGAGATTAAGCAACAACAATTCCAAAGCCATAGCCGGTTCCATACTGGTCATGACCCGGCGTTGTCCCTCCAGCGTCATCTGCCATGAGGCATGAATCTGCGTTGGGTGGAACCGCCCCGCCCATTCCAGCCAGGTACGAGCATCATCTTCGGAAAGGTTGATCAGCCCCAATGCTCCCTCGCCAGCCTGTCGCAGCAGAAAGAGGTTGCGCCAACACCCAGCCAGCTCGCGGAGAAAAAATCCCAAGTCCAGACCCTGGTCCAAAACCCCACGCAGCACGTGCTCCACCGCCACCAGATCCCGGTCGTGAATCCCCTGCATCAAGGAAAAAAAGACATCCTGCCCGGCCAGACCAAGGAAGGAACGAACATCGTCTTCGCGCAGTTCCCCTTGGGTCAAGGCCAGGGCCTGCCCCAACAGGGACATGGAATCGCGGACGCTTCCCGCACCACGTTTGGCGATAATCTCCACGGCACCGGCATCGTAGTTCACCCCTTCCAGATCAAGGATGCCCCGTAGATGCTCGGCGAGTTCCTGCTGGGAAAGCATCTGGAATACATAATGCTGGCATCTGGAAATGATGGTAGCCGGGAATTTGCGCACCTCAGTGGTGGCCATGATAAAGGTCACCCGTGCGGGTGGTTCTTCCAGCGTTTTAAGCAGCGCATTGAACGCCTGAACGGTGAGCATATGCGCTTCGTCAATGATGATGACCTTATAACGGCCTTCCAGGGGAGCATATCCGATGTCTTCCTTGAGACTGCGGGCATCCTCCACCTTGTTGTGCGAAGCGCCGACGATCTCGATCACATCCGGAAAGACTCCTGCCGTAGCCTGCTTGCAGCGGGCGCATTCGTTGCAGGGCTCTCCCGTAGGGTCCTGCACGCAGTTCAAAGCCTTGGCAAAGATGCGGGCAATGGTGGTCTTGCCCACGCCCCGGGTTCCGGAAAAAAGGTATGCCGGAGCCACCCGGTCCTCGGCCGCGGCGCGGGATAAAATGGTCTTAACCGCCTGCTGTCCGGCCACATCCTCAAAGGTTTGCGGACGATACTTGGCGGTGAGGCTGGAAATACTCATGCACGGATTCTCCGGCCGGCCGGACGGCCTAAATGTACGGGGAGGAGCGAGTTGCCCCTCCCCGAAAATACTTAGATTTCGTACTCATGAAGCCAAAGGGCATAATCGGGGTTCTCGCCCTTGACGATCTTGAAGAATTCGGTTTGCAGCAGCTTGGCCACCGGACCGGCCTTGCCTTCACCAATGACTCTCCGGTCCACTTCACGGACAGGAGTCACCTCGGCAGCCGTACCGGTAAAGAACACCTCGTCCGCAATATAGAGCATGTCACGCCCGATAGTAATCTCACGCACCTCGTATCCCAAATCACCAGCAAGGGTGATCACGGAATCACGAGTAAAGCCGCCCAGCACATTGTGCAGCGGCGGGGTAAAGATGACGTCGTCCTTGACCATGAACAGGTTTTCGCCGGTTCCCTCGGAAACATACCCCTGAGGGTCGAGCATAACGGCCTCGTCATACCCGTCAGCCACGGCTTCGGTCTTGGCCAGAACGGAGTTGACGTAGTTGCCGCCGCACTTGGCCTTGGTCATCATCACGTTGACATGATGCCGCGTGTAGGAGGAACATTTGACCCGGATACCCTTTTCCAAAGCTTCCTCGCCAAGGTACGCTCCCCAAGGCCAGGCCGCGATGCAAAGATGCACAGGATTCTGTCCGGGGTGCACCCCCATGGCTCCCGCGCCGACAAATGCCAGAGGACGAACATAGCCTTCCTCCAGACCATTGCTCCGCAGCGTTTCCACAGTGGCTTCCGTGAGCTGCTCACTGTCGTAATCCAATTTCAGCCCGATGATCTTGGCCGAATCCACCAGCCGATCCATATGCTCCTTAAGGCGGAACACAGCGGATTTGCCGTTGGAGCATTTGTAGGCCCGAATCCCCTCAAACACGGACGTACCGTAATGCAAGGCATGGGTCAGGACATGAACGTTGGCCTCATCCCAAGGGACAAGCTTGCCATCGAACCAGATTGTTTCGGATTTTTGAACCATAATTTTTAAATTCCTCCGAGGATGCCGACGGTCAAAATAGATGGGAATACCTTCCGGGAGACTCCTTCCGGAAGGTATTGAAGGCTAAAGAATTCGACTCGAGAGGTCAAGAAGTCCAGCAGCGTATTGCTTCCCGCTCACCTCCACCACAGGCGAAAGCATTCGGGGACGCAGCCGCATCAGGGACAAAGCCACGGATCTCCACATTGGATTACTGAGGCTCGGCAACGCCCTCCTGAACATTTTCCGCCTCGGAAGGCACGTCAGGCACTGAAGCCTTCTGAGCCGGTTCCTCGTCGGATTGCACGCTGGAAGCCGTCTGTTCTTCGGTTAAAACCGACACATCAGGGCTCTCCCCCGCCACGGCAATGTCCGAAGACTCCGCCGCTGCTGCTGAAGTCCCCTGCCCCGGATTCTCAACAGGGGAAGGATGTCGCAATTGCAGAAGCAGACCGCGAACTTGCTCCAAGCGGGCTACCTCGGAATTGTCCTTGATTTGCGACTGCATAAAAGAAATTTTTTGCAGCATGTCGTCCAGCATGGAATCCATAAGAATGTCAAGCACCACTTCGCGGCGCTGCTCGTCAATATTCAAAAGCTGCGTGTTGACCCGGCCCATCTGACTCACCACATCGTCCACATAGGCGTCAAGGGAGGTCACCGTGTTCTTCACTGTCTGGTAATCCTGAATTTCACGGGTAAGTCCACTCAGATTCCGGTTGAGGCCAAAGAAAAAAATGGCCACCAAAACTAAAGAAAGTAATGAAACAACGAGCGAAATTTTACTCAAGTCCCGCCCTGTTCCTGCGGTACGTTGCGCCTCAAGATGGGTCTGGGCGTTGCCTCCCGACGACGGGGACGTTCTCTCATCTTTAAGTAAGCTCATGGCACCCTCTAAAATTTCTCATTTCCATCCACTTTGCGATGTCGGCCTATATCAGTAATAACGTCGTACCTGCAACGGGTCTGGCTTGTTGCTCTTATGACCCGACAACACGAAATTTCCAGAACATATTGGAATGGAAGTCGCCAACAAGTCAATGAGGAATGTCTTGGTTGCTGGGCAACCAAGGCAAAAAGGCAATGCCTCCGGCGGCCAAAGGGCCCGTGGCCCTTTGGAATCCCGTTTACCGGACGCGCTCTCGCGCGCCCGGGGACATGCTTCCAGGAGAGATTGAGCAGTAAAGCCCGAGCGGCGGCAG
>JAQVYA010000054.1 GCA_028708865.1 Desulfovibrio sp. | reverse complement strand
CCGCCCGGTCTCAATGGCGCGGCGCACATCCTCCTGCACCTGAGGACGCTTGTCCTCCAGCAGATTGTGCCCCACAGCCTTGCGGTTGCCCTCCAGAGGATACACGTATGTATTCACCCCGCCAGGGGCCACGACAAAATTGCGGATACCGGCCACCGAGGAATACAGCCCGGAAGCGAACAAGGGAAACGCGGCGTCCAGGGTCCGGTCGGGAGCCTGCCGAAGCGCCACGGTTTCCGTAAAGGCCTTGAGCCCTTGCAACAGGGAGATTCTCCGATGCACCGCATTGGCCAATGTAATGGTCGTGCTTTCCAGAAGTTCGCGCACCTCGGCGCGCTCCTGTTCCAAAAGGTATTCCCTGTACCGGAATTCAATGAAGGAAAACAACAGGCCGAGCAGGACCGCCGCAGTCAATGCTGCTGCCAGGGCCTTGCCGCGCAAGGCCGCAATGGACATTGCCGCGCTTTCCGCCTCTTTTAGGCGCGGTGTCTTTCGTCCCTGGCTTGAATCCGTGGAGCACCCCCTGCACTGTTGAAACGGTAAACTGATTTTTCCTTATTATAAGGCATATTCCTTTACCTTTGTCCAGAGGGCTCAACAAGAGAAGACCGCGACGCGGCTGCCCGGCGCAACAGGCTCCGGCGCGGCATCTAAGAAAACGGCCCGAGCAGGCCCGAGGTTCAGGATTCCATACCGGGCCCGCAAGGCCCGGACGACAAGGGCCCGGACTCCATGGACTCGGACGCGAAGCAACGCGGAACTGTAAAGCTCACCCGGGTTCCCGCATCCGGAACGCTTTCGATGCGCAGCGTATGTTCGGGACCATACATTTGTTCCAGGCGGTGTTTACAGTTGCGTACGCCGATGTGGTCATCCCCGGCATATTCGCCCTCGCCGTTGAGCAACGCCTGCAACCGCTCCGGCTGCATGCCCACGCCGTCGTCCTCCACCCGCACCCGGACCAGCCCGTTGCCGCCCGTCACGCGCAGACGCACCAGCCCGCCCTGCTCCCGGCCGAGAATGCCGTGCTTGACCCCATTTTCCACCAGGGGCTGGATGATCAGGGCCGGCACCAGACAGCTTTCAAGCCCCGAATCCACGTGCACCTCGCTGCGAATGCGCTCCCCAAAACGCGCCTTTTCAATTTCCAGATAGGAACGGACCTGTTCCAGCTCGGCCTGCAACAGGGCCATGTTGCCGTCCGCTCCGAGATTGCGGCGCATATACCGGGCCAGCTCCGCCAACAAGGCCCGGGCCCGGTCCGGCTTGGTGCGACAAAAGGAACCAATGGTGTTCAGGGCGTTGAACAGGAAGTGGGGATTGATCTGCGCCTGAAGGCGGCGAATCTCGGCCCGGGCCAGAAGCTGGTTCTTGATCTGGATGTCCTCCAGCTCCAGCTGGGTGGAAAAAAGATCCCCCAGGCCCTTGGCCAGTTCAAAATGCACCTCGTCCAGGCGCACGTCCTCGGTACCGTAGAGCTTGAGGGCGCCCACGATGCGACCGCCCTTGCGCAGAGGCACGATGATGGCCGAATTGAGCGGGCAGCTCGGTTCATCGCAGCCGATGTCCTCCCGCGAACGCAAAAACGCAGGCACCCCGGTACGCAGCACCCGCCGCGTGGCCCGGGTACGCAGAGCCTTGCCGCTCACGTGGTGGTCGTCCCCGGCGCCCATGTGGGCCAGCACCCTGGCGGTGTCGGCGATATCCACTGCGGCCACGGGCACCTGCTCCCAGATGATGGCGGCCGTGGCCCGGGCCGAATCCCGGTTCAGACCCGAGCGCAAATGCCCCACAGTTTTGTTGGCAATGTCCAAAATCTGATGAATGCGGCTGGAATCGCGACGGCTGCGGTATTCGAAGAGCATGTGCAGCGAATGCACAAAGAGCACGGCCCCAAAGGTGTTCACCGTAATCATGGGAATGGTGATGACCTTGACCAGCTCCAGCGCCTGCTCAAAGGGCTTGGCCATGGTCAGGACCATGAGCTGATGCACGGTTTCGCCCACGAGCCCCACCCAGAGCGCCACGCGCCAGTTCAGGCTGTTGCCCCGCAAACGGGCGTGCACCCAGCCCGCAAAGCAGCCTTCCAGAAAAGTGGCCAGTCCGCAGGGCAGGGAGCTGAACCCGCCGGGATCGATCAGAAAGCGGTGCCCCCCGGCAATGAGCCCGGCACCGAACCCCACGGCAGGACCGCCCAGCAACCCGGCCGTGATCACGGAAACGCCCCGCAAATTGGCGTAGGATTCAAAAACCACGTCCCCGCCATAGGTGCCCAGAATGCCAAACCCGCCAAAGATCAGGGCCAGCACCAGCCGGTAACGCGGTTCGGGCTTGCGGATCACCCCCAGCTTGTGCAGGGGCGTGAGGGACAGCACAAGCAGCCCCATGGCCAGCATGGCTCCGAAGCGCTCGATGAGCGTGAGCAGCAGGGTCAGGATGTAATAGGTCACGCGGCGCTGTCCCGGCCGGGGCTCAGATGCCCAGGCGCTGTTTGAAGTCCTTGACCCGGCTCCGGCTCAGGGTCACTTCGGTTCCGGCGTCGTCGTCCAGTACGAGGCAGTACTTGCCCGCGGTCCAGGGGGAGAATTCGCGCACCCGTTCCAGGTTGACCACGGTGCCCCGGTTGACGCGGAAAAACGACAGCCCGCGCAGGCGGTCCTCCAATTCGTCCAGGGTGCCCGGTCCATGGCAGGGAAAGCTGCGGTCCGCGGTATGCACCATGATGCGCTTTTCCAGCTTTTCGCAATGGGTCACCTCGGCCGCGTCCAGCAGTTGGATGCGGCCGCCCGCCTCCACCATAAGCCGCACCAGGGCTCCCGGCGCCGTGGACCGGGCCAGGGCCTCCAACCCGGGCTGGGGCGCGCCGGCCGCCTCCCGGCGCTGGCGCAGCAGGCCGCGCACCCGCTCCACGCTGATGTGCAACCGTTCGCGCGAGACAGGCTTGAGCAGGTAGTCCACGGCGTTTTCCTCAAAGGCGCGCACCGCGTATTCATTATATGCGGTCACAAAAACAAAAAGAGGCGGCAGGGGCAGGCAGAGGGATTCCCGCAAAACGTGAAATCCGTCTCGTCCGGGCATTTGAATGTCCAAAAAAACCAGATCAGGGGACGTGTCGCGAATGGCTCTGAGGGCCTTGGTGGCATTGGGCGCTTCGGCAAGCTCCAGGTCCGGAAAGCTGGCCAGCAGGTAGGCCAGTTCATCCCGTGCCGGGGGCTCGTCGTCCACAAGCAGCGTACGGATGGTCATGATTTCGGGCATGGCATCTCCGCGATCCAGGAGTGGAGGCGGGTTCCGCATGGCCACAACACCTTGCGAAACCATTTTTTTCGCGCTTGAGGCTATGCGCTGATCCGGATTCTGTCAACGCTGTTCCGCAACAATGCCCACGTCTCGGCTCAGGAAGGAATGCCCTGGTCCGTCCCGCCCATGCGGCGGTACCGGCTGCGGGTAAAAAACACATAATCCCGCATGGGAGTGGTGCTGGTCCAGACTTCTTCCCCGCCCGGACCGCCCCGGACCACGCCCTGGTTCTCGCGTTGATAGTCGGCAGTGCCGCGCAGCTTCCGGCGGGCGCGGGCGGCCGCCACCTCGTCGCGCAGCCGGTCCGCCCGGTACAGGACCCGTCGCCCCTGAATCCAGGCCGGGAAAAGGCTCAAGGCCATGAGGCTGAAAAAGGCCAGGCGCAGCGGCCCGTGGTCCGGAATGGCCGCTGGCCAGGCCAGGGCGAACGCGGCCAGCCCCACCACGGGCAAAATCCAAAGCCCATGCCGGATCCGCCGCAGCAACACGCACCGGCCGCAGATCAGTTCACTGCTGCGTCCCAAAATCTCATACGCCGTGGTGATCCGCCGGGTACGACAGCAGGAACCTTCGGTACGCTCGCGCATGGAGAGCTGCTTGCCGTAATAGTACACGCCCGGAGCCACGTTTCCGCAGGACCCGCAATTGCCGCAACATTCGGTTTCCGCTTTGCTCATGCTTCGCTACATACGCGCAATAGGGCATTATTGTCCATGCCGCGCAGCGCAACGCGGCACGGCAGACGGCTGCCCAGGGCCAGGCCGGGCCGGCGGTCCTCAGGCATCCCGGACCAAACCGGCCCGAAGCAAATAGAGGTCCGGCAGATCCTCCAGCAACGTCACCTCAAATCCCGCCTCATGAAACAAAGAACGCATTGCCGGAGCATCGGGCAGCATGTCCTGCTCCACAGCGGTTCCGGCCTTGCGGTGCACGTCGTTGACCTCGTGACGGCCGATAAAATGCGATACAATGACCACGCCGCCCGGCTTGAGCAATTCGGCCATGCGCGCCAGGGCCCGGGCTGGATCGTTAAAGTGCGGAAACACCTGGTGGCAGATCACCGCGTCAAATCCCGGCTGAAGCGTGGCGCAGGTTTCCAGGTCCTCGGCCAGGGCGCGGGCATTGGGCAGACCACTCAGACGCCGTTGCGCGGCCTCGGCCATGCGCGGGCTGATGTCCAGGGCCGTAACCGTCCCTGCCGGGCCCACGGCCTGGGCCAGCCGCTGCGTCAAACGGCCCGTGCCGCACCCCGGCTCCAGCAGGCTCAGGCCCTCCCGCCGGGGCAGTAGATCCAGCAGCCGGGCAATCTTCTGTTCGGTCTCCTGGTCGTATTCGGCATCAGCCCAGGGCGCATCGGCCTGCGCATCGAAAAAATCAATCTTTTCCTTATACATGGGTTCCTCTCTTTTGCCCGGCGGCCTGTCCTGGCTCTTCAATGCGGCCGGAATAGTTGATCTCCAGTCGCTCCCGGCGGGACAGGGAACGCTTCTTGGGGGAGCCGATGGTGGCCAAAACAAAAATCAAGGTGGAAACCAGCACGATGACCGCGCCCGAAGGCACATCCAACCAGTAGGACAGCGTCAGCCCGGTCCAGCAGGAAGCCACGCCGAATAGGGCGGCCAGAATGAATATCCGCTTCAGGTCGTAGGAGAGCTGGTAGGCGGCAGCGGCCGGGTTGATCACCAGGCTGTAGATCAACAGACCGCCGATGCTGCGCAGGGAAGCAGTCACCGTGAGGCCGGTGCACACAAGCATGACGTAATAAACCGCCGTGGCCGGAACTCCCACGGCCAGGGCCACGCTGCGGTGGCAAAGCACGGCGCGGACCTCCTTGAAAAACAGGGTCAGCCCGACCAGAAGCAGGCCGCAAACCACGCCCATGAGCACCAAATCCGTGCGTTCCACCGTGAGAATACTGCCCCAAAAAAGGTTCAGGGCGCTGGTGCGCGCGCCGGACATGAGCCCCAAGAACAGGAACGCCAGCCCGAGCATGGCGGAAAAGACGATGCCCACAACCGTTTCCGGGGCAAAGTCGGCCCGGTCCGAAAGCGGCCCGATGAGCCCGGCCGCGGCAATGCTGAAGCCAAAGGCCAACGGCAGCCAATCCACCCCGAGCAAAATGCCCAGAAGCGCTCCGGCAAAGGCGGCGTGGGCCATGCAGGTACCAATGGCCGTTATGCGCATGGTCACCACCAGCACTCCGGTTACCGCGCAGGACGCGCCCCCCAGCAGCCCGGCCAGATAGGCCTTCTGCATGAATCCGTAGCCCAGAAATCCCCAGTCCATGGTCTCCCCCTGGCCGCCAGTTAATAAAACAGATGCATGCGGCCGTCTTCTTCCACCACGCGGATGCGCGTACCGTACAATTCGCTGAGCAATTCCGGGTCTGCCACGGCCCGCGGCGTATCCAGCCGCACGAGCCGCCCTTCCTTCATGCAGGCGATGCGCGAACACACGTCGGGCAGGGTGTTGAGGTCGTGGGTTACGATCAGGCTGGTCAGGCCAAAACGTTCGTGCACGGTGCGGATCAATTCCAGAATGCCTCGCTGGGCCTGCCAGTCCAGAGACGCGGTGGGCTCGTCCAGAAGCAGCATCTCCGGACGCTGCAACAAGGCCCGGGCAATGGCGGCCCGCTGCCGCTCCCCGCCGGAAAGATGCCCCAGAGGGCGGTGTTCCAGCCCGGAAAGCCCCACCAGCCGCATGAACTCCCCGGCCCGTTCCCGTTCGGAGGCGGGAACGCGACGCAACAGGCCCAGACGGCCGTAACATCCGGTGAGCACGCTCTCGGCCACGGTCATGGGGAGAAGCGGATCAAACTCCTGTAATTGGGCCACGTAACCGATGCGCCGCCGCAACCCGCGCACCGAACCGGGCGTCACCGGAATCCCGAGCACCTCGGCCCGCCCCGCCACAATACGACCCAACCCGTTGAGCACGGTCAAAAGCGTGGTCTTGCCCGCGCCGTTGGGGCCGATGACCCCGAGGAACTCGCCGCGCTCCAGGCGCAGACTCACGTCCCGCATGGCCACGTGGCGCCCGTAGGCTGCGGCCACACGCTCCAGCACCAGGGCCGGTCCGGCCTCGTGCTGCCGGGGCGTTGCCTCGGCTTCTACCCGGCCTCCTTCATCCACGTGCCGCATATTCCATTCCCATGTCCTGGTTTCGGTTCCTGGGACGCACCTAGCGTTCCCTTATTCTTTGCGATCCGGCCCGCGCCCCGGCAAAACAGCCTTTTTTCGGCCATCAGCCCTTTGCGGCCCGCAAGGCCTGGAGCAGTCGCCCAATATTGCCGGTAAAGGCCTCTTCCCAGCGGTCTTCGCCAGGAACACCTTCCGGAAAGGATGTCAGATCGGCCCGGCCCGCACCCAAGGATTCGGCCAGCCCCCTGCCCGCGCCCGGTCCGCTCTGGATGTTATCCAGCACCACACGGACGTCATGCTCCCGGCCCAATTTAAGCAGTTGTTCAAAGCATTCCGGAGTCAGGTCCTCGGGCCGTCCATACGTGCCCACCACGTTCAGCCCGGCCCACCGCACCAGCGGCTCCTGCAAGGCCGAACACAACGCAGTGGGAGCCCCGGCATGGGGGGCGGCCCCGCCTTTCGGCAAGGGAACCAACCCTGCGGCTTGCAGCTCTTTTCGCATGCGCGATTCCACCTCGGCGATCCGGGCCAGCCGCCCGGTGGCGGCCCGGGCAATGGTTGCGGCCTGTTCTGGCCAGACTTCAGTCAGCCGGTCCGCCAGGGCCAGGGTCAGCCGCTTCTGCGCCTCGGGCAACAGGGCGCAAGGCTCCTCCGGTAAGGTTACGATGCGCAGCGCTTCATTGTCCGCAGCGCGCACCAAGTTTTGCATGTTGGGCATGGCGGGTTGAAAATGTTCCAAAACCAGCAGCCTGGCCTCGCCCAAAAAGCGCAGGTCCCCGGGCCGCAAATCATAATGCCCGGGGCAAGAGCCGCCCGGAATCAACAATCGGATCTCGGCCCGTTCCCCGGCCAGATCTTCCAGGATATCCGCCACAGTACTGGTTCCGGCCAAAATTCTGTCCGCGTCCCCGGCCCGGGCCGGAGAAACGCCACACAACAGCCAGCTCAACATTCCCCAAAGCAGTATTACGCCCCAGGGAAAAATCCAACCAGTTCCTTGTCCGCGCATTGCGTGCCGCACGTCGCCCCCTGTTTGTTTTTCATTCCCCTTGCCCCGTCCTGCTATCGTCATAGAAGTCGGGTCATCATGAAGCCGTCAAATCACCCTGAGGCCGGGCATCGGGGGTGCCACCATAACACCGCCATACCACGTCATGGCTCTGTCATGGCTCGGTCATGGCTCGGTCATGGCTCGGTCATGGGGCCTGCCGTCCGTTAACGCTTCCGGCAAATAATCATGCGCGAATCCAGCCGGTCCCCGAACTTACCCAGGTCCGGCGAGGCAAAGGCGTCGGCCTCGTATTCCGCCAGGACCTCAAAACCCCGGTCCAGCCGCTCCATGTATTCCTCCCGGCAAAGGTCCTCGGCGAACCAATACACATGAGGCCCCTTTTCCACGCCCGGAAACGCGGTCATGTTCCATTCCACGTCCGAAAGCGGATCCTTGCTTCCTTCCTCCCGACGGTAAAAGGCGTGTTTGCTCACGAACAGGCCCCCGGGTCGCAGGCAGTCATGGATGCGTTCCAACAAGTGCGGATTCTTACCGCCCGGATTATAAAACAGCAGCACCGCATCCCGCTCCTCACCCAGCGGATCCGCAAAAATATCCGTTGGGGTGAAACGCACCCGGGTTCCGCGGTTTCCATCCTGAACATACGAAGCAAACCGCGCGGTCCAGGCCTCCGTCTGGGCCTTGGCCCCGGGCAAATCCAGGACTTCGGCGTGCAGCTCCGGGCAGCGGGCGCACAGGGCCAGAGAGTAAAGTCCGTGCCCTCCGCCCAGGTCCGCCAGGTCGCGCACCTGGTCGAACCCCGGCGTTTGCGCCACCAGGGCCGCACTGCGCTGAGCCTCGCCCACCAGGGATTCAGCGCCCAGAGCCGGAAGGAACGACCCGCCGAAGAGTCCCTCTTTCCAGGGATCCAGCGGCCCCCGGCGCAGGGCGCGCTCCAACTCGCCCCAAAGCCCGCAGGTCTCCACAACGTTTTCCACCACAGCTTCCTGGCAAAGCGGGCCATCCTGGGCAAGCCAGGTCCTGGTCCAGGGCGCAGGGCAATATCCCGGATCCCGCCGTTCCAGCACCCCGGCTTCGGCCAAAAGCTCACACACCGGGCTCAAAATCCGTTCCTCCAGGTTCAGAGCGCGGGCCCACCCGGCCACGGAGCGGGGGCGGTCCGCCAGGTCGAACATGCCGGCTCGCAATACGGCCCGCAGAGCCAGCACGGTCTTGTAGTCCCGGGCTGAGCGGCGCAACAGGTCATACAGCGCCGTGGGCGCGGAATCAGGGGGATCAAGCAGCAGACAGCGGTTGGACATGACGCTCCCGGCAAGATCAGCGGGCCGTCACGCGGCCCGGAAAAGGTTCACGGCAGGCCGCGCTTCGCACCCAAGGCGAAAAACGGCTCCGCCACCAGCGGCAACGGGCGGGACCGGTTTTCCAGTCCCGCCCCCGGCACAAGGTCAGAAGTTCAGCTTCATGCCAATGGTGCCGTTGATGCCCGGCATGGAGTAATCGGGCTTGTAGGCGTAGTTCTCATCAAAGAGGTTCTCCACGGCCAGGTACAGTTCCCCCGCGCCCAGAATTTCGGACTGGAAATCCCAGCCAATGCGGGCGTTGGTCACGAAATGCGAGTCCACTTTTTCCGCGTTGGCCGCGTTCTTCAGCCGGGCCTGGCTCAGGACGTACATCTCATCCACGTACTGGCAGTCCATGTTCAGGGTGAAGTCCTCCAGGAACCGCCAGGCAAACCCGCCACTGAGGGTGGTTTCCGGAGCGTAGGGCATGTCGTCCGGCGTGGTTTCCTGGGTTGTCAGCCCCGCAAACACGGAAAAATCGTCCGTGGGCGTGAGGGTCACGGTGAATTCCCAGCCGTGGATATCGTAATGTTCGGTATTCACCCAGGACCGGGCAGGCCAGCCGCTGTTCACGTACCGGTTGCGCCCCTCATCGTGAAAATACGTCACATCCGCCCGGGCCAGTTCGCCAAACTTCTGGGCCAGTCCAGCCTCGAAGTGGTCCGTGGTCTCGGCCTTGAGGTCCTCCCATCCGCTGAGCACCCAGGTGGCGGCGATCACGTCGTGCCCGGGGTAGACCACGCCGCGGGAAACGGACACATGCGCCTCGGTGTCGGCGTAGCCAAAGACCAGCCCGGCAAAGGGCGCGGTCTCGCTATCGTACTTGTTGTGCTCGTAATAGCGAAGGCCCGCCGAAGGAATGGCGAACCAGGCTTCGCGGTCGCCGATGAGCTGGCTTGCCGAGACATAGGGCATGGTCAGGGAAAAGTCGTCCGGCCGGATATACGTCTCGGTGCCGTTGTCCTTGGTATTGTGAATCACGCTCTGCCAGGCGTCCACGTCCAGCCCCACGGTGAGGTCCGCTCCTTTCCAGGGATGGGCCGTCTCCTTCAGGCGCATGCCGTAAAAGGTGAAATCGTTGAGGCAGTCGTCCTCATCCCCGGCCTGATCCTTCCAGTTGCCTTCGCCCGTGTTCACAAAAAACTTGAATTCGCCGTCAAACAATCCGTGATCATGGGACAAGGTGGCGGAAAGCAACTGGGCATTGGTGCCGTAGGTACCGTCAGATTCTCCGGTGGCCGTGTCCGGGCCTGGATCGGATGAACGGTTGGTGGCGCCCAGGGCCAGCACACGCAGGTCCCACGCCTCGGAAAGGTCAAACCCGAGGTTGGCGTAGTAGCCGAGCTTGTTCCCCCAGGAGCCCTGACGGTGCCCGTCCGAACGCACATAGCCCTGGCCCAGGTAGTAGTCGAAATCCCCGGACGCGCCGCCGTGTTCCACGGATTCTCCCAATGTGCCGTAGCTTCCGGCGTACATCTTCAGAGTAGAGGCAGATTCCTCGCCGTGCTGGCGCTTGGCCTGGAGGTTCACGGCGGAAAGCGTGTTGCCGAAGCGCTGGGGCTGCGGTCCCTTGACCACTTCCACGGCCTCGGCCGCATCCACGGGCAGCAGATCCATGAGCGGATGGTTCCACGGGCCCATGTACATGGGCACGCCGTCGATAAAGGTCTTGATCTCTGATCCGGGACGGCTGGAGCCCATGCCCCGGATAAAGACGGCGCCGCCCTCGCCGCCGCCAAAGGACCCCACGTGGTTGTGGCGGCTGATGGTCACGCCCGGAACCCGGCGCAGAGCCTCGGGCATGTCCACGGCGTTAAGGGCTTCGATCTGGTCCTTGGTCACCACGGTGGTGGTAGTGCCGAAGCGGTCCACCATGTTCCCTTCAATGACCGGAGTGGCCACCACATCCACGGCCGGGAGCCGCATCTCCGGCCCGTCACTCCCGCCAGGGTCCGCCGCGCCGGCCTCTTGCGCCCCGGCCTGCGCCCCGCTGTACAGCGGCGCCAGGACCAAAGCGGCGAACAGAAAACAGGCCATGGCCGCCATGCGGGTCAGGCTGCCACCAACACCGTGAGCAGCGCCGCGAACGGGCCGCTGTTTGCCCCAAAAGTCCGCGCACGCCGCTGGCCGACGCCGCGTCTCGGTCTCTTCCCAGTTCCTCTCCATACTCCTCACCTTTCCTCTGCAAACTCCCATTCAGGGCGTTGGTTCAATCAACTCCACATGTTACAATTCCGCATAAATTACAGCGCAAGTAACACGATTCCATAATTCATGCAACAAGAAGAAATACTCGGAAATTTCATATCCATTCGGTATGATTCATTCCTTTTGCGAATCGCCGGACCGAACCTTCTGCTCACAGGTTGCGTTGCCAGGCGCAGGCATTCATAAAACAATCCAGAATAGCAATGAAAAATAAAATTGAATTTGCAACTGGATGGCAACATCAGGGTCACCTTTCTATACTTGTATTGCGAACAAAGTTTTTGTGCACATCGTGTCATCTTTTAAAAAAATGTGCTTGAACTTCCTGCCCGGCTATGGAAACTTCCAGGCCAGTATCAACACCAAACCCCGGACCTGCCATGCCCTGTTCTCGCATCTTGTTGCCATGCTTTGCTTCGCCGGACCAGATTCGGGCCATCGCCCTGGCCGTCGCCCTGCTCAGCCTTGTCCTGCTCCTCTGCCCGGGGAGCGCGGCCCGGGCCGCACCACCTGCAACCCCGAACGCTTCCCTGCCCCAGGCCGCCGGCGAGCTCTCGCACAGTCTGGAGCAGGCCCGCACCGCCCAGGCTGCAATCGATGCCGAAGCCCGCGAACTCCAAAAGCTGTTGGCCGAACAACAGACACAGCGGCAATACCTGCTCTGGCTGGAACATCAAAACAGCAAATACGAAAAGTACATCCAGCAGCGGAAACACGCCGTGGAACTGCTGGAACAGCGGCGTCAGGAAGCGGGCACCATCCGCCTGGCCCTGGAACCTGCACTGGACGATCTGGCCCGAAATCTAGAGGAAGCCGTGCAGCAGGATCTGCCATTCCTGCCGGAGGAGCGCGCCGAACGCCTGAAATCGTTGCGCACCGTTCTGGACGACTACAACGCCCCCCTGGGTGAAAAACTACGCCGGACCCTGGAAGTTCTGCTTGTGGAGGCTCGGTACGGGTCGGAAGTGGCTGCGGAACAGGCCGTAATCCGCCCCGGTCCGGAGCAAGGTCAATTGCAGGGCCGAACCCTGCGCCTGGGCCGATTGGCCCAGTATTTTCTTTCCCGCAACGGAGAACGCGGCTTTGTGTTGGAACGCGGCACCTCGCCCACCGCCCCGGTCTGGCGCGAACTGCCCGCGGATGCGGCCGGAACGCTGGCCCGCGCCCTGGACATGGCCGACCGCGCTGCTCCGGCCATGCCCCTGGCCCTGCCCGCACCCGAAACCCTGCCGCTGCCCATCCCGGCCCAGGCGCAACAAGCCCCTATCCTCCCCGCCCCAGGCGCGAGCCATGCCGGAGGTGACTCATGAAACGCGCTTGCCACGACCTGGTACCGCATCACCCTGTGCGGCCGCTTCTTTTGTTCCGAACCGGATGCCGCCTGGCAGCCTTCCTTTCCCTGCTGGTGCTGCTGCTATTTGCAACGCCCTTTGCATCCCTGGCCCAAGACCGCACGCCACTTGCTGCCCCTGAAGCCACATTGCGACAGATGGCCGGAGAGATTCAAAGCGATACACGGCTGGCTCGGGAGGAATTCACCGCCCGAAAGCAGGAAATCCAGGGACGTCTGGCGCAGTTGCGCGCCCAGGTGCAGCAGCGGGAACAACAACTGGAAAGGCAAAAGGCCCGGTTTGAAGAATTGGGCCGCCAGGAGGACAAAGCCCGACAGGCCCTGGCCCGCCAGGAGCAAGACTTAACCCGCATTGAGAACGCGGCGCTGAACGCGGCCCGCGACGCAGAAGGCCTGTTGCTGACCTCCCTGGGCGGCGCCCAGGACCCGAGCCGGGTTCAAACCTGCCGCCGCCTGCTGGATAGCGAGGGACTGCCCTCCTTTGCGGCCATTGAGGCCCTGGCCCGAACCCTGCTGCGCCAGATTCGGGATTCCGGCGTTGTGCAACTGGCCCCGGCCCAGGTCCTGGGCCTGGACGGAAGCGCCTCAACAACCCCTGTGCTGCGCCTGGGCGAGAGCGCGGCCTTTTGCCGCCATGAAGGCCAGGTCCGGGGATTGACCCTGCTCGAAGGCGGCCGGTTTTCGGTTTCCGCGGCCGACCTTTCCGGCCCGGTACGGCAGGCTGCACAGGCGGCCCTGGACCAGTTCGAGGCATCCGCATTTCCGGACAATAAAGCAATGGATTCCATTGAATCACAAGATATTGCAAGAAATGCAATTCAATCACTGCGCCCTCAGGACCTGGCACTGGACCTTTCCCAGGGGGTCTGGTTTTCCAAGGAGGCCCGCCGCAACAGCCTGACCGAAAAACTCGCCTCGGGCGGTTTCCTGGTCTGGCCCATCCTGCTGGTGGGACTGGCCGGACTGCTCATTGGCCTGGAACGGCTGGTGCTGCTCCTGCGGGTCCGGCGCGCCTCGGACGCCACCCTGACCCGACTGGAGGAATTGCTCCGGGCCGGAAAACACGAACAATGCCGGGCCTTGTGCCGCAATTCCGGAGACTCTCCGGCCTGCCGGGTCATGGACGCGGGGCTGGACCATGCTGGAGCGCCGCGCGACGTGCTGGAAAACGTGTTCCATGACGCCATCCTCAAGGAAGTTCCCCGGCTGGAGCGTTTTTTGCCCACCCTGGCAGTTCTTGGGGCCGTGGCCCCGCTGCTGGGCCTGCTCGGGACAGTAACCGGCATGATCAACACCTTCGGCATGATGACCCTGTTCGGCAACAGCGATCCCAAACTCATGTCCGGCGGCATTTCCGAAGCCCTGATCACCACCCAGCTCGGCCTGGGCGTGGCCATTCCCATCCTGCTGCTGCACCACTTCCTGGAACGCCGCGTGGACCGCATCGTGGGGGACATGGAGGAAAAAAGCGTGGCCTTCAGCGTGACCCTGCTGCACCCGGAGCAACGGCCATGAGCATTCCGCACCTGGGGGATCAGGCCCTGCAACTGGCCCGATATGTGGAATCCGGCGGCCCCATGATCTGGCCGCTTTTGGCCGCTTCGGTATGGGCCTGGACGCTGATTCTGCGCAAGGGCCGCCAATTGGCGCTCTGGCGCCGGGAGGAGCGGTCCGGCAAGGACGTCATTGCCCAGGCCCTGGCCGGACCTGTTCCGCCGGGACCAGGCGACGATCCCAACGCTTGGCAATGGCAACTGGTGCGGGAATTCTTGGCGCGCCGCACCGGGGACCAGCCTCTGGACGAACGCCTGCTGCACCGGCTGGGGCATCGTTTTCAGGATGCCGCCGACCAGGGAGTCACCACCATTCTTATTTTTGCCGCCGTGGCCCCCCTGCTGGGCCTGCTCGGAACGGTAACCGGCATGATCGACGCCTTTGACGCCCTGGCGGCCTGGGGATCGGCCAGCCCCCGGGCCCTTTCCGGCGGCATTTCCGAGGCCCTGATCAGCACCCAGACCGGACTACTGGTGGCCATTCCCGTGCTCTTTGCCGGGCAATTTCTGCGTCGCCGCGCCCAGACCTTCAAAGCCAGGGTGGACCGTTTCTGCACGGCCCTGAGCCGGGAATTCCTGACCCGGTCCGCCGCCCGCCAGGAAGGAGAACCCGCATGAGCTGCTATCGGTATGTCCGCTCCGGACGGGGCAAAAGCGTGGACATCAACATGGCCCCGCTCATTGATATGATTTTCATCCTGCTGATCTTCTTCATCGTCACGGCCTCGTTCGTACGGGACGCAGGCGTGGAGGTGGACCGGCCCGGTGCCGAGACCGCCCAACCCGGGGAGCGTCCCACCCTCCAGGTGGGGGTCACTGAGGACGGCAGCATCTACGTGGAAGGTGAAACCGTGGACATCCGCTCCATTCGCCCCCGGGTGGCCGCGTTCCTGGCGGCCTCGCCCGAAGGAGGCGTGCTCGTGGTGGCGGATCGGGACAGCCGCACGGAATCGGTCATCCGGGTCATCGACCAGTGCCGCCTGGCCGGGGCCGCCAACGTGGGCATTGCTGCGCGCAGCAGGGAGTAGCAACGTCATGAGCGGCACCGGCGCGACGTCCTTTTCCTGCCCGGCCCGGCCGGATGCGCCCCCCCAGGGCGGGTGGCGTTCTCTGGCACGTCTGAGCGCGGCCCTGCTCGGCGGCGCGGGCATCACCTTCGTGCTCCTGCTGGCCCTGCCCCTTCCCGCCATGCAGACGCCCCCGGAACGCCCCCCGGAGCAGGTCACGACCCTGAGCATGAACACCGACGCCCCCTGGACGCGCCTGCCCCGCCGGACCAGCCCTCCGCAGGAGGAGTACGACCTGCCCGCGCCTCCTGCACTCCAGCCTCCAACGCCTCCGGATCGGGCCGAACCGCTGCTGACGGTGGATTCCGCCATGGCATTGCCGCAATCCGCAAGTCCGGCGGAAATCGCCCGGAACGTACGGCTGGATACGACCCTTTCCCTGCCGACGACAGCCTCGGCCGCCGCCGGCCCGGCAACTCCGTCTCCGGCCTTTGAGCTGGGGGCAGTGGATAACGCGCCCCGGGTGCTCCGCCGCGTGGCCCCGCGCTACCCGGAAACGGCCAGACGGCAGGGCCGTACCGGGACCGTGCTGCTCCGCTTCGTGGTGGAAACCGACGGCAGCGTCAGCAGCGTCCAGGTGCTGGAATCGGATCCAGCCGGAGTGTTCGACACCAGCGCCGTGCGCGCGGTGCAGCAATGGACCTTTTCGCCGGGCCAACGCCAGGGCCGCTCCGTGCGGACCTGGGTGCAACTGCCCGTTCGCTTCCGCCTGGAGTAGACATGAACGCCCCGCCCCTTTTCCCGTCCGGACTCCGCCCCCTGACCCTCGCGCTGCTGCTCTTGTTCTGCGTCCCGGCCCTTGGCGTCACGGCTCTGGCCCGCGCCGCAAATCCCGACGCCCCGGGCGACACCACGCCGCAAGACCGGGAATTGCTCCAACAAACAGGCCCCTTGATGGAGGCCGGGAAATACACGGAAATCCGGCAGCGAATCCACGCGCACCTGCAAGCCACGCACCGGCTGCCGCCTTCAGCGCCTCTGTCCGGGGGATG
Organism: Desulfovibrio sp.; assembly: GCA_028708865.1. Lineage (GTDB taxonomy): Bacteria > Desulfobacterota > Desulfovibrionia > Desulfovibrionales > Desulfovibrionaceae > Paucidesulfovibrio. The sequence goes on along the minus strand of JAQVYA010000054.1, from coordinate 2,500 downwards.
TCCTGCGCCGCCATCCGGTTCCGAGACCGACCCGACCGGATCGCCCGAGCCCTCACAGGCGGAACACATCGCCCTGACCGCCACCCTGCAACTGGCCCTGGGCAACGCCCTGTACATGGAAGGGGAATTGAAGGACGCGTATGCCGCGTTCTGCGCGGCCCGGCAGGGTCTGCCCCAGGATCCGGCCGCCTGCCGCAACCTAGCCCTGGCCGCCTACGGCCTGGAGCGCTGGGTCGAAAGCGCGGAGCTGTTCGAACTGGCCTCGAGTCTGGGACCAAAGCCTGATCCAGCCCTGCTTCGTCAGGCAGCCACCGCCTGGAGCCTGGGGCACCGGCCCGACCCGGCAGCACAGGCCATTCATCGCGCCCTGGCCCTGGTGCCGCAACCCGATCCCGCATGGCTGGCCTTGCACGCTCAGTTGCATACCCAGGCCGGAAAACATGCACAGGGTCTGGCACCATTGCTGGCCGCGCTGAACCAGACCCCGCACGACCCTGCCCTCTGGCTCACCCTGGCCGACGCGGAATGGCGCGGCAAACGCCCCTCCCAGGCCGCGGCCGCCCTGGAAACCGTTTTGCTGCTGCTCCCTGCCGAAGCCGACGGCTCCGCCTCTGGAAAGCCCCCGTCCTCCCGCACGCTGCTGGATCGCCTTGCCCGCACCTATGCCCAAGGCGGGCTGCCCGCCCTGGCCGCGGAACGAATTCCGGCCCAGCCCAACCCCATGGGCAGTGACGAAATCAACCGGCTCGAACAACAGGCCGCGCTCTACGCCCGCGCCCATCGTCCGCTTCCGGCCCTGGAAGCCTTGGAAGCCGCCCAACAGCACCACCCGGAAACAAGCCGCCTGCTGCGTATGGCCCGCCTGTGCCTGCACAGCGGCCTGGATCGCCGGGCCGTGAACTACCTCTCCCCGCTGCTGGCCCAGCAGGCCGCCAGCGCTCCTGAACACGGACCAACAGCATCCCGGAAGCAGATCCGGGAAGCCGCCCTTCTGGTGGCCCTTGGAGCCTTGAATCTTGAGGACCGCGAACTGGCCCGCTCCGCCCTGGCACGCATCCCGGCCCACAGCCCGGAGCATGCCTATGCGGCACGGCTACTGGAGCTGCTGGAAACGCCGCACTCCGGAAACTGACCGACAAGGCACCGAAACACGGCACACAAGCGTGGCAACAAACAAGAGTGCCGCATGCCTTCAGGGAGGCCCTGCATGCGCGCCATTGCGGGCAGCCCGCCTCTCGGTCCTTACGCTCCCGAGCATTGCCTGATCACGTGGTGATCGCGCCGCCTGGCAGCCGGCGAACCAGGTCGCCCAATTGCCCAACCAACAATGAAGATAAAAATCCCCGGTCCAGGCAGGGCCCGGGCCGGGGTTGATCATGGTCTTTTTCAGGACCGCATCAGAACCGCAACCGCCATTCCGCCTGCAAGCCCACGCCCGGGGCGTGCAGCTCCACCCCGCGGGAGGTGGCCAGGTGGTTGTGGTAGCGTTCGTCCAGCAGGTTGGTCACGGCCAGGGTCAGCTCGTTGCGCAGCCCTCCGGCCTCGAATCCGTATCCGCAGCGGGCGTCCAGCACGGCCCAGGCATCCGTGCGCAGGGCGTCCTCGGGCACCTGGTGCTGCTCCGCAGCCCAACGGGATTCCACCGCCCACCAGAGCCCGTTGTCCAGGTCCTGGCGCACTCCCACCAGACCGTTCAACGGAGCCACAAAACGAAGCCACTCCCCGGTATCCTCATTGCGGCCTTCGGTCCAGGCGGCGTCCGCATAGGCCTGCCAGCCCGGAGCGAACCGCCACTGCACCGAGCCTTCCAGCCCGTAAATCCGTGCCTCGGCCGCGTTGGCCATGCGGTAAAGCCCGGCGCTCTCCAGTTCGCTGGTGATCAGATCATCAACCATATTCAGAAAAGCGGCTCCCGAGGCGCTCCACCGGGTTCCGGTATAATGCAGACCCAATTCCGCGTACCGGGACTTTTCCGAACGCAGATCCGGATCGCCCATTTCGCGCACGCCCGGACCAATGTTGATGTCTTTGTAGAGTTCGAGAATATTGGGAGTCCGGTAACTGGCAGCCACGATGCCCGTGGCGGACCAGCCCGGCGTAAAGGCCCAGGTCAGACCGGCGTGACCTCCCCAATCCAGGTCCCGCTTGGTTCGCGCCTTCAGGTTCGGGGTCTCCTCGTTCTCGATGAGAACGCTGTCCAGCCTTCCGCCCAGATTCAGGCTCCAGGCTGGAGACAAGGTCCAGTCGTCCTCCAGGAACAGGCCGCCGGAAAACATATCCGTATCCGGGGTGGGACTGTCGCGCAGCACATTGCCATTGCGCAGATACCGCGTCCGTTCCGAGGTCATGTACCAATTCCAGGCGTCCACCCCGACTGTAACCCGGTGCACTCCCAGGTTCAACACGTTGCGCCAGTTCAAGGCCACGGTCTCGTGTTCGGCATAAGGGTCCACCATGCGCACAGGACCGCCCGTGAAGTTGTCGATGCGCGGATCCCGGG
>JAQVYA010000053.1 GCA_028708865.1 Desulfovibrio sp. | reverse complement strand
ACCGTGCCCGAGGGGCCGGAAGTGCGCTTCTTGCCCCGCGCCCACCTGGAGCAGCTTCAGATGGCCGGGGTCATCGCGTACGGCGGGCGATCACACGCCGTGCCGTATCAGGTCTGGTTCACGGAGGAGCACCCCACCATGTGCTGCACCGGACCCACCCGGCGCTGGCTGGAATACGCGGTGCGTCTCTTTTCTCAGAATTATGAGACCCAGAACGTCCTGAACATCGACACGGCCGGGTATGTGCTCCAGCAGTGCGCCATCCACGCCATTCGCGACTATATTGTGGATGAGCGGGCCGCCATGGGCAAATGGGATACCCAATTGCGGGTCTATCCCATTCTGGATGCGGTGATCGGCATTTCCCGCACCCAGGAGGAGGGTTTGCCCGCCGAGGGCGACATTGTATTCGTGGAGCCCAGCGAAATCTACCAGCTCAATTTCCTGGCCCTGTTTCCGGACCTGGACCGGCCGCACCTGGAAAACTTCAAGCGGGTCCGCAAGCTGCTGCAAAGCGTGGAGGGCTCCCGCCGCAAGCTCGTGTCCGACGGGCGCAATATCGTGGGCATCAGCATCGGCGAGGTGCCGGATTCGAGCCTCATTGCCCGGTACCACGGGTCCCACGGTTTTCTTTTGCTCAACGGCCTGCCCGTGTGCAGCTTTTCCGGAGGCAATTTCAGTTCTTCCAACCGGCGGGCCAACCTCGTGGAGCTGGAAGAACTGGTGTACGATTCACGTTTGAACCTTTCCGAGCAGCATTCCCTCATGAATATCGTCACCGCCCTGGTGGACCATTCCACGGAAATGCGGCACGGCTGCACCCTGGTGCTGGATCTGGCAGATGCGCCGGAGCGTATGTCCGGACAATATCTCGTGCATCCGCTGGACTTGCGGCAATTGCGCTTTTTGGAACTGGCCAAGGCTTTTTCCAAGATTGATGGGGCGCTGCATATCAGCAGCGACCTGCGCTTGCAGGGCTTCGGCTGCCTGCTGGACGGGCACAGCGTTCCCGGGGAAAACATGGCCCGGGGAGCGCGGTACAACTCGGCCCTGCGCTACACTGCCGAGCATGAGCAGACCATTGTGGTGGTGGTTTCTTCGGACCGGCCCGTGTCCATCATCCAGGGGGGCGTGGAACTGACGGCGGCTTGCGTGTTGAAGACCATGCGCGGCTGCCCCTCGCCTCCGCGGTTGGAGGAGTGGCTTCAGGGCTGATCGGCAAGCCTTGTTGCTGTTCTTTGCGGATGGTTGCGGTTCGCCTGGCAAGGGGCGTTGCGTGGTCCAAGGGGCGATGTGTGGCCCAAGACCGGCCTGCCGCTACCAGGCTCCCGCTGGATCGCCAAAGCGGTCGGTTTCATGACGCGGGCCGGACGATTCACGCCGGGCCTGTTCCTGAATCCATCCAAATTCCGCCATAAGCTCCTCCAGGCTCTTTTCTTCCGTCAATTCGTAGACAGGGGTCCGGCCGGAGGCAAAAACTTCCTGGATGTCGCTGGCAGAGCAGTTGATGGGGATCTGGCTCATGATCTGGCTCCTTGATGGTGGGCCGCTGGCAGGCCGGTGTTGCCGAAGCATGGGGACGAAACTCTGCCCGGCGTGGCCCGCGCCCAAGCGCGGCGGAAAAAAAGTCCCCCAGCAGCGAAAAGCAAACCCCGTGCCGACAGCGGCAAAACGCCCCGTCCCCGGGCAGGGCCGGAAACGGGGCGTGCAAAGACTCCGATTCGGAGCGGTCCGCGTCAGGCTTCGCGGTTGAGTCGTTCGATCAGTCCCAGAAGTTGTTGGGAGAGCCGGGCCAGTTCATTGGTGGCCGTGGCGGCATCACCCATGCCGCCTGCTGTTTCCCCGGCAATGCGCCGGATATCGTCCACGGCGCGGTTGATTTCCTCGCTGGTGGCGGACTGCTCTTCGGCCGCCGTGGCAATGCCCCGGACCTGGTCCGAGGTTTCTTCCGCCAGGCTGACGATGTCCCGCAGGGCCTGGCCCGACTGTTCGGCCAGGCCTGCCGCGCGGTTGGCGGTCTTGGTAGAGGTGGCCACGCTTTCCAGGTTGATGTGCGCGCTTTCCTGCATCAATTGAATGGCCTGGCCCACTTCCTTCGTGGCGTCCATGGTCTTTTCCGCCAGCTTGCGTACCTCGTCCGCAACCACGGCAAAGCCGCGTCCCGCTTCCCCGGCCCGGGCCGCTTCAATGGCCGCATTCAGGGCCAGCAGGTTGGTCTGGTCCGCAATGTCGGTGATCACGTTCATGATTTTGCTGATGCCTTCGGCGCGTTCGCCCAGGTCCAGCATGTCCTTGCGCAGCCGGTTGGAGCTTTCCGCCACCTCGCGGATGGTGGCCACGGCGTTGTCCACGATTTCGTTGCCCGCCTGGGCTTCGGAGCGGGTTTTTTCCGCCATTTCAGCCGTGGCCGAGGAGTTGCGGGCCACTTCCAGCACTGTGGCGGTCATTTCCTCCATGGCGGTGGCGGTTTCCGCGGTGCGCTGGTCCTGCACCTCGGCCCCCCGGCTCACCTGCACCACCTGGGCGGAGAGTTCTTCGGACGCGGCCGACACTTGATGCGCGATTTCTTCGGCATTGGTGGCAATCTCCCGCATGGTGCCCAGCAGTTCGGAGACCATGCGCTGCTGGGTGCGGGCGTCCTCCAGGGCTTGCTCCGCCCGCTGGGCGTGCTCTTCGGCCTCATGGCCGGATTGCTCGGTTTCCGCCATCTTTTCCTTGAGCCGGTCCACCATGCCGGCAATGGACTCCTTCATGCTGTGCAGCTCCGCGGAAAAACGTCCCTGAGGCTGGGCGTCCAGATCTCCTTCGGCCACCAGTCGGGCGTAGCGTTCGATATTTTGTACGGGGCGGACAATGCGCCGCTGGGTCACCATCCAGGCTACCACGGCCACAAACAGCAGCACTGCCAGGCTGGTTCCGCCAATGACCAGTTGCGAGCGCAGGGCCGCGGCCCGGGCCGTGGCCAGGGGGGTGATGACTTCAAAGGCGCCGTGGACCTCGCCCACGCGCCAGCCCTCCTTGAAGCCCCCGGTGACGTCGCGGTGCCCGGCCGGGCTGCCGTGGCAATAGAGGCAGTCGCTGGTCAGCCGGATGGGACGGAAATAGCGGATCTGGTCCCTGTCGTAGACCACATATTCTTCCAGGTTGCCTGCCTTGATGGCCTCCAGGGCCGCGTGTTCAACCTTGTCGGGAGTGTTGTCCGGATTTCGGGGCGCCACCTTGGGCGTGCGAACCTGGAATTCCGCATCGGTTTCGCTGTCTTGGGCCATGCGCATGGCCACCACGATGGGCACTGCTTCCAGCACCTTTTCAGGCGGGAGCTGGTCCAGCGGCGTGATCACCCCGGAGCGCAGCTTGGCGGCAAAACGGTTGCGGATGGATTCCGCCATGTTGACCACGGTTCGGCTTTGGGTCAGCACGGTCTTGCGCGCGGCCTCGTCACTGTCGTACATGTTCAGGCCAGCCAGCACGATGGCGATGAGCAGCGGGCCGCTAAGCGCCAGGGAAAGGACGCGCCAGCGCAGTCCCGCTTTTTTTTCGGGAGAAAACAACCCTAAAATATTCATATTGAGATAATCCTGTCGTATAGCGTGTTGCAACCATTTAAGAACTTGTCCTCTCGCGTGTCAACCGCAAGGCTGTAAACGCTGTTTGCGCCAAAGGACGAGGTCGGTTCGTTCCGGCGTGGACATGGAATCAGGAGATAGGATATGGGAAAAGAACTCCGGGACCAGGGGGGAGCGGAGCGGTGTGGGCGAAGATAACCAAAGGATTTGCGATAAATGTCTTGGAAAGAGGAACTGGAGTCACTGCTGCGGGGCCTGGATGCGGACAAGGCGGACCGGGTGCGGGAGCTTTTTGAGCGGCAAGCGGCGGCGTCCGGAGACCGGCTTGCTTCCGCCCTGCGGCACGACCGGGAGGATCTGTACAGTTCTATTTTCAGCCTGGCTGGTGACAGCATCCTGATGCATACGCTGGACGGGGTGATTTTGGATGCCAATAAGATGGCCTGCGATCGGCTGGGGTATTCCCTGACGAACATCAAGGGCCGTCATTTCAGTGAACTCACGACCGAGCACTCCCGGCCGCGGGTACAGGCCGTGCTTTCCCGGGTGGCTACCCGGGGACGCTATTCCTTTGAGACAAGTTTCCTTTCCCGGGCCGGACATGCCCTGCCCGTGGAAGTCAGCGCGCGCATCGTGCGGCACACGGACAGGGGCCAGGAAAAGGAAGTGGTCCTGAGTATTGCCCGAGATATTTCTGCACGTAAAGTTGCAGAAGAGATCATATTGGAACAAAAGGTATTTTTGTCCCAGATTATCAAAAATCTGCCAGTTGGTTTATTCGTAAAGAAAGTCCGTAACGAGCTGCGGTACACCCTTTGGAACCGTAAAATGGAGGAAATGACCGGCGTGCCCCGGGAGTTGGCCGTGGGCAAATGCGACGTGGATATTTTTGGCCCGGACAGCTCGGACTGGCGCAGCGGTTCGGACCGTGCGGCCGTGGAGCGGCGCGAAACCGTGCAGCTCTGCACACGGGACGTGGACAGCAACGGCGAGGAGATCGTCTACCATGTGGTCAAGGTGCCGATCATGGACACCGAGGCGCAGGCCGATGCCGTGCTCGGCATTGTGGAGAACATTACGGACCGGGTGCGGGCCGAAGGGGAAATCCGGCAGGCGCACAATCAGTTGGAACGGCGCGTGGAGCAACGTACGGCCGAGCTGCTCGGAGTGAACGAACGGCTGCGCATTGCCGAGGAAAAGTTCCGCAGCATTTTTGAAAACTCCATTCTGGGGATTTTCCGTATGGACCTGGAAGGGCGGCTTTTGGTCTGCAACCCGGCCCTGGCCCGCATGTTCCGGTATGAATTTGCGGAGGATCTGGTACGTGTCAGCGATGAGGACCCCGAATCCCTCCACCAGGATCCTCGGCAGCGTGACGAAGTGCTCAAAAAGCTGCTCATGGGCCAGACCTTGGAACCGTTTGAATACGAATACCGCCGTCGGGACGGGGAGATCTTTGTGGGCCGGACGCACATCCGGCTGCTGCGCGACCGCCGGGATAACTATCCATACCTTGAAGGATTTATTGAGGATATTTCCGAGAGCCGTAGCTTCCAGCAACGTTTGGAACAGCGTGAACGGGACTACCAGACCCTTTATGAGCAGGCTTCGGAAGCCATCTTTTTGTTGGATCTCAAAGGCCGCATTCTGGACGCCAACCCCATGGCCACGGAAATTTTGGGATACGAACTGGATCAGTTTTTGACCATGGATCCTCGCCGGATGATAACCCGCGACCCGGACGAAGTCTGGGACCGTTTGCGCCGGGTGGCCCGGGGGGAAACCGTGCGCCTGGAGTTGAATCTGCGCACCGGAACCGGGCGAGAAATCACGGCGGACCTCAGCGCCCGGCTCCTGGAGGGAGGGCGCATTCTGGCCATGCTGCGGGACAACACCGAACGCACCGCCATGGAAGCGGCCCTGCGCTCGGCCAAGGAAGAGGCCGAGCAAGCCAGCCAGGCCAAGAGCGAATTTCTGGCCAACATGAGCCATGAAATCCGGACCCCCCTTGGCGGGATCATCGGCATGACCGATATGATTCTGGGCGGAGCCCTCAAAGACCAGCAGACCGAGTACGTCAAGGGGATCAAGGAGGCTTCCCGGTCTCTTTTGGAAATTATCAACGATATTTTGGATTTTTCCAAGATTGAGGCCCGGAAGATGGAAATCGTCAACGAACCGTTCCAGCTTAGGGAACGGCTCGAAATCGTGGCTGGAACGTTCCGCCTCAGCGCCATGGAAAAGGACCTGGACCTGCTCATCGAGATTCCCGACGAGTTGGAAGACGAATATATGGGCGACTCCTGCCGTCTGGGGCAGGTTCTTTCCAACCTGGTGAGCAATGCCGTGAAATTCACAGACAGCGGCTCTGTGCGCATGCGCGTTGACGCGGTGGCAAGGCGGGAGGACCGGGCCGAATTGGAATTCAGCGTCACGGATACGGGCATCGGCATTTCCGAAAAGGACCAGGACCGCCTTTTTGACGTGTTTTCCCAGCTGGAGCCGTCGTTGAACAAGCGGTACCGGGGCACCGGTCTCGGACTGGCCATTTCCAAGCGTTTGGTGGAAATGATGGGCGGAGAGATCAGCATTCGCAGCCGGGAAGGTGAGGGCAGCCGTTTTTCCTTTGTCTTAGAACTGCCCTTTGCGGAAGCCCGGCAAGATGCGGACAAAGAGAATTCGGCCAAGGCCACGGTGTCGCGCCGGGTGCTCCTGGCCGAGGACAACGAGCTGAACCAGGAGTTTTTGACCTTTTTCCTGGAAGATGCGGGCCACACGGTGCGCGTGGCAGGCAATGGGTTGGAGGTGCTGGAGGCTCTGAACCAGGAATCTTTTGACGTGGTGCTCATGGACATTCAGATGCCGGAAGTGGACGGCATGGAGGCCACGGCCCGCATCCGGCGAGGCGAGACCGCGGCGCCCGCGCAGATTCCCATCGTAGCGCTGACCGCCTATGCCATGAAAGGGGACCGGGAGCGGATGCTTGCCGCAGGAATGAACGACTACCTGAGTAAGCCTGTGGACATGGAATCCCTGTTCCGGATCATTGAGGAGCTGGTGGACGACGCAAAGCCAGATCCGGAAGCGTCTTAGCCTGAATCCGGCTTAGGATGCCACCACCGTGCGGTTTCGGCCCGTTTCCTTGGCTTGGTACAAGGCCTTGTCTGCGGCCTTGAGCACGGCGTCCACGGTGGGGCGTTGCTCGTTGAATTCAGCCACGCCTACACTGATGGTCACCTGCACGGCTCCGTCCGGCGCAGAGGGTTCCTCCACCCGGACCCGGCCGACGCCCTCCCGCAGCCGCTCTGCCACTTCCCGGGCCTTTTCGGCCGTGGTTTCCGGCAGGATGGCCGCGAATTCTTCACCCCCCAGGCGCCCCAGCACGTCCGAATCCCGCAAGGCTTGTTCTCCGGACCGGGCCAAGGCCTCAAGCACCTTGTCGCCCACGTCGTGCCCGTAGGTGTCGTTGACGCGTTTGAAGTGGTCCAGGTCGAGCATAAGCAGGCTGAAGGGGCGGCCGTATCGTTTGGCGCGGTCCAGCTCGGCCTCGGCCTGTTGCAGCAGGGCCCGGCGGTTGGCCAGTCCGGTGAGTTCATCCGTGGTGGCCAAGTCCTGCAATTGCTGTTCATACTGCTTGCGCCGGGTGATGTCCCGGATGGTGCCCACCGCATACCATTGCTGGTCCAGGGAAAATGACGACACCGTGATTTCACAGGGGAACTGAGCGCCGTCCTTGCGCCGGGCGGTCAACTCCCGGGTGGCCCCCACCACCGGGCCGTCACCGTTTTTGGAGAACCGGCGCATGCCTTCCTTGACCCCGATCGTGTCCGCAGGATCCGCGATCAGGTCGTGCACATCCCGGCCCCGGGCCTCCTCCTCGGTATAGCCGAAAATCCGTTGCGCCGCAGGATTCCAAAAGGAAATGAGCGAGTTGGAGTCCACAACCACCATGGCATCGAGCATGGCCTCGCTCATGGCCCGGACCTTGCGTTCCGAGGCCTGGAGCGCCTCCACGGCCAAACGTCGCTCCGTCACGTCTTCCATGACGGCCACAATGTGCTGAACGCGGTCTTGTTCGTCCAAGATGGGGGAAACCGAGACCTGTTGCCAAATGAGTCGACCGCTGCGCGCCCGGGTGCCTACTTCGCCGGACCAGTCCTGGCCGCGGGTGATGGTTTCACGAATCTGACGATAGAAGGGGGCCTCGTGCATTTCGGATTGGAGCAGGGTCAGGTTGTGGCCGATGATTTCCGGAGCTGTGTAGCCCGTCACCTCGGTGAATTTGGTGTTGACGTACTCCAGATTGAACTCTGCATCGGCAATGACTACCGAAGCCGGGCTGTGCTCCACAGCAGTGGAGAGCTGCTCCAGCCGGAGCCGTTCCAGCCGTCGGTCGGTCACGTCCTGGTAGATGCCGGAAATGCGGGACACGGTTTCGCCGCTATAATGGGCGCGCAGCGTGGCCCGCACCCAGACGCGGCGTCCGGCAGCCGTGCGCAGGGGCAGTTCCTGCTCCACGGGGTTGCCCTTGCGCGCTTCCTGAAAGGCCTGGATGAACTTGCCCCGCGCCGCCAGCTCCACGAATTGGCCCATGGCTTCCAGGGAGGGGATAAAATGGGCGTCCACCCCATGGAGCGAACGCATCTCCTCGGTCCAGAACATTTCTCCGCTGGCCACCAGCACGGAAAATCCGCCCATGCGGGAAATGCTTTGGGCTTCCATGAGCATTTCCCGGCTCTTGGCCAGGTCGTCCAGGGCAGCGGTGCGTTGCGTGATGTCGCGCACCGCGTTGACGGTCCACCAGCGTCCATGCAAACGGAAGGAGGAGAGCGCCACTTCCGCGGGAAAGCGTTCACCGTTGCGGCGTTGCAGCCGCAGGGCCTGGTCACAGTGGGCGTCGTTGAAGGGACCGGCCCGGAGGGCCGGAACATCGGACGGATCTTCAGAAGCTCCCGGGGTGAGCACTTCCCGTGCGGGGCGGCCCAGGACTTCATGGGCTGCATAGCCGAGCATGGTTTCCGCGGCCGGATTCCAAAACGCGATGCAGCCCTGGTCGTCCACCATGATCAGGGCGTCATGGGAAGAGTGGCTGATGGCACGGATTTTTTCCTCGGTTTCCTGAAGGTGCCGCTCCATGCGCAGCCGTCGCAAACTCGAACGGGTCAGATGGGCTGATGCCGCAGCCAACATGAGCAGGGTCAGCACGGCCAGGGCATGGAACTGGATGGTCCAGTCCGGGCGCAGGGCAGCGGTGGGCACATGGGCCACCAGGGTCCATAGCTGGGTTGAAGAGACGCGGCTTCCCATGGTGGGCAGGGCCGCGGGGTCGATACGGGCCGTGACGAACAGGCCCTGACCGGTTTGAAAGACGGTTTCTGTTGATTGTTCAAGGCGCTTGGAAAGTTGAGGAAATGTTGCTTCCAGGGTGAACTTGCCACGCTCGGGCAGGCTGTTGCCCCATTGCATGGCCGGATCCGGGCCCAGGATCCAATGCCCTGCGTTGTTCACTAGGTAGAGGCGCACGCCCGCATTACGGCCGGCACTTCGAAGCTGTTCCAGGATTTGCGAGCCATTGAAGTTGATTACAGCGATGCCGGGCGGGCCATGGGTTTGGGGCACGGGCGTGGCCACCCGGAATGTGGGCTGGAACGGGCGCTGCACGCGGCCCTGTTCCGTATTCAGGTCCAGATCCGAAATGTAGGTTTTCCCAAAGTCCAGAAAGGCGGTCTTATAGTAGTACGGACGGTGGGATTTATCCTGCAATTGATGCGGATCAACGAGAACCGGAATATTGTCGCGCCGCTCCAGGCGCAGGACTTCCAGCCCGTCCGGCGTGAGGTACCGAAGCTGAAAGAAATGGGGCCGGGTGCGCATGAAGGAAAAGAGCAGGCTGGTTTGCCGATGGTCCACCGGGGTCATGCCGTCGGGCCGGGGCACATGGTCGCGAAACAGGGCGGCCAGGAACCGGCTGTCGGCCACGGCCATGTCCAGGGTGTCCAGAAAGATCTGGCGCTCGGTGGCCACCAGGGACTGCGCGTCCACCCGGCGCAGATGTTCCTGGCGCTGGACTTGAAGGGTGAAGAAAAACGCTCCCAGAAGTCCCACGCCCAAAGCGAGGATCAGAAAGCGTCTCGCGAACTCTATGAGGAACGGACCGCTGGCACTCATGATCTCCCGTGGTCATGCTCCGGCGGGGCTGCAACAAGGTCCGGCTCCGGGGCGGCCCGCCGACATGCGGAGGACCGTGCGGCGCAACCGTGGCCCCTCGTATCGCACGGTTGCGAAGACGCTGTCCGTCGCGCCGTTCGCGCCGGACGAAAGGAAGCCCGTGTCCCGGAAGGGGCGGTCAGGGCGGCACGAAACGTTGGCGGTCGCACCTTCTGGCCGCATTCGAAAAGGCCGCCCTCGGCGGATCTACCCCGCGGCCTCGGCCGGGACCGGGGACTGCTGGCCGATTTTCTGCACGGCGGCCAGTTCTTCGGCGGAAAAAATACGGGCAATGTCCAGAATGATGATGAATTCGTCGTCCTGTCTGCCCATGCCCTTGATGTATTCGGACTTGACCGCTGCGCCCATTTTGGGGGCCGCCTCGATGCTTTCCGGGGCCATCTCGAACACTTCGCGTACGGAATCCACCAGGGCGCCCAGCACGGTGCGCTCTCCGTCGTACTCCACCTCCACGATGATGATGCAGGTGTTGATGGTGTCTTCCACGTCCTTCATGTTCAGCTTGCGGCGCATGCCCACCACGGGCACGGCATGCCCGCGCAGGTTGATGACGCCGCGCATGTAGTCCGGCGTGCGGGGAATGCGGGTCACGTGGGTGAGTTCAAGCACCTCCCGCACCGTGGCGATATCCAGGGCAAAGACTTCCTTGCCCAGAGTGAAGGTCAGGTACTGATTGGTTTCGGTGGTGACTTGTTCGGCCATGTCTCCTCCGTGGGTTGGCGGTTGCCGGGGCTCAGTCCGCGGTCTGGGCCTTCCGGTCCTGTTGTGCGGCGGGTTTGCCGGGGGTGCGCACCTGGTCCAGCACGGCCGTGGCCGTGGCCACCACGCCGGAAATGTCCGCCAGGTTGCTGGGAATGATCATGCTGTTGTTGGTTTTGGCCAGCTTACCGAATTCCGCGAGGTAGTGCTCGGCCACGCGCAGGTTGGCGGCCTCCAGGCCGCCAGGGCCGGAAAGGGTCTGGGCCACTTGGCGCAGTCCCTCGGCCGTGGCCGTGGCCACCAGTTCGATTTCGCGGGCGCGGCCTTCGGCTTCGTTGATGCGTTTGGTCTTTTCCCCTTCGGAGAAGAGAATTTCCTGCTGGCGATGACCTTCGGCCCGGTTGATCTGGGACTGTCGTTCGCCTTCGGAGCGGGCGATTTCCGCGCGTTTTTCGCGGTCCGCCTTCATCAGCGATTCCATGGCCGCCATGACCGACTGCGGCGGGGTGATGTCCTTGATTTCGTACCGCAGGACCTTCACGCCCCAGTTTTGAGCGGCCTCGTCCACGGCGTGGACCACTTCCTGGTTGATGGCTTCGCGCTCCTCAAAGGTCTTGTCCAGCTCGATCTTGCCGATGGCGGAGCGGAGCGAGGTCTGGGCCAGCTGGCTGGCGGCGCGGTAATAGTCGGTGATGCCATAGGCGGACATTTTGGAATCCTGCACCTGGAGGTAGATCACGCCGTCGATTTCCACGGAAACGTTGTCGCGTGTGATGCAGATCTGGGAAGGGATGTCCAGAACCTCTTCCTTGAGGGAACGCTTGTAGGCCACGCGGTCCAGAAAGGGGATCAGGATGTGAAAGCCCGCGCCCAGGGTGCGGCTGTATTTGCCCAGCCGTTCGATGACGAACTCGGACTTTTGCGGCACCACCACCGCGGTTTTAACGAACAGGATGATCACCAGGGCGGCGATCAGCAGCAGGATGATCAGAGAGCCATCAATGAACGGCACGGTCATTCTCCTTTCGGCGGTATGTTGATTTTGAAGGTGGTGCGGTCGTCAGGAAAGGTTTCCGTAATCACGGCGGAGCTGCCTTCGGGGATTTCCTCGTTGCTCACGGCCCGCCAGAACGTGCCGCGGTACTTGATCTCGCCGGGCATGTTCGGGGTTACGCTGCGGGTGACCAGCACGGTGCGGCCCAGGTCCACGGGGTCGCGCAGGCCTTCGTCGCCGCCTGTGCCGCCCGTGGTGCCGGTGAATACGCGCATGAAGAAGCGGCGCAAGAGCACGAGCGAGAGCACGGACGCGACCAGGAAAATGGCGATCTGCGCGGAGAGGGAAAGATCGAACAGGGCCGTGGCCAGGGACGTGGCCCAGCAGCCCAGGCCGAAGAATACAAGAATAAAGCCCGGGGCCGCGAGTTCGGCCAGCGCAAGGCCAAAGCCGACCACAAACCAAATCACGTACGCCTCGGTGAGGAAATCAGGCACAGCAACACCCTCCAAAGGGGAACGTATCCGAAATACAGACGGGTTGCAGCAAAAAAGACGCGAATTCGCGTTTAGACCCAGCCGACCCGGTTGGCCTTGTTCTCGGTATGCCGGGCCACGAGATTCCGGCCCGACCTCTTGGCCTGGTACAACGCCCGGTCAGCGGCTCCCACCAACTGGTCCGGACCCCAATCCTTTCCCAGCCCGGCCACGCCGATGCTCACCGTGAAGTGGATGATGCCCTCCAGGACCTTGCCGCCCTGGCGGAACTGGAATTCATATTCCTCCACATCCCGGCGCAGGTGTTCGGCGATGTCCACGGCCTGCTCCTGGTCCACGGGCAGGGTCAGGACCAGTTCTTCGCCGCCATACCGGGCCGCATATCCGTCATGCTGCACTGCGTAGTTCTTGACGATTTTTGCCAGGGCGCGGAGCACGTCGTCGCCCACCAGGTGGCCGTGGGTGTCGTTGACTTTCTTGAAGTGGTCCACGTCGATCATGCAGAGGGAAAACGGGATGTCCCGGCTCTGGCTGGTGACCACCATTTCCGCGAGGTAGTCGTCCAGGGAGCGGCGGTTGTAAAGCTCGGAGAGCAGGGCATCGAAATGGGCGGTGCGTTCCAGGGCCTTGGCCCGGGCCTCCCACAATCGGGCTTCTTCACGGAATTCATTTACGAATTCCGAAAGCAGGCCTCGCATCTTCTGGAGCATATCCTTGCGGTTGGGGGCGGCCTTCACGGCCTTGACCGTGGCGGTGTTGAACTTATGAGGACTGTGTTCCTGGCGGTCGTGGGAGGCGCGCATGGTGTTGAAGAAACTGTTCATCTCCTCCATCATGGCTTCGATGGAGCGCTTTTCCCTGGTCAGTTCCTCTTCCAGTTCACGGGCATGGTTGGTCCGTAGCAGGAACGCCTCCAGCTCCTTGAGAAATTTGGGGAACGCTTGGTCCGTGAGGCGCTCCTGGCCGATTTCGTGCAGAACAAACTTCTGGATGCGGGATTTGTCCGCATCGCTGTAAATGGAGAGCTGGGAAACAAGATTGCGCACAAAAAGAATGGCTGACAGGAGGTTGAGGTCCCGTCCAAGTCCTGCCTGTTCCAGCAGGGATTGCAGTTTTTCAAGTTCCGAGCCCTGGGCTGGTTCCATGTTCCGTCCTGGTTTACACAGTGCAAAAGGCAACGAATGTATGAAATACAACAAACATGTTTCAAAGGGAAGGGGCTCCGGGGCGGAGCATGTGTTCACATTTCCTGCTTTGGGGCGGGCAAAGGCCGGGGCCAAGACCCTGTTTTCCCTTTCTGGTCGAAAAATGCTCGACAGAACAGTGAATTGCAATGATAAGGTCCGGTTTTTGAGGATGTTGATTTCGACGTGATTTTTTGGAACAGGGGGAGCGACTTGATCGGGATGGTGGTTGTTGGAGAACAAAGGCGGATTGCAGCCGGAGAAAACAAAAAAAGACCGGTCCACGGTCTTTGGAAATTGTGCGCCGGAATGCCGGCAGGTGTGGCTGAGGGGGAGGAAAAGGTCCGATGGGCGCGATTTCCGAGAGGGGCACGAGGGAATATCAAAAATCGGCACCCATCGGGACCGATTTGAAAGTACTACCGAAAGCGATATTCTTCAAGTAAAACCGAGAGGGTTTTTCGGGTCCCATGTATGCATGAAACTTTGTTAACGGCCGCATTCGCTGAACCGCCGGGGAACAAAGAATATTGAACCTCTGAGGATGACATAAAAAAAGATGAACAGCAGAAATGTATCGGAGGAACGAATTGCACAGCGTTATTTGTGGGGGGAATTTTGTCTCCTTTTTTTAGGCCTGCCCTTGGTCATGGCTCTGGACTGGCTGCCCGGGCACAAAATCTTGTGGCTCGGTGGTGCCACCCTGGGCTGCGGGCTCTGGCTTTTTCGCACCCGGGAAGCGCCCTTGGCCCCCTTTCGTCGACCAGGACCCTTGCCCCGGGGGCTGGCCGGGAGGATTTTCGTCTGCGCACTGGCTCTGGCCGCCTTGGTATTGCTGCTGGAGCCGGACCGTTTTTTGGAGCTTCCCCGCAGGCGTCCCCAACTTTGGCTTCTGATCACGGCGCTGTATCCGTTGCTCTCGGCTTTTCCGCAGGAGGTCATCTACCGGCAGTTCTTTTTCAAGCGGTATGCACCCCTGTTTTCGCAGCGCAGCGGACTAGTGCTCGTGAGCGGCTTGGCCTTTGCCTATTTGCATGTCATTTATGCTAATATTCCGGCCTTGATCCTCTCCCTGGCCGGAGGGCTGCTGCTGGCCCGCAGCTATGCGCAACACCGCTCCTTGTTCTGGGTTTCCGTGGAGCACGCCGCCTACGGGCTGCTGGTTTTTACCTTGGGGCTGGGCCGGTATTTTTATCAAGGCCCATGAGACCGCGCGCCAGGTACAGGAACAGGGACAAGCTGGGTAACGGCAAAGCGCACCCTGTTGTGCCTTGCTTCGGAGCCGGCGAAACGGCTGAACCGACTCCCACTGGTGACCCTGCCAGGCCGCAGCTTCAGATTTGTGATATGCTATTTTTGCAAGTAGTTTTACGCTGAAATTTAAAAACTATTTTGTGTGATCGTATTTCTTTTTGAGAGAGAAGGGCACGCAAAACTGTGGCGGATCAAGATCCGAAACAGGATAAAAGAATAAGTAAAAAGATTTTGAATATTAGAAAAGTTCTAAAAAATGTCTCAACAATAAACGAAAAATAAAAAGTGAGGAAAAACATGCAAATCGTAAAACCGTTGCTGTTCTGGTTTTTGTGGTCGGTTTTGCTGCCTGTTCCGCTGGCGCTGGCGTCCGGACCAGAGAAAGCGGCCACGAGCACGGCCATCACCGTATACCCGGCGGGCAAGGCCCTGATTACGGAGGTGCGCGAGATGAACCTGCCTGCTGCCGGGGAGGTGGCCTATCCCGGAGCGCCGTCTACCCTGGATCCCACTTCTGTGGGGCTGCGCTCCCTGGACGCGCCGGACCAGGTGCGGGTCCGCTCCTTGCGTGTGTTGCCTTCGGCTGCGGATGCGCGGCAGGTGTTGCAGCAATATGTGGGACGCCGGGTTCTGGCGGTTTTGCCGGACGAGAGCCGGGCGGACCGGCGTGAAAAGACCGAGGCCGTACTGCTTTCCGTGGGTTCGCAGGTGGTCCTGGACCTGGGAGATGAACTGTATGTGGGCCCGCTGGACGCGGTGTTGCTGCCCCGGGACGAGCAGCGGCCGCGCTCCGAGGCGGCGTTGCTGCTGGATGTGGTCAACCAGGGCGACCCCTCTCAGCGTGTGGAGGTGTCCTACCTTGCCGGAGGTCTGGACTGGAGCGGCGATTGCGCCCTGAGCCTGGACTCGGCAGGGGAGCGGGGCGCGCTGTCCTGCTGGGCCACCTTGCGCAACGATACGGGCCGAGCCTTTGAAAACGCGCAGTTGCGGCTTGTGGCGGGCGAGGTGCGCCGGGAACAGCCGCCCATGCTCATGCGGGCCATGAAGGCGGATGCGTCCATGATGATGGAGGAATCCATGGCGGGCAATGGAGCGACCATGCGGCAGGCCGGGGAATACCATGTCTTTGATGTCCCCTTTGCCGCGAACCTGGCCGACGGACAGACCACGCGCTTGGCCTTGGCCTCGGCGGACGGGGTGCGGGTCGAGCGGGAGTTGCTGGTGCGGGGCAATGCCCGGCACCGCCAGAGCGGAGCCCAGCCCGAGGCGCGGCCCGTGGAAAATGTGCTGCTGCTTCGCAATGTGGCGGAAAACGGATTGGGCAGAGCGCTGCCTGCATCGCTGGTGCGTGTGTACCGGGACGTGTCTGGCGGGGGCCGGATTCTCGAGGGCGAAGCCCGCATGGCCGACCTGCCGGTGGGCGAAGTGGCGCGCCTGCCTCTGGGGAGCGCCTTTGACCTGAGCGCGGAGCGCACCATGCTGGACTATGAGCGCACCGGCAAACACAGCATCCGGGTGGAGTGGCAGGTGGAGCTGCGCAATGCTGGAGAAAAATCGCGAAACATTATGGTAGTTGAAGAGTTCAGTGATGATTGGAAAATAACAGATTCAAACCATAAATATGCAAAGGAATCTGCAACTGCCGCGACCTGGTATGTGACGGTGCCGGCAGGGGGTGAACCCGTGCAGGTGCGCTACACTGCGGAGATTTCCTGGGCTTCCTGAACTGAGAAAAAGAACAGGACAATGAAGGTCCTATGATTGATCAACGGCCCGGGCGCGATTTGCTGCAAACGGGCCGTTTTTGTATCTGGCCTGTGGCTTTCTGGGGTTTTTGGGCTTTCCAGTATGGGGAGGTCGGACATTTCCCTGGTGATACGGGGATTGCGGCCTGAAAAGGGACGGCCCGCAAACGGAGAGCCTGGGGATCGGGGCGGCCACAGAATCTTCTGCTTCAGCGACGGCAGCCCAGCAGCACGGCATATCCCTGTTCCAGGGCCACGCCCGCATGGGTCACGTCCGGAGCCAGCAGGCCTTCGCGATGTTCAGGGGATTCCAGCCAGCCCTGCACCACAGCCCGGGGAGAGACGTATTTGCGGGCCACGTTTTCCACGCAACGTCGTGCGCCGCTGAGCTGAAAGCGTTCCTCAAACCCATGGTGGCTGAGCCGGTTTTGCCGGATCATGTACCCGGCATGGCGCTGCGCCAGCAGGCCCAGCTGTCGGTCGGAGAGGAGGGGGGCCAGCCCATGACGAATGCGCTCCCGGTTGATCTCCTGCAACAGGTCCTGGCTCGTGAACCGGGTAATGGCCTGGCCGTCTGGGAAATCCTGCTTGGCCACGTAGGGCGCGGGATGGAGTGCCCGGCCCGGACCACAACCGGCAACAGGCAGGGCCAGCACCGTTGCAAGAAGCAGCAGCGCGGCCCATTGTTGCCGAGGCCCGGGGGAGCGTCTGCCCGCCAGAGGGCGGGTGCGTGCTCCCGGGGCCGTTTTTGCGCGGTTTGGGTTCATGCCCGGGTTCCCCAGGCCGCGTACAAGGGGTCCGCATTCTGGAGTGCGGGGTAGTAGCGGTCCCGCTCGTCAAAGGGGCGTGGCCAGCCGCGTTCGGAAAGGGTTTCCAATGCCGTGAATCCTGAACCGTCCAGCAGTTCCACAAGAAACCCGAGCCGTTCAAACTCGTGGAGCTGAATCCAAAGGTCCGTGACTTTCGGAGCGTGCCAACGGTTGGAGACGCTGAGACAGAGCACGCCCCCAGGCCGCAGGACCCGGTACGCCTCGGCCAGCACTTCCAAGGGGCGCACCAGATATTCCACGGACATGGCGCAGAGCACGGCGTCAAAGGCGGCGTCCTCAAAAGGCAGTTGTGGATCTTTGTTGAGGTCGTGGACCACGCTGCGTTCCAGGTCCGGGTTGGCGTCCATTTCTTCCTGGTTCATGCCCAACCCGGTGCAGCGGCCCGATTGAAAATTTTCGGGCAGATGAGAGTGCCGCCCGGCCATGAGGTCGAGCAAATCCATGCCGGGTTGCAGCAACTGGCTGTGCAGGAGTTGCAGCCGCTGCCGGGCCATGGAGTCGATATGCGCCACCAGGCGCGGGGTACGGTGGAATTCCACATCCGGAGCTTGGTTGGCGCGGGTCAGCGGGGCGCCGTCCCAAAACAGGGTGGGTTTGCCTGTGCGCTGGCGAGCCTGCATGCCGGGACCGTCCAGCACCCGCTCCATCCACTCCTGGCAGGAGCCGCCCAGTTCAGCGGCCTTGCCCCGTACCTCCAACATTTCCAGGCGCAGGCGAAAGGAAATCCCAGCCATGGGGTGGTTGCGGTCGCCCACGAAATGGCCGTCCGAGGCTTCCAGCACCCGGAAGGGGCACAGGTTGGAAGGGTGGACTCCAATGACGTTGTCCAGCAGGCCTTGGGGGTAGAATCGGCCCTGCCGGGGCAAAAGGCCGGGCAGGTGTTGCCGTTCCGGGTGGAAGTCCCGCAAGGGGTGTTCGCGAATGAGCCGGGGATGGCAGCGCAGCGGCTCCGGAGTGTATTGCGCCTGATCGCCGGGGGCCATTCCTTCCATGTGACAACAAATCTCTTCAGGAATCAGATCTCGCCAGAGATTGATCTTCTGGGCCACGAAACGGTCGGTGTGCTTGGCAACCGCGCTTTCCCAGCAAAGCTCGAAGAGCATGGTGCCCAACGTGTCGTTGTTGAGTTGGTTCATGTTGTCGATAATAGTTACTTTGCTGATTTTAGCAAGAAGGATCGGAATCCCGGGGCAGCACAGAGCAGAGCGGGTCGGGGACGGGCCAGGGAAGAGAAGGCGGCGCGGATTAGTCCAGGTCCAGGGTGAGCTGGATTTGGTTTTGACCGTCCTTTCGGCAATAAGCGAACTCCCGAGCCACGGAGCGGACCATGCTCAGGCCCAGGCCGCCCACCGGGGCTTCGCACAGGGCGCAGTCCAGGCAGGCGCGGGGGGCGTGGCGCGGGTCGAATTCGTGGCCGTCGTCTGCCAGGGTCAGACGCAGACAGCGTCCATCCAGTTCCAGGGTCA
>JAQVYA010000187.1 GCA_028708865.1 Desulfovibrio sp. | reverse complement strand
GACCATGTCAACAAAGGCGGCCGTAAGCCGGAGCGGGTTGTTGGTGTTCAGGTCCAGGTGCAGGGTGTGCAGCCCCATTTCTTTGGCTTTTTCGTGGGGAGGGGTTCCGGGCAGCGTGAGCACGAGCACGTTATGGCCGTCTTGTTGCAGCAGCTTGCTGAGGTAGAGGGCATACCAGGCAGTGGCGTTGAACCAACGGACATTGACGACCTGAATAATGTTCATGGGCTGCTTTTCCGGTCACGACGCTGCCGGGCGACGGGACCGGCAGCGTCGTGATTGTTGTTTGGACTTTGTTTTGCAGGAACTTGACCGGACGGGAGAAATTTTCCCGGCTCAGGCGAAGATTTCCTGCTTGGTTACGGCCTGGGATTTGATCTGGTCCAGCAGGTCGGCCAGAGCGGGCTTGACGTTTTCGCGCACGTCGCCCGCAACGATGATGAAGAGCAGGTCGTCGCCGGGCACAAGATGGCCGCCGTTGGCATGGGCCACGGCCCGCCAGATGCCGGGGCGTTTTTCGCATTCCGCGCACAGGGCCTTGATCTTGTCGTGGTCGGGCTGTACGTCCACGGCCTGGACGGAGTTGCGATCCTTCCTGGACCAACCGCGTACGACTCCGTTATGGATGAGAATCATGCCCACGTTTTCCGTGAATCCGGGCTGGGCTTTCAGTTCGGCAATGGCTTCGGTCAGATTCATGACGTTCTCCTTGGTTGTTGAGGTACCCAGATGAGCAGCATTTCCTCTCTTTTGCAAGTCCTTCCCAAAGTGTCCCAGTCCCGCATGATCGGGTCGGGGTATGGGGTCTGGCTTGTCTGGAACGGTACCTTGAACACGGCGGTATCGCATACGCTCAAGGATTACGGGGCCATTCCCATGGCCGAGGGCGACGGGCAGGCACTCTGGCTTTCTCCCACTCCGGAGATATTCCGGGCATTGGCCCGGCTTCAGATCTGGTCGCGCCTGAATCCCATGCCCCTGTTTTGCCAGGTAATGCCCATCACGGTGCTGGTGGGGTACGACCTGACGCTTTCCATGGCATTTCCTACGGAACTGGGCAAGCAGAGCGTGGACCCGCCCAAGGAATTTGAGGCCTGGGTGCATCCTAAATTGAGCGAGGACATCCAGCGTATTTCCGGCCTGAGCCTGGAGCAGAAAGGTTCCATGCCCGGCCTGGCCAACGTGGACTGGAAGCTGTTCGATGCGGACGAGGGACTGGATTACGAAACCCTGCTGAACTGGTTTTTCGTGATCAAGCCCGTGGGCCGCATGGGAGAGAAGGACAGCATCATGGGCTGGCGGGGCTGGGCCGAAGAGGTCAAGGAGCTTTTCGGCCGGCTGAACATTAAATATCTGGTGGGCACGCGGGAAGAGGTCCTGATTTTTTCCCTGCGTGGCCTGCGGTCCTTGCGCGGGTTTATTTCCGAACTGTTGAACCTCATTGCCACGACCAAGGAGCAACCGGACCGCAACTACTGGCCAAGTGTCATGGCCGCCGTTGATCAAAAGGGTAAGCAGTTCACCGAGGAATTGACCCACAAGTTCAATCTGGACTGGAACAAACTCACCCCGGATCTGCCGCACCTCAGCTATCGCCACGCCCTGATGCTGGGCGAGGGATTCACCATCAACGAGGCGCGCTACGGCGGGGAAGAGTCCCTGGACTCCTGGTGCAACGTGAGCCTGGCCGCGGATGCGGCGGAAAAATCCAAGAGCGCCGCAGACATCATCTTGCCGCGCAAGCTCATGATAGCGCGTAATGACGTGGAATGCTTCTATTGCGGACTGCGCAGTCATGTTAGCGGCGAATGCCCGTCCCGGCAGATGACCGAGCCCACCCCCGGCGTCTGGAGCCGTCTGGCCCGCCAGGACATCAAGGAATTTCCCAAGGCCATGCGCAAGCTGAACGAGGCCCTGGAGGAGAAAAACACCCTAAGCTCCCTGACCGCGTTGCTTTCTTCCGATAAAAAACCGGAAAATCTCATGGCGCTGGCCATGTTCGAGATCAACAGCGCGGCCCAGCTTCGCACCCTGGAGCGGGTCTGGCGCAGCCGCGGCAAGGAGTGGCCCCAGGGCTTGCGCCAGCTTGTGCCTGAGGAAGGGCAGTTCGTGAACGAGGCCATGGATATGTTCAAAGCCCGGGATTACGAACGGACCTCCAATTTGCTCAAGCAGATCCGGCTCAAGTATGCCCGTAGCTTCATTCCTTCCTCTCTTCAGGGTTATGTGGCCATGGAGCAGGGGGACTACCATCAGGCCCGGTTTTATTGGCAGGAAGCCGAGCGCATGAGCTACACCCCGTTGCAGCAGGGCTTTTTCGTGTATCTCCAGGCCCGCAGCTTTGAGGTGGAGGGAGAATACAAGGAGGCGGCCACCCTGTACAAGCGGGCCTTGAGCATTTCTCCGGCCTGGTTGGAGACCCTCTACCGGGGCGGCGTATGCATGGTGAAGCTGGGGTTCACCGGGCAAGCGATTGATATGATGGATGATCTTTTTCAGCAGGACCCGAATTTCTTTAACCGCGCCTTGATTGACCCCGAGTTGGACCGTGGGCGGGCCCATGTGTTGGCCGCCATGTGGGACCGTTGGGCCATTGCCGAAGCTGAAGTGGAACGCCAGCGCGAACGGGTGGAAACCCTGGATAAGGAGATCGAGCAGCGGTTCAGCGAGGAGCACGAATTTTATGAACCGGCCAAGCGTTCGCTGGAGTACATGCAATCGCTGGCCAAACTGAACAACTTTGTGGCGTTTCGCGAATTGATCCGGGAGCTGGTGTTGTTCGAGGACAAGCTTTCCCGGCAGGTGGAGCGCGACATCAAGCGCATGCAGTCCAAGGTGGACTATCTTGTGGAGCGGCTCAAGGACGTGCAGCAGGAGGCAGCTTGGTTTCCCTTCCCGAAGCTGTTGCGGGAGTTCAATAAAGATTTTAATTACAGCGTGGAAAAGATCAACTGGGTCAACCACCAGCATATCAAGGCTTCGGATAACTTCCGGCAGGCGGCCACTTTTTTGTCCGAGGTGGAGCAACGGCTGGACAATCTCCAGAAGCGACTGGTGACGTTACGCATTATTCGCGATACCACCCTGTTTGTGCTCATGCTTGGGCGCAGCTTCATCTGGTTTGAGGTCATCGGGCTGGGATTGGGGCTGGTGGGATTGCCGCTGGCCATCTATTTTACCCGGAGCATGGAAAATGTCTGGCTGGTGGACGTGATCCGCGAACAGCAATGGGAATTTCAAAAAGGCCTGATTCTGATCTTGAGCGTTCTGGCGCTTGTGATATCCTTGTTGAAGACTGCCATTTCCTTTGAACGGAGAAAGCGGGAGTTATTTGAACGCCCCGCAGGGGAAAATTCCGGAACCGGCAAGCCCGGGAAGAAGAAAAAAGGTAAATGACCGGGGCGGGGCCGCCCCGGAAGGAGTGCGCCATGCACCGCCTTGTTTTGATTCGCCACGGCCAGAGCGCCTGGAATCTGGAAAATCGTTTTACAGGCTGGACCGACGTGGACCTGACCGAGCAGGGACGCCAGGAGGCCCGGCAAGGGGCCGCGGAACTGCGGGCCGAAGGGCTGGACTTCGATGTCTGCCATACCTCGCTGCTCAAACGGGCCATCCGGACCCTTTGGATCGTCTTGGACGACCTGGACCGTCTCTGGCTGCCCGTGCACAAGACCTGGCGACTCAACGAGCGGCATTACGGGGCGTTGCAGGGACTGAACAAGGCGGAAACGGCCCGGGAGTACGGCGATGATCAGGTTTTTGTCTGGCGTCGCAGCTATGACGTGCCGCCTCCGGCCCTGGCTCGGACGGATGAACGTTGGCCTGGGGCAGATCCCCGCTATGACCATATTCCCCGGCCGGAGTTGCCTGTGGCCGAAAGCCTGGAACTGACCATCCAGCGGACCATGCCTTACTGGTTTGAGACCATTGTGCCTCAGATCCAGGCGGGCCAGCGCGTTCTGGTGGTGGCCCACGGCAATTCCCTGCGTGGGCTGGTCAAGCACCTGGACGGTCTGGACGACGAGGCCATCACCCGGGTGAACATCCCCACCGGCGTTCCCCTCCTTTATGAACTGGATGAGGACATGTGGCCGGTGTCCCGCCGCTATCTGGGCGACGCCGAGCAGGTGGCCCGGGCACAGGCTTCGGTGGCGGCGCAGGGGCAGGCTGGGAAGTGACCCTGCCTGCCTGACCCTTTGATTCGGTTGGCGGCCCTTCCTGGTATTGGTCCTGGCCAGCCTCTTGCCCCTGTGCGACCCGGGGTGTACACCGGGGCCATGCCCGACAAGGAGAATATCTGCCCGGGGGCCCGTGCCGCTGGATCGGCCCCGCAGTCCCGAGTCACCAAGGATATGGACGACAAGGCCTTTGGCCGCGCCTTGTGCGGATGGTTTGAGGAAAATGGCCGCCCGTTGCCTTGGCGGCGTT
>JAQVYA010000052.1 GCA_028708865.1 Desulfovibrio sp. | reverse complement strand
GACATATCGTGTATGTCGAGATTTGTCAAAGACACGGCCACGGTGTCGCCCAATTTATTCAAGACCGGATAATGCACCAGCGCCAGGTGCAGATTCCGCCCGCAAGTGGTGCGTGGCGCGGCCTTCAGGGTCTCCATGTCCAGCGGGGACAAGGGCGCGTCATCCAAAAGTTCGGGCCGGTGGCGCAGGGTATTGAGTACGGACTGTTCCCGACGCCAGGCAGCGACCTTGCCGTGATCCCCGGAAAGCAGCACAGCCGGCGCCTCGTGCCCCTCAAAGATATCCGGACGGGTGTAATGCGGATATTCAAGCAGCCCGGAGGAAAAACTTTCCTCTTCCAGGGATTCTTCCTTGTGCATGAACTCCGGCAACAGCCTGGAAACCGCCTCCACCACGCACTGGGCCGCGGCCTCACCGCCGTTAAGTACGGCCTCGCCCACGCTCACCAGTTCCACCGGGAAAATATCCAGGATACGCTCGTCAATGCCTTCGTAACGTCCGCAAATCAGGGTCAGGGCATCTTCTTCGGCCAGTTCGGCCGCGTACTCCTGGGTCAGTTTGCGTCCACGGGGCGAGAGCATGAGCATACGGCCGGGCCGCTGCAACCCGCGCAGGGTTTTGGTCAACGGCTCGGGCAGCATGACCAGTCCGGCTCCGCCCCCATAGGGTTTGTCGTCCACGGTCTGGTGACGGTCCGTGGTCTGGCTGCGCGGGGAAACTCGCTCAAAGGTGACCAGCCCCTTGTCCACGGCCTTGCCCAGCAGGCCCACGGACAGGGCCGAGTCAAAGAACTCGGGAAATATGGTCACGATATTGAAATGCACGATATTCCTCGGGGGCCGGGTTCCCGGCCCGGCAGCGGCACGGTTCCGGTGGCAAAAATTTATTTTCGGCGGCGCGGCCCAGGCCTGGAACGGCGGTTCTTGCGCGGCGGGTCAGTGCGGCCCTCTTCCGGAGCATTCCGGCGGTCCGGCCCCGCAGCTCCGCCCGAAGCAACAGGCTCAGGCTGCGAAAGGTACAATTCCACCAGCCCTTCGGGCGGCTCCACGCGGATGATCCCGTTATCCAGATCAAGTTCCATCAAGAACTCGTTCACGGCAGGGAGCAGCACTTCCCGCCCCGAGGCATGAGCGATGACCCATGTGATTTGGCCGGGCGTTTCCAAAAAGCGCTCCAGTACGCCGAGTTCGTTGCCGTCCGGCAGGAGCACGCGCAGGCCGAGCAGGTCGTCCATGTAGAACTCGCCGTCCTCCAGCTCGGGCAAGGCATCCTTGGGGATGCGTACTTCCAGCCCGCGCAGGCTTTCGGCGCGGTTCCGGTCGTCCACCCCCTGCAACGTGAGCAGGAGCCGGCCTTTGTGTTCGCGGGCGGCGCGGATGCGATAGGACGCGGGTCGCCGTTCCGGCGGTCCCAGGAGCACGGCCTTGAGCCCAAAGAATAAATCCGGGGAGTCTGCGTAGCTTTCCACGCAGAGCTCCCCGCGAATTCCATGCGGCTTGACGACCTTGCCCACCAGGACCGTGGCGCGGCCCGCCTGGTTGCGGTCGCTCATGGTGCGCTGGCTTGTTGTCCGATCTTACTCGAGGATTTCCAGTACGGCGCGTTTCTTCGCCTTGGTGGAAACAGCCCCAAGCAGCGTACGCATGGCACGTGCCGTGCGACCCTGCTTGCCGATGACCTTTCCGAGGTCCTCTTTGGCCACCTTAAGTTCAATCACAGACGTCTGCTCGCCTTCGATTTCCGAGACAACGACCGCGTCAGGATTGTCGACCAACGATTTGGCGATGTACTCGATCATCTCTCTCAACATGACTCCACCTCCGCTCTCGGCTGATAAGGAATGGGCGCGTTCAATGGGGGAGGCGAAATCCGGTCTGCGGCGGGCAGCCCGGCTCGGGTCAGCCGACCTGCTTGAGCAGGGAGCGGACCGTATCCGAAGGCTTGGCGCCATCGGCGAGCCACTTGTCCAGCTTTTCCCGGTCGATCTTGATCTCGGCGGGCTGCGTCATGGGATTGTAGTATCCCAGATACTCCAAAGGACGTCCGTCGCGCCGCGAAGCCGTGTTGGTGGCCACAATGCGGTAGAAGGGACGCTTCTTGGAACCCATCCGAGTCAGTCTGATAGTAAGAGCCATTCGTCTTTACCCCCAATTATTGCTAGATATGTTGTTGTCACAAAAAAATCAATACCGTTCACCCAAAACATGGGGAAATATAACGTCAGCGTTTTTTACGCTGCTTCTTCTTCTGTTTCTTGGCCAGCTTTTTCTTCTTGCGTTCGGCCTCAATGCGTTTGGCGGACTTCCCAGCCCTGGGCGCACCAGCTTCCGCACCATCCATACCCATGCCGGGCATGCCAGGCATACCATCCATGCCGGGCAAAGCACCCATGCCGGGCATGCCGCCCGCCCCCTTGGGCAACTTGGGCAACTTGCCTTTTTTGCCGCCCATCATCTTCTGCATCATCTTGCTCATCTGTTCAAAGTTCTTGATGAGCTTGTTGACGTCCGCCACCTGCATGCCGCAACCGCGGGCAATGCGTTCCTTGCGGCTGGCATTGAGCAGCTTGGGCTGGTGCCGCTCCTGCATGGTCATGGAATTGATGATGGCTTCGGTGCGGGCCAATTCCTTTTCCGGCATCTGCACATCGCCCAGTTGTTTGAGCATGCCGCCCATGCCCGGAATCATCTTCAGCAGCCCTTCCATGGACCCGAGCTTCTTGAGCCGGCGCATGTTGGTGCGGAAGTCCTCCAGATCGAACTGGGCCTTCTGCATTTTTTTGGCCATGCGCTCGGCGTCTTCCTCATCAAAGGCGGTCTGCGCCTTTTCAATGAGGGTCAGCACGTCTCCCATGCCCAAAATGCGCGAGGCCACGCGGTCCGGATGGAACAGCTCCATGTCCGAGAGCTTTTCGCCCAGCCCCACGAACTTGACGCTCTTGCCCGTGACGGACTTGATGGACAGGGCTGCGCCGCCTCGGGCGTCGCCGTCCATCTTGGTCAGGACCACGCCGGAAATGTCCAGCCGTTCGTTAAAGCTTTCGGCCACGGTCACGGCGTCCTGGCCGGTCATGGCGTCGGCCACGAACAAAATTTCCTGCGGCGAGCAAGCTTCTTTAATGCCCGCCAGCTCCTGCATGAGGGGCTCGTCCACGTGCAGCCGCCCGGCCGTGTCAAAAAGAATGGCGTCGCATCCGGCTTCGGCGGCCTTGTCCAGGGCGTCGCGGCAAATGTCCACCGGATTCATCGCCGTGGTGGACGGATACGCGGGCACATCGATCTGCCGGGCCAAAGTCAGCAACTGGTCAATGGCGGCGGGGCGGTACACGTCCGCAGGAACCAGGTAGGGCTTGAAGCCCTGGTTGCGCAGCCAGACCGCGATCTTTCCCGAAGAGGTGGTCTTACCCGAACCCTGGAGGCCCACCATCATGAACTTCAGAGGCCTGGGGCCGGACGTATCAACGCCCTGCTGCTCGCCCCCGAGCAGTTCCACCAACTCTTCGTGCACGATTTTGATGACCTGCTGGCCGGGGTCAAGCCCCTTGAGCACGTCCTCGCCCAGGGCCCGCTCCCGGACCTGATCAACGAACTGCTTGACCACCTTGAAGTTGACGTCGGCTTCCAGCAGGGCGAGGCGGACCTCGCGCAGCCCGGCCTGGATGTTGGTTTCATCCAGCCGCTTCTGCCCCTTGATCTTCTGGAAGGCTCCGGTCAATCGGTCTGACAGGTTGTCGAACAACGCTGATCCTCCAAGTGGCTGCGTTTGCAGGCATGTTTCGTGCCGACACCGGGTCGGCGCACCCGGGCATTGGCCCGGCGAGAAAATTTTCCCGATCCGGCAGACCCGGACAAAGGGACTGTGTGTTAAAGGAGAACGCCCCGTAAGTCAAGAGCCGGGCATTTGCCCCTTGACTGCCGCCCTTGGCCCGCGTATGCTTTGTGCAGTTCTTTGCCTTTTCCATTCAGAGTGGCGAGAGAGATTCGGCTCCATGACCGCCACGGCAACCTGCCCCTATTTCGGCAAGGTGCCCATGCCGACCCGTAAGGGAACGATGTGGGGGATTCAACCCCAAATCCAGCCACCTCTCCTTTTGGGAGAGGTTTTTTGTTTCCCGGGCGCGATGGTAAGGCCACGCGCTTTTGCCGGAGAACAGCGCAACGTTGCGCTGGCTCCCGGTCCAGCCGGGCGGCAGATGGAAAAAGGCAGCCTGTGGGCGATTTGTAGCGATTGCGGCCCACGGTAAACAACAACGCTAAAGCGCTTGAGGGCGAACGCCGCCCTCCGGGCAAGGAGGTAATTCCTCATCATGACTTTGAAACTGCTTGACGCCACCAAACTCGCCCACGCCGGGCACCAGGCTCTGGCCTTTGTGGACACGCCTCAGGGAACCGTGCTCGCGTCCGGCCCGGTCCGCCCGGCCCGGCTCGCGGGTCAGCGGCCTGCTCCGGACTGTGACTCTGCCGTGACCTTTTGTCTGGGCGCCCACGACGCGGCCGAGTATCTCATCCGCGTCACCGGGCACGGCCCTGGTTTTCGCATTGCACGGCGGCCCGCTCCCCAGCGGCTGGCGCGGCGAGAAATCAACCTGCCTGCGGATCGGCCCGTAATTTTGCTGTTGGAAGCTCCGGAAGAATTCGAGCCGCAAGGGCTCACCGAGCTGGCGCGCCTGGTGGACGGCCTGGGCCGTCCTCCCGTGCTGCACCCCGGCAGCGCCCTGGGCGTGGCCGAAGATTCCGACGCTTCCCCAGACCGCTGAACCTCGACTTTCCCTTTTCACACCATTCCCTGCTCCAGACCTGGACGGGGCGGCCCTGAGGCCGCCCCGTCGTCTTGTTGCGCCCGCCCCAGGGGGCGGCGCTTACCGTCCGTCGATCTTGCGGCCTCTCGTGCCCAAAGACCGCGACGCGTCCGGTATTCCCTCGCGCCCTTCCCGGGCGCCCCTCTGGCCGCTAATAACGGCCAAATTCATCGTCATCCAGGGAGATGATCTCCTCTGGGTCCACGGTTCCTTCCGTACGGGCCGACGGACCGCTTTCCCGGCCGCCCCATGCGTCAGACGCGGATGCGCCCTCCGGCTGCCGCCCCCAGGCCTGCGACGAATTCGAGGCCCGGCTTGATGCCGCGGCACCGGACCGCTCCGAACCGCCTCGGGCAGCGCTGCCCGAGGGCAACGACGCCTTGGGTTGCGGTCGGCGCGTCCCTTCCAAGGCCGGAGACGTCCCACCACGGCCGGTTCCTCCCGCATCCACGCGGAAGCGGGATACCAGACGCCGCAGTTCCACGGCCTGGCTGGAAAGCTCCTCGGCGGCGGATGCGGTTTCCTCGGCATTGGCCGTATTCTGCTGGGTCACCTGATCAATCTGGCTCAGGCCCTGGTTGATCTGGTTCACGCCCTTGGCCTGCTCGTCACTGGCCGCAGCGATTTCCGCCACCAGGTCCGCAACTGTGGTGATCTTGCCCACGATCTCCTGGAGAGACTGGGCGGTCTGGTCCGCAATTTGGCTTCCATTGCCCACCTTGGCTACGGAGCCTTCGATGAGCTGGGCGGTCTCCTGGGCGGCCTTGGCACTGCGCGAGGCCAAATTCCGCACTTCCTCGGCCACCACGGCAAAGCCCTTGCCGTGCTTGCCGGCCCGGGCCGCCTCCACGGCCGCGTTCAGAGCCAGCAGATTGGTCTGGAACGCGATTTCGTCAATGACTTTGATGATCTTGCTGATGGCCTGACTGGAGTTGTTGATATCCTCCATGGCCGCCACCATGTTTTCCATTTCCTTGTCCCCGGTCTCGGCCGCGTCGCGCGCTTCCGATGCCAGGCGGCTGGCCTGGGACGCGTTTTCCGCGTTGGTCCGGGTCTGGGAGCTGATCTCCGTGATGGAGCTGGTGATCTCCTCCAAAGAGGAAGCCTGTTCCGTAGCTCCTTGGGACAGGGCCTGGCTGGATTCGGAAACCTGGCCGGAACCGTCCTGGACCTGCTCGGCCGAGGTGCCGATCTGGCCCATGACCCGATTGAGGCTGCGCACCATCTGGTCCAACGCCTTACCCAGCCGGTCCTGGTCCGAAGCGATCTCCACTCGCTGGGTCAGGTCGCCCGAGGCAATGGCCTGGGCGATTTCGGCCCGGGCGCGCTGCGCCTCCACCATGGCCTGGAATCCACGGGCCAGATCCCCCATCTCATCGTACGCCTTGAGATGGTGTTCGGGCATTTGACGGTCCACGTTGCCCACGGCCAGTTCCTGGAGATGGCTCACGGCATCGCGAAGGGTTCCCGTGACCTTGCCCACGGAGTAGAGGATCACCAGCCCCACCAGCAGCACCGTGATCAATCCACCCAGCAGCGCCAGGTTGCGCACGTTTTCCAGAGGGGCCAGAATCTCGCCCATGGGCGCGGTCACGGCCACGACCCAGCCGGTTATGGGCATATCGCTGTAGCCCATGACCTTCCACTGGTCCTGCTCCTCGAACCAGTAACGGTACACGCCGTCCTTTTCGCGCAGGATCACCCGGCCGTATTCGGTGTTGGCCACGTTGAGATTGAGGATGAAACTCTTGTCTGGATGGCCGATCACGTCGCCGGCCGTATCAAGCACAAAGGCGTAGCCGTTCTGGCCGATCTTGATCCGCTGGGTGAACACGTCGGACATGCGATCGATCTTGATCACCCCGCCCAGCACGCCCAGCACCGTACCCGAGGCACTCCGCACCGGCACGGCAACCACGAAAATGGGATTGCCCGAAACTTTGCTCAACAGCGGCTCGGAGAGCGCCACCTGGCCGGCGGCCGCCTTCTGAAAATATTCACGAGTAGATAAATCCAAACCGATGCGCTCCGAATCCCCTGAGGAAATGACGATTCCCGTCATATCGATGAGGTTGATGGATTCAAAGACGTCAAAATCCTCCACCTTGGCGGCCAGGTTCTGCATGGAATTTTCCACGCCGCCCAAGCGACCTTCCAGCGCCCCCAGCAGGTCGCGGTTCTTGCCCCAGTTTTCCAGCACCTGGGCGCGGGTTATGGTCCATTCCTGCATGGCTCTTGCCGCGGCCTGGGCCTCGCGGTGCAGCCCGTCCCGAAGCTCCGCCCGAATCAAGTCCGAGGATTCCGTATAAGCAAAAATCTGGAGTCCCAGCACACCGAGACACACCACACTGAGGATGGGCAGCAAGAGCTTGCCCCGCACCTTCAGTCGCAACACATTCTTCATGTCACTCTCCCTCGTTGGAGTTTTTCCGGCGGCGCCCCCCCGTGCCGCCTCCCGATTCCGAACGTCGCGGTTCCCCCGGCGTTCCAGACTTCGGATTTCGTTTTCACCCTACCCTATCGTCGCGGCAGACACAAAAAAGAATTGATGCATCTGCTTAATTTTTTTGATAAAATGTTCACTATAGAATCGCCTTACAAGAAACCCTTTTTCCCACCAAAAAGGTTTCAAGGCACTTCCACGCCCACCAGGAGCATGTCGTCAGACTGACGATAGCGGCAAAAGCTGCGCGCAAAACGCCAGACGCTCTGCACCTGTTCGGAAAGCGGCAGATCCGAAAAGATATCCAGGGCACGCAACAGGCCCCGTTCGCCCAGCACCCGCTTTTCGCCCGTGGGGCCGTCCACGCTGTTGGCGTTGAGCAATCCATCGGTATAAAGATAGAAGCGGTCCCGGGAATCAATATCCAGATCAACCGCGCCGAATTCCACGTCACTCATGATGCCCAGCACCGAGCCGGAAGCGGCCAGGCTCTCGGCTGTACCGTGCTCAAAGCGGCGCACGAGCAGACGCGGATGCCCGGCGGAAACCACGCGGGCGCGGCGCTGCTTCAGGTCCAGGCGCAGGAACAATGCCGTGACCATGCGTTCCTCGTTGCCCTGGACCCGCAGTTCGCGGTTCAGGGTATGGAAAAACGTTTCCGGATCACGCCGTGTCCGGCAATTCTCATCGAACTGCCCCTTGATGAGCACGGTCTGGTACGAGGCGGCTAGGTCGTGTCCGGCCACGTCGGCCACCAAAATATCGCACCCGTCCGGGGTGTTGCAGATGCCCAGGTAATCGCCGCCCAGGTCACGGTAGGGCCGCAGCCGGTATTCGAGTCCCACGCAGTAGGCCTGCCGATCCACGTTCATGAGCTCGGAATAGGTACGCACGGCCTGGGCCATTTCACCCCGCAGGTCCTTCAGGTCCCGGCGGTAGGCCTGCACTTCGCGGTCCAGGCGCAAATTGGCGTTGCGCAGGTCGTGTTTTTCCTGTTCGCGCATTTTTTGGCTCCGGCGCTTTTTCTCCAGCACTTCATGAACTTTTTGCAACACCTCATCGGGTTCAAAAGGCTTGGAAAGGTAATCGTCGCACCCGAGACGAAGCAGCTCGATGAGCATTTCCTTGTCGCCGTGGCCGGTGATGACGATGACGGGCAAGCCCGTACCTTCCTGCTTGAGCCTCCGAATCAGTTCCATGCCGTTCATGCCCGGCATTTGGATGTCGGTGATCACGGCGTCCACGTCCTCGCCCCGACCGCGCAACTCCGCAAGCAGTTCCAGAGCCTCGCCCCCGTCCACGGCCTGAGTAATGCGATACCCCTTGTTCTTAAGCACAAAGGTCAAAGACATACGCAGACCCGCGTCGTCCTCCGCCAGCAGAATATGTTCGGCCATGCTTTTTCTCCGGGCGATTTTCTCTGATAACTGATTCGCCATGCTCTTTTCGTTATGGAAAAACCGTGCCGCAGCGCGTCAAAACGCAATATTCATCAAAAACAGAAGAATACGCTCAAGACCTCCCTCCAAAGTGCTTGTTGCGTTTTATACCATGACGTGAATTTCAATGTATAACTATTAGTAATACAACAAGATATGTTTGTAACAAAAAATAACAGCGGTACGAATCGCAACAGCCACTTATTCCGACCGGCGAAGCCGCCGGGCCAGGGCCTGGCGGGAAATGCCCAGCAGTTCGGCGGCGGCGCTCTGATTGCCCTGGCAGCGGTTCAACGCCTCCTGCGCCAGCAGCGTGGAAGCTTCCCTCCAGGTGGGGAGCTGCTGCACCTCTTGCAAAGCCTGGACAAAAGTCTCGGACGGACCTGTCATCTCCGGCGCTTTGGCCGCATGCCCGCGCACAGCCCGCATGCGGCGTTGAAAAGGGGCCAGTGAAAGCCAGCCCGTGGAATATCCGGCCACCGCGTCCCACACCATGGAACGCAATTCCCGCACATTGCCGGGAAAGGGATAGCCTTCCAGCCGCGCCACCAAGCCCGGCGGAACAGGCGGCCGCGTGCGCCCCAGTTCTTCGGCTGCGCGGTCCAGAAAACATTCCAACAGCAAGGGCACGTCCCCGGGTCGCTCACGCAACGGAGGAATGTGAATCCGGTGTCCGGCAAGACGAAAGTACAGATCCCGTCGCAACCGGCCGGATACCGCCAGTTCTTCGGGATCTTCCATGGTGGCGGCCAGGATGCGCGCCGTGGATTGCTCCGGCACGTCCGACCCCAGTGGCAAGTATTCGCCCTCCTGCAACAAGCGCAGCAACTTGACCTGGGAGGCAGGTCCCATGTCCCCCACCTCATCCAAAAAAAGCGTGCCCTCCCCTGCCTGGGCCACCAGGCCTTCACGGTTTTGCTCGGCCCCGGTAAAGGCTCCCCGGCGGTGGCCGAAAAGAGTATCGCTGAACACGTTGTCGTCCAGCCCGGCCGCGTTCACGGCCACAAAAGGGCCGCTGCGCTCGCTCAGATCGTGGACGGCCCGGGCCATGAGCTCCTTGCCCGTGCCGGTTTCGCCGGTGATGAGGATGGGCAGGGCCGTGTCGGCCACGGCTTCGGCATAGCCGAACAAGGAACGCATTTTGGGGTCGCGGGTCACGATGGCGTCAAAAGCTCCGGGATTGCGCGGCCCGGAAGCCAAAAACGCGGACTTGAGCGAGGCCATTTCCCGGCGCACCTGGGTCAATTCCACTGCCCGGCGCACCGATGTGATCAAGCGCTCTTTTTCCGTGCTTTTTAAAAAATATTCATAGGCCCCGGCCTTGATGCACTGCACCGCGGTATCCAGCTCATCCCGGCCGGAGAGCACGATCACGGGCAGTTCGGGCCGCTGGGCCACCACGCGGCGCAGCAGGTCCTGGCCCGAGACGTGCGGCATGCATAAATCCAGCAGCAGCACGCTCAGGTCGTGGCGGTCCAGCAAATCCAGCACCTGGCGGCTGTCCCCGCAGGGAATCACGTTGCGGATGCCCGCAAACACCAGAATGCGGCGCAGGCTCTCCAACCAGTCCGGCTCATCATCCACCATGAGCACGGGCAACTCGGGCCACGCGGGTTTCATTCGCCGTTCCCGTCCGAAGCCAAGGGCAATTCCACGGTGCAGATGGTGCCCTGGTCCGGCGTGGAAGTGAAGGACATGCGTCCCCCATGCTCCTCAATAATGCCGTGGGAGACGGAAAGCCCGAGTCCGGTGCCGCCGCTGTCGCGTTTGGTGGTGAAAAACGGTTCGAAAATGTGCCCGATTTCCTCGGGATGCATGCCGCGCCCCTCGTCCATGACCCTGATCCGGGCCGATTTCCCGTCCGGCGTGATGAAGACATCCATGGACACGGCCTGGTCCGTACTCGTCAGGGCCTCGCAGGCGTTGATCAAGGCGTTGACCAGCACCTGCTCCAGCCGCTGGAAGTTGCCCTGCACACGGACCGGGGTCCGGCTGTAGCGGGCGGAGAACCGATCGGTGCTCTTTTTAATTTTGTTGGCCACCAGGCCCTGGGCGGCCCGGGCCACTTCGTTGAGATCCACCAGCTCTTCCAGGCCGGACACGTCCTGGCGGGCAAAGCCTTTGAGCTCGGCCACGATGCGCTTGATGCGCCGGGCCGACTCCACGATCTGATCATACAGGCCGTCCGCTTCCTCGCGAACCACGCTGTATTCCACTCCAGCCAGTGCAAAGTCCCCCTTCCGCTCGTACCAGTCGTCCAGGTAGGGCCGCGCCGCGTGCCAGATGTCCCGCAGGGTGGGCGCATTCAGGGTGATGATGCCGTTGGGGTTGTTGATTTCATGGGCCACGCCCGAGACCAGGGTCCCCAGGGCGGCGAGCTTGTCGGTCTGGATGAGTTGACGCTCCCGCTCCTTGGCCTCCTCCTGGGCGCGCACGCGCTGGGTGATCTCCCGGGTAGTGACCACCACGCCCACCACCTCCCCTTCCACATTGCGAAAAGGCGTACCCACGGAACGGAAATGGCGCAACGCGCCCCCGGCCTCCGGAAGTTGAAAGACGTGGTCCATGCGTTCGCGGCCCTGCTCCAGTCCGCAAAGCGGGCACTGTCCCTGGCTGCACCGATCGTCCCGCATGACTTCGGAACACTTGCGGCCCAGGGACTGCACCGGGTCCAGGTCAAACATTTCAGCCATGGTGCGGTTGATGCGCTGCACCCGGCCCTCCAGATCAATGAGAGCCATGGCATCGCCCGTGCTGTTGAATATCTGGTCCAGTTCGCCATGGGCGGCCAGGAGCCGCTGCTCGGCCTGCTGCCGCTCCATGTATGCGCCGATCATGTCCGTGGCCGTGCGGAGAAAGAGCTGCTCGGCCTCCTTCCAAATCCGCTCCTGCCGGGTATCGTCAAAGCCCACAAACCCGCTCCAACGTCCCTCCACCCGCAGGGGCAGCACAATCACGGAGCGAATGTTCTGGGCCTCCAAAACGGTCCGCTCGCTTTCCGGCATGTCCCGCACCAGCCCCACCAGGTCGCCCCGCTCCAGGACCTCACGCCAGCGCGGCACCACCTGGTCGTACGGCACGTGTTGCAGGTCCGGGTTGTCCATCTGCGGCTCCACGCCCGGAGCTACGGATTCAAAGGTCTGGCGGCAGCACAGCCCGTCCTTGGGGTCCACGTAGTTTTCGAACACATAGGCGCGGCAGGCGGAAACCGCGGAGCGAAGTTCGGGCAAGATGCTCTCCAAGGCGTCCTGCTCCCGGGCCGAGGAGAGCAACACCGTGGCGCAGCTGTTGAGCACGGTTTCATAAGCCAGGCTCCGGGCCAGTCCCTCTTCGGCCAGCTTGCGGTCGGTCACGTCCAGAACAATGCCCTCGATCACGGGCACGCCCTCGCCGCCATCCACTCCCACGCCCCGCTCCCAGACCCACTTCTCGTCCCCCTCCAGGGTGCGGATGCGGTAGGAAAGTTCATAGGGCCGTTCCTGGGCCAGGGCCTGCGCCATTTCCTGCTTGAGAATTTTTCGGTCCTCGTCGTGCACCAAGGCGTGCCAGCTGGTGGCCCGGTTATAAAGCAGGGATTCAGGGCCGTACCCCGTGATGTCCCGGCAGCCCGGGCTGACGAATTCCAGGGTCCAATCGGAGTGGAAGGTGCTGCGGTAGACCATGCCCGGCATGTTCATAATCAGGGTGGAGAGGCGGCGTTCGCTTTCGGAAAGGGCCTTTTCCGCGAGTTTATTGGCGGTCACGTCCTGGATCACCACCATGCCTTCGGCTCCGCCCTCGGCATGATCCCCGCGCACGGGCAGCACATGCAGCTTAAAGATGCGGCCCGCATAGGTCATTTCAAAGACGTGTTCCTCCCCTTCCAGGGCCCGCTGGAAGTGCCGCTGCGTCATGCGCGCCACGGACGGGGGAAAGACCTCGGCCGGGGTGCGGCCTTCCATGCCGCCGTCGGCCACGCCCACGCTGCGCAGCCCGGCTCCGTCCGCCAGGACAAAGCGCAGTTCGTCGTCAAAAAGCAACACCGCGCCATTGGGGAAATTCTGGGCCAGGATACGATACTTGGCTTCACTGCGCCGCACCTCCTCCCCGGCACGCACCAGGGCGTCCACGTTGCGCAGACTGCCAATCATGCGCACCCCGCCCTCGTCGCCGTCCTCGGGGTGCAGAAAACCGGCGTAATCCTCCACATACACGTATTTGCCCTTGGTGGCGGTCTGTAGGCGGAACACGGAGTACCATTCTCTGGCCTCGCGCACGGCCCGCTCCCAGCGGCTGCGGTTGGAGGTCCGCTCCTCGGGATGGATGTTGGCCTCAAAGAACCTGCCGCCCAAACGGCGGTACTCCTCCAGGGAATGGCCGGAAAAGCCCTCGGCGTCTCCGAACCAGAGCGTCTCCCCGGTGCTCAGGTCCATGTCGTAGACCACTTGGCCGGGCCGGGACACCATGACCCGGTAACGTGAGGCCATGCGGCGCTGGGACCGGGCAATTCGTTCGCGCTGCCCGACCTCGGCCTGCAACTCCCTGTTGCGCCGGGTAAGCTCCCGCAACAGCAGCCCCAGGGGCACCATGCCGGCCAGAAACAGCAAGGCCACCAGCCCGCCGGAATGCAGAATGTCGTACCGGGCTTCATCCCACAGGTCGGGTAGATACGCGCCCGTACCGATGTAGCAATCCAGCCCGGGCAAGGCCATGACGTAGGAGGTTTTTCGCTCGGGAACATCCTGCTGCCCCGGCCGGTACTGCATGTAGGAGACAAAGGCGCCTCCCGGATGTTCCTGCACGGCCTGGGCCATGATCTGCAACGGGTACTCCCCGTCCGGGCTGCGCCGGGTCCACTGGTTCACGCCCACCTGCTCCGGCTGGGCCGGGTTCACCAGGGGCACCCCGTCCATGGTGATCATAAACAGATAGTTTCGGGTTTCGCGATCCTGATAGCGCATCTGCCACAGCTTTTCCCCAATGCGGGACAAGGCCTCCTCCCGCCCCATGCGGCCGGAACCAAAGGCACGCAGCTCCGGTTGCAGAGCCCCATGGGCCACGCTTACGATGTGTCGCAGCCCCTGTCGACGATGCTCCAGAAGATTTTGCTGCTGTTCACGCACCAAGTACGCGAAAAGCAAGGCATACAAAAATCCAAATCCAATTAGACTGGATAACACAACAAGCCGTAATCGGCTTGCCGTGGATCGTGCCGGACGATGCTGCTTCACTGGGCCCCTCAATACTCAAAAACATTACCACCGACATAATGGCCGCCTACATCGCCCAGCATACCCCCTTTCCGGCTTTTTGCATAGCGAACGGCCCGCATCGCCCACAAAAAATGGGCCGCGCCCTGCCCTGGCGCGGCCCCATGAATCCACAGAAAACGACGTCCGGCGTCGCTCCTGTCGGAGTCAAACCTATCGCGTGGAGGCTGGCCCTCCTGCCCTGGCAAACGCCATATTCCGGCGGCCCGCTCCACGCTTGTTTCAAAGTTCAATGAAAGCAATTGGCATGCCAAACACAGATACAATTCTTCCTTGCAGCCAATATGAAGATTTTCACAACCTTGTCATCATGTTACAGCGTGTGGTCGCAAAATTCGGTCAAAACGCGATCGCTCCGCTTCCCGTGTACAATCCACAAAAAATGGACTAGAGTATAATGAAATCTTCATTCCACACCTGCCAGACCAAAGGACCTCACGTGGCCGAAACCATTCTTGTTGTTGACGACGATGCCGCGTTCCGCGCCATGCTGCGGGACGCACTGGAAGCCTGCGGCTGGAAAGTAGCCGAGGCTGCGGACGCGGAAAACGGCATCCGGCTCGTACGCCAGGGAGGATTCGACTTAGTGCTGCATGATGTACGCCTGCCGGGCATGGATGGCATCGAGGCCCTGGAACACCTGCACAGCGCCGACCCCCTGGTGGACGTCATTGTCATGACCGCTTACTCCTCAAGGGACAGCGCTGTGGAAGCCCTGCAACACGGGGCTTACGACTACTTCACCAAACCCTTCAGCCTCAAGGAAATGCAGGTGGTCATCCGCCGGGCACTGGAAAAACGGCGACTCCAGGATGAGGTGCGGCGGCTGCGGCGCTCCCTGCACGACCAAGGCCCCCTTGGCCGCATCATTGGACAAAGCGAGGCCGTGCGCCGGGTCAAGCACATGCTGGAA
Organism: Desulfovibrio sp.; assembly: GCA_028708865.1. Taxonomy (GTDB): domain Bacteria; phylum Desulfobacterota; class Desulfovibrionia; order Desulfovibrionales; family Desulfovibrionaceae; genus Paucidesulfovibrio. The sequence goes on along the minus strand of JAQVYA010000052.1, from coordinate 3,623 downwards.
CGCGTTTCCCTCCTGGACACGGACGTGCTCATCACCGGCGAAACAGGCACGGGAAAGGAACTGGCCGCCGACACCATCCATGCTCTGTCCGAACGCTCCCAGGGCCCGTTCATCAAGATCAACTGCGCGGCCATTCCTGAAAGCCTTCTGGAATCAGAGTTGTTTGGGCATGAAAAAGGAGCCTTTACCGGCGCGGTGAGCAACAAGCAAGGCAAATTCGAGCAAGCCCGGGGCGGCACCATCCTGCTGGACGAAATCGGAGACATGCCCCTGCATCTGCAACCCAAACTCCTGCGCGCCGTGGAACAAAAACAAGTGGAACGGCTCGGCGGAGCGCGGCCCATCCCCTTTGACGCGCGCATTATTGCCGCCACCAACCAGAAGCTGGCCCAACGGGTGGAGTCCGGAGAGTTCCGCTCGGACCTGTATTACCGGCTCAACGTGGCCGCCGTGGAACTGCCGCCCCTGCGCCAACGCCGGGAAGACCTGCCCCTGCTCTGCGAGCATTTTCTTCAGCGCATCAACAGCCGCCTGGGCACCTCGGTCCAGGGCGTCTCCCGAGGCGGAGCTCGGGTCCTGCTCCGGCACGACTGGCCCGGCAACGTCCGCCAATTGGCCAACACCCTGGAACGGGCCGTGATCTTCTGCCACTCCGAAACCCTTTCCGAACCCGAGGTTTGCGCCGCACTGCAACTCGCTCCGGGGACGGCCGGGCCGGTACGCTCCGCAGACACGGTGCAGCTCAAGCAGGCCCTGCGGGACTACGAGCGGGACCTGATCGTCAACGCCCTGCAACACAGCCGCGGCGTACAGACCGAAGCGGCCCGGCGTCTGGGCATCAGCCCAAAAAACCTCTGGAATAAAATCCAAAAACACGGCCTCCAGCCCGAACGATTCGAGCAGGCCAACTGATTTTGCGATGCTCGCCGGGCATGCCCACACCATGCATCTATTTTTTGTGGATTAGTCAACACACTGATTTTATTGATATAATATAATAAATTTTCCCCAACCCTTTCCTTGGCTCCACGTTTCATGGTTTTCTCTAGCAGGGCCAGCAGCCCTGCCCGCGGGAAACTCGCCCTGCCAGCAATAAAATTTCACCTTACTTTCAAGCTTGTTATGCACATAATTTGTGGCAAGGCGCTGCTCCCGGCATGCCCGTTGCTTTGCGGATTCCATACTGTCCGGCCCACTGCTTCGGCCGGCCCATTAAAGAAAAGGAATCGTATGCTGCAACGCATCAGGCAATGGAGCGAAAGCGGCCCTGTGAATTTGGATATCCGCCTGCTTGTGGCCCTGGCCGCGGCGTTTGCCTTGGGCGCGGCCCTGGCCCTGGGCACCCACAGCGCCCCGCTTTTGTAGCGGCAAGAGGCCTCTGGTTCGGGCGGCTCCGACGCTCCAAAGTCAGACCGTGCCGTGCCAGGCGATACCCCGCCCGCCTGATCCGGATTGTCGGCATGCCTTTTTCAAATACTTTCGGGAGTCCATCACAGACCACCCCCCCCGGTTTCCCCGGACTCCCGAAACCTCCCGTCCCCGTCCGCCCGCTCCGCCGATCACTCCCACCCGATCGGCGGGGCGACGCGGACGGATCTGGACGAGGGTCCCTATTCTGCCCCCTGCCGCTCCGAACGCCTCCGTGGTCAAGCCGACCTTCCCCGACCTCGCGCCCAAAGCCTCCGGGTTTGATATCCAGGGAGAGACCATGTATTCCAACGGCAAGCCCTTTCCGGACGAACACCTCGGCAACCGGGAACCATCCGTGCAGACACACACCGCCACTTACCGGCTGCTCGCCGTGGATGACGACGCGGCCATGCTGGCCCTTTACGAGGACATCCTCGGCCTGGACGAAAACACGGCCCGCGACATGGCCGCGGCCGCCGGAGGCACGCCTCTGCCCGCCCCTTCGGGGCTTCGCTTTGACCTGCAAACCTGCCGGGACGGTCGGGACGCGGTCCGGAACGCAGAGCAGGCCCGCCAGGCAGGGATTCCCTTTGCCGTGGCCCTGGTGGATGTCCGGCTGCACTCGGGCCCGGACGGCATCTGGACCGCCGAGGCCCTGCGCCATGCCGACCCGGACATGGAAATCGTCATGGTCACGGCCTATATGGACGTGAGCCTGGAAGAACTGAACCGCCGCATCCCGCCGCCGGGCAAGCTCCTGTACCTGCAAAAGCCCTTCCGCCCCCAGGAACTGCGCCAATTGGCCATTTCCCTGTGCAGCAAATGGAACACAGAACAGGAACTGCACGAACTGAACAACACCCTGGCCCAACGGGTGGAGCGGCGCATCAGCCACCAGAAGAACCTGGAGGAACAACTCCGCCAAGCCCAGAAAATGGAAGCCCTGGGTACCCTTGCGGGCGGCATTGCCCACGACTTCAATAATATTCTCGGCGTGATCATGGGCTATTCCGAACTGATCCGCGAAGGAGCCGCGGAAGAAGGCACTCGAAGGCGCGTGCAGGAGATCATCCGGGCCGGAACCCGGGCCCGGGACCTCATCGGCCAGATTCTGAATTTCAGCCGTCAGGGGCCGAAAAAACGGCAGCCCCTCAAGCTCGTGCCTTTAATCAAGGAAACCATCAAGATGCTGCGGCCCAGCATCCCGGACAGCGTGGAAGTGCGTCTGGAATTGGACATGGACGACGACCTGGCCCTGGCCGACGCCACCCAGTTTCACCAGATTTTGCTGAACCTCTGTTCCAATGCGGTGCAGGCCATGGGTGCACAGGGCGGGCGGCTGACCCTGCGGCTGGCCGATGCCGAGCCCGACGCCCCGGCCAGCCTGCACGACCCGCGCTGGTTTCTGCACTTCAGCGTGGCGGATACGGGCCCGGGCATGGACGCCAAGACTCGCGCCCGGGTATTCGAACCCTTTTTCACCACCAAGGCTCCGGGCCAGGGAACCGGGCTGGGTCTTTCCGTGGTGCACGGCATCGTCAAAAGCCATGAAGGTATTGTCACGCTGGAAAGCGCCCCGGGCCAGGGATGCGTTTTCCATGTGTTCCTGCCCCGGGCCACGGCCGAGACCGCTCCCCAGGCGCGTCCCCAACCCCGGCTCGCTTCGGCCCAGGGCCGCGTGCTGCTGGTGGATGACGAAAAGGCCTTGGTGGATATTGCTGGAGAAATGCTCGAAAACCTCGGCCTGCACGTCACGGCGCGCACCTCCAGCGTGGAGGCCCTGGAAGCCTTCCGCTACCGGCCCAGGGACTTTGACTTGGTGGTCACGGACTACGCCATGCCCAACATGACCGGCGTGGAGCTGGCCCGCGAGCTGCTCACGCTCCGACCAGACCTTCCCGTGATCCTCTGCACAGGATTTTCCGATTCCATCAGCCGGGAACGCGCCCAATCCCTGGGTATTTGCGACGTGGTCAAAAAACCCCTGCTCCAGGCCAACCTTGAGGAATGCGTAGCCCGCCTGCTGCCCGATCCGGACCAGGACTGATTCGTGCCCGGCCTGATGGCCCGGCGGCCGTGCCCAAGAGAGACCGTGCCGCTTTTTTATTCCAGGTAATAGCTGATGCGGGTGCGGGGGCTGAGGTAGGTCAGGATTTCGTCCGGCAAGTGGGCCAGGCGGATGCTCTTCTCCACCTTTAATTCCGGATCCTCGG
>JAQVYA010000051.1 GCA_028708865.1 Desulfovibrio sp. | reverse complement strand
CAGCGTCAGCATGATAACGCAGACCAAAGGCAATATTTCCCTGAACGCTCAGCTGAGGAAAAAGGGCATGATCCTGATAGACCATCCCCAAGGCGCGCCGCTCCGGCGGCTGGCGGGTGATGTCCTCGCCTTCCAGAAAAACCCGGCCGGAACGAACAGGCAACAGCCCGGCCACGCTTTCCAGCAACACGGATTTTCCCGAGCCCGTCGGCCCGAGTAAGGCGAAAAACTCCCGAGGGCGGACATGCAGGTCCACACTCTCCAGGTCAAATCCCGGCAACCGCACGCAAAGTCGGTCAAGGATGATCAAGGGCCGCCTCCTCACGCCTGGAAACAAGCCGCAACGATAAAAACAGCAACAGGGAAACCCCGATAAGCCAGACGGCAACAGGCTGGGAGTACTTGAGGCCGTACGCCGTGAATCGTTCGTAAATCATTACCGGCGCAACCATGGGGTGGTAAGCCACGATGATTACGGCTCCGAATTCACTGATGGCCCGGGCCATGCACATGATGACCCCGGTCAGGATACTGCGCCAAGCCAGAGGCAAGGTCACGCGCCAGAAGGCCTGCCAGCCCGTGGCCCCCAAGGTGCGGGCCGCCTTTTCCACCCGCACGGGCACGGCCTGAAACCCCGCTTTGGCCGCGTTCACGTAAAACGGCAGCCCCACAAACACGAGCACCACGATGATGCCCGTAACCGTCCCCATGATCTGCACTCCCAGGCTTTGCAAAGCGCGCCCCAGCCAGTGGTTGCGTCCAGTAAGGCCGAGAATGGCGATACCCACCACGGGATGTGGAATCATGATGGGCAGATCAATGAGGCTTTCCACCACCTTGCGGCCGGGAAATTCCCGCCGTGCCAGCAGATAAGCCAGGGGCGTGCCAAAAAGCAGGGAAACCGCAGCAGCCGCTCCAGAAGCCAGTAAACTGAGTCCCACGGCCCTTCGTACATCCGCATCGGCCAGGGCCTCGCCCATGCTTTCCAGGCTGGGGGCAAAAATCATCTGCGCCAGCGGCAAAAGAATAAAAGCCATGATGGTGGCCCCGGCTGTGACGCTGAGCCAAAAGAATAAATCCAGCCCGCGACGCGGGGCGCGCACGGAGTGGCGGGACGGCCCCAAGGCCGTCCCCTTTGCAGAGCCCATGGGTTACCGCACCACTTCCACCAATGGACGCAACGATTGCGGAAGCAGCTCATGCATGGCCTCGGAAGGCACACGGCAAGGCACGAACGGAGGCTGTCCCATTTCCTTGAGCAGCTTGAGTCCGTGTTCCGGGGAAAGCATGAATTCCAAAAACGCGATTGCGGCTTCCCGATTCCTGGCGTCGCGCAGCAGCGTCACGCCGTAGGTCACGGACTTGCCCTTCTTGGTGATCGTGGTGCCGGGTTTTTTGCCGGTCACTTCCACGGCGGCCTGGGCATAGAAGGGGTCATACCGGTAATCCCCCAGGTTAATATGCGGGTCCAGGGTCAGATACTGCAAATCATGCTGCACGGCCACGGAAAGGTATTCCCAGGCGTAATCCATGTTCCCGGTCTTGAGCATGGAAACCAGCTCCACAGACTTGGGGCGAACCCACTCGGGCTTGCGCGCCGCAACGAGGCGGTCATACAGTCCTGGCTGATCGTAAAACTTTTCCGCAAGTTGCAACACCATCAGACTGCGATAGCCGCACGGGTCCAGATTCGGGTCGGAATGCCCCCAGACAACATCTTCGCGCAGGAGAATTTCATACCAGTTTTCCGGGCTGATTTCCCCGGCGAAACGGCTTTGGTCCGTATAGCAAAGCACAAGCTGGTTGGTGGCGAAGCGGACATTGATGTCCGCAAAACCGGGCACGAGATTGTTATCGATGACCTTGTAATCAGCCGACGCCATGATGTCCGCGGGCTTGCCCACCTCGGAAATGAGCCGGGCCATCTTTGTGCTGCCTCCGGCTTCTCGCTTGATATCCACTCCCGGATGCAGCGCTTCGAACTGTTTTTCCATCTCGGCCAGGGGCACAGTCAGCGACCCGGCATGAAAGACCACCACGTCCCCCTCCAATTCCGCCCAGGCCCCGGCCGCAAAACACAGACCCACGGCCAACACCGTCAGACAGGCAATGCTTCGACGCAACATGGCTACTCCTTTTTGATTATGCTTATACCAGCATAACCAATTGAGCCACTTGGCAGCATTTGTCAACCCTCTGCGATTATTCCCACTTTCACGGTAGGGGATCAGCCTTGATCGTCTGGGTGTGACACCATGTCCGGAGCTTCATACAGGCCGCTCTTACCACCGCTTTTGCGCAGCAATCGACAATCCGCAATGACGATGTCCTTTTGAACAGCCTTGCACATATCGTAAATGGTCAAGGCGGCCACCTGAGCGGCCATCAAGGCCTCCATTTCCAGCCCCGTACGCCCGGAGGTGCGCGCCTCGGCAAAAATGACCACAGCATTGCGTTCCGGCTCAATGCTGAAACGGACATCAACATAGCTGAGCATCAACGGGTGACACAGCGGAATCAATTCGTGCGTGCGCTTGGCCGCAAGGATTCCAGCCACCTTGGCCACGGAAAGCACGTCCCCCTTGGGCAGGGCCTGCTCCTGAAGCAGCCGCATGGTCGTTTCAGACAGCAACACCTCGGTACGGGCCAGGGCCCGGCGGTCGGTCTCGTCCTTGCCGCCCACGTCCACCATGCACAAATTCCCGTCCCGGTCCACATGGCTCAACATGGCTTGTTCGGGCCGCTCTTGTCCGTTCATGAATCAACTCCTTGGGTAATGTCGAATGCTTTCCATAACTCGCGAGTTCCTTTATACGTCTTCTGCGGGGTGAGGCAACCCCGGTCCAATGATGAAACGCCCCTGCGGCATGGAGAGTACATGTTTTTCAATGTGGTTTCTCGTCTGGAATTTCTCAGGTATTGCGCTACGTTTCCGACCACAGCCCAGGAAGAAATCCCCTTGGAGCAGGCCGCAGGCCGCGTCCTGGCCGCCGACGCCGTATCGCGGGAGTATCTGCCGCTCACGGCCCGTTCCGGAATGGACGGCTATGCGGTCCGTGCCAGGGACGTCTTTGGTGCGGGTGAGGCCAACCCCGCCTACTTGGAGCTCCAGGCGGAAATTGAAATCGACGCCTGCCCCGGATTCCAACTCCGCCCCGGCCATTGCGCCCGCATCCCCACGGGCGGCTGCCTGCCGGAGAACGCGGATGCCGTGGTCATGATCGAACACACCCATGACATGGGCGGCACTGTTGAAATCCGCAAGAGCGTGGCTCCGTACGAAAACATCATGCGTCGAGGTGAAGATGCGGAGCCGGGACAAACCGTATTGACCGCCGGAACCAGGTTGCGGGTTCAGGACGCCGGATTGCTGGCGGCCCTGGGGTTTGCCGCGGTGCGGGTTCATGCCCGCCCCCGCGTGGCCGTGCTGTCCACAGGCAATGAAGTCATCCCCGTGGACCAAGCGCCGCAACCCGGCCAAGTGCGGGACGTAAATTCCTTTTCCGTACGCGCTCTGGCCAGGCGGGCCGGAGCCGACGCCCATTTTCTGGGCATTGTTCCCGACAGGGCCGAGGAACTGCTTGAGGCCATGCAACAAGCCCTGGAACAACACGACGCCGTGTTCTTGTCCGGCGGCAGTTCCGTCGGCACCCGCGACCTCACCGTCGAAGTGTTGAGCCGACTTCCAGATACGGAAATCCTGGTGCACGGCGTGGCCATGAGCCCTGGGAAGCCCACCATTCTGGCCCGTCAGGGAAGCAAGGCAGTCCTGGGACTGCCAGGACAGACCGCCTCGGCCCACGTGGTCATGCTCATGCTGGGGCTGCCCCTGCTCCGCACTCTGGAAGCGGACCGGACCGCCGACCAATGGCACGGCTTTCCCGTGCGGGCGGAACTGGCCCGGAACATCGCATCCCGCCAAGGACGCGAGGACTTCATTCGCGTACGCCTGGAGCCCCGCCCAGGGGACATCCCCCTGGCCCACCCCGTGCCCGGCCGTTCCGGCCTGATGCGCACACTGCTGCAAAGCAACGGATTGGCAGCCATTCCAGCGGCCAGCGAAGGATTCTACGCCGGTGACAACGTCGACGTGCTCACCTACTAACCGGAAAGCGAGACCATCATGAGCCACCGCAATGTCTATCTGGATCTTATTTCCCCTCAGGAAGCCGTTCGCCGGGCCCTGGACGCTCTGGACCGGCAAACGCTGCTCGGGACGGAAACCATCCCGACCCATGAGGCGGGCGGGCGCACCCTGGCCCAAGCCGTCACCGCACGCTGCTCTTCCCCGACATTTCATTCCGCGGCTATGGATGGCGTGGCCGTCCGCGCGGCCAGCACCTTTTCCGCTCGCGAGGACGCCCCCCTGGAATTGATCAAAGGGCAGGACTACGAACCGGTCAACACCGGTAATCCGCTGCCCGAGGGCCGCGACGCCGTCATCATGATCGAGCATGTGGTCCAGGTGGATGATTCCACCATCCGTATCGAAGCCCCGGCCTTTCCTTGGAACCACGTACGCCGCATTGGCGAAGACATTGTCGCCACGGAACTGCTGCTGCCCCAGGGGCGCACCCTCTCCGCCTACGACGTGGGGGCGCTTCTGGCCGCAGGCATCTGGGAAGTGGAAGTGCTGGAACGGGTTCGGCTGTCCTTTATCCCCACGGGCGATGAAGTGTTGGATTTCATGGACCGGCCCACGCCCAAGCCCGGGCAGGTCATTGAAAGCAATTCCCAGGTCTTTGCCGAACTGGCCCGCTCCTGGGGGGCGATCCCCTGTCGCCTGCACCCCGTGCCGGACAATGAAGAAGCCCTGACCAGCGCCGTGCAACAAGCCCTGGACTCGGACGCTCACATTGTGGTGCTCGGTGCCGGGTCCTCCGCAGGCAGCCGGGACTACACCAAAAGCATCTTTCAACGCCTGGGGACCGTGCTCTGTCACGGCATCAACGTCATGCCGGGCAAGCCGACCCTGGTGGCCGAGGCCCAGGGCAAACTCCTGATCGGCGCTCCGGGCTATCCTGTGAGCGCCGTGGTCTGCTTCGAGGATGTGCTGGCGCCCATCGTTGCCCGGCTGAGCCGCCGACATCCGCCAGCGCGGAGCAAAACTCCGGTCCAACTCATCCGACGCACTCCGTCCCGGCTCGGACAGGAAGAGGTGGTCCGGCTGGCCGTGGGCGAGGTCCGGGGCCGCTATCTGGCTGCCCCCCTGGCTCGTGGGGCAGGAATGATCACTACGCTGACAGAGGCCCAGGCCATAACGCGCATCCCGGCCAGCACCGATGGAGTGGAAGCCGGACAAAGCGTCATGGCCGAACTGCTCGTGCCCGCGGCAGAACTCGGCCGAGTGCTCATCCACGTCGGCAGCCACGACAACACATTGGACCTGCTGGCCAATGAGCTTATGGGCCTGGAAGAACCGCTGTGCCTGACCTCCAGCCACGTGGGCAGCATGGGCGGGCTCACGGCCGTCAAAAACGGCACGGCCCTGTTTGCCGGAGCGCACCTCTTTGACCCGGAAACAAAAGACTTCAATTTCCCGTTTTTAAAACGTTATCTGCCTGACACCAAGGTCCAGGTGGTGAACTTGGCCATCCGCCACCAGGGACTCATGGTGGCCAAGGGCAACCCCAAGGGCATCCAGGGTGTTGAAGATCTTTCACGCCGCGACGTGCGGTTCATCAACCGTCAACGCGGCGCCGGAACACGCATTCTGTTGGACCATCACTTGGCTGAGGCGGGCGTGGACCTCGACGCGATCCAGGGGTACGATCAGGAAGAGTTCACCCACATGGCTGTTGCCGTGAACGTGCTAACCGGAGCTGCGGATTGCGGACTGGGCATTCGGGCAGCGGCCGCGGCTCTGGATCTGGATTTTGTGCCTTTGGCCCGGGAGCGCTACGACCTTATCTTCCCTGTGGAGCACGAGGACGACACCCGGCTCCAGGCCATGCTCGCCCTCATCCGCACCAAAGAATTCCAGCAGAAAATCAACATGCTGGGCGGCTATGAGACCATGCTCACAGGACAGGTCATGCAACCGGGGCTGGGCCTGGGCTGATCCCCCGCCTGGGCCACGGGCACAGCTACCGTGCGCTTTGCAGAAGCGGAAAGCTAATCGTCGCGGATGTCCTTGTCATCGCGCAGGTGTTCCACTACCGGGATCAACACCTTGACAGGCTCCACCACGACCATGCGTTTGTGCACAGCACGGAGCTTTTGAATCAGCACGGAATTCAGCTCCCGTCCCTTGCGCAGCAAATGCAGGCCCCCTTCGGTCACCACGGATTGGTCCAGAATCATGCCGTGCCGCAACTCCTTGACATTCAGGCTGGCGGCCTCAAAATGCGACTCCTTGCCCAGGCAGCTTTCCAGGTAATGCAGAACAAAGGGGTCATAGTGAACCATGTGGCTTTCAAGAACGTGAAAGGCCTTGGCAAAAACGCCTTCGCGGTTGAGCGCTGCATCAAAATCAATGGCCACACGCAGTATCCGCGCACCAAAAGGAATTTCTTCTCCTTCCACCCCGTCCGGTGGAATGCCGCTGCCATCAAAATTCTTTTCCTGGTAGGCCACCATTTCGGCCACATCCTCCAGGCGCGGAATGCGTGAAAGCAAATTGCGGCCAATGAGCGGATGCATATCATAAAGCTGCCGCTCCTCAGGTTTCAGCTCCACCCCTTTGGTCAATTTTTGCAAGGTTTGCTCGGGCAACACCACGCAGCCGATCTGTGAAAGCATGGCCGCCATTTCGTACTTCCAGACGTCGTCCACTCCGGCTTGCTGGGCAATAGCCCGAGCAAAGCGGGCCACGCGGTTGGCCCGGCCAAAGGCTTCGGGGTTAACCAAGGACAACGTTTCAGAGAGCACGGAAATACAACCTTTGAGGGTCTGCTCCAAAAGCTCCCGTTCGGAAGTAAGCAATTGATATTGCCGAAGACAATCGTCCAAAACCGCGGCCAGGGTTTTGGTCTCGCACGGCTTGGTCAGAAAGCGGAACACATTGCCCCGATTCACGGCATCCACCGCGGAATTCAAATCCGCATACCCCGTGAGCACCACGCGTACCGTATCCCCATGGATATTACGGATGTCCTCCAAGAGGCTGATGCCATCCTTGCCGGGCATCTTCAAATCCGAAACCACCACGGCGTAAGGTCCGCACTGCTCAATCCACTCCAGGGCCTTGTCCGGGCCCAGGGCCGTATCCAGCTTGTAGCGCTTGCCCAAAGAACGTCGTACGGCCTTGAGCAGCCGCTCATCATCATCCACAAAAAGAATCCGGTCAGCCATGTTGCTCCCTCTGCAAGATACTGTGACACGCCTCCACCCAGGCGGGCAGTTGCTCCACGAGCCCGGCCCGGATCACATACTGCGTATCCAGCGGATGCTCTGCATAATCCTGGTTCAACACAACAAGTAAATGATCTACATAATTTGCGATATGAGTTGTTGTCACCGCCGCGACAGGCCCGCCCTGAATCTTGGACGGATCGTGATGTCCGGCCACGGCCCTGACCACATCCTCCCCAAAACCCCAAAGTCCCAGAAGGTAGGCCCCCAAGTCCGCATGGTCTGTTTGCAGCACCTCCAGCTCCGCCTCGCGGATTGGAATATTGCTTTCTTCGGACAGGGCCAGCACGCGGGAATATTCCTCGGGCAGACTGTCAGCCAGGGCCAACTTGCCCAGATCATGCAGCAGGCCACAGAGAAACGCCTGCTCCACCAACCGCGAATCGCAGCCCAAGAGCCCGCAGATCACCCGGCCGAATCCGCCCACGCGAACACTATGCTTCCACAAATTATCCAGTGAAAAATTCAGCCCGGGTTTATTCTGGAACATGCTGAACATAGCCCCGGAAACCACCAGCCCTTTGAGCACGTCCAGTCCAAGAAGAGCCACAGCCTGGTCTGGGGTGGCTACCTGACGGGGCAATCCAAAAAAAGCTGAATTCACGGTCTTGAGCACCCCGGCGCTCAGGGCCGCGTCCATGCCGAGAATTCGCCCGGCCCGCTCCACGGATGGGTCCTCGCTTTCCAATTCATCCACCAGCTTTTGGAACACCGTGGGCAACACGGGCAGAGAGTCGATGCGGGTCATGACCTCCCGAAGACGGGCATTGGTAAACACGTCGCGCAGAGCATGCACCCGTTCCAGCGTGGCAATGAGAGTTTCTCGGTCGCACGGCTTGCTGAGAAACTGATGTGCAGGACGGGCCATGTGCAAAACAGCCTGCTGGTCGGAATGTCCGGAAAGCACGATGCGCACCACGCCAGGAAAACGCTTCTGCACCTCGTTCAGCAAATGAACCCCGTCCATACCGGGCATGCGCATATCCGCCACAATCACGTCCACATGCTTTTCCGCCAGGACTTCTAGGGCCTGTTGACCGCTCAACGCAAATCCCATGGCCCAGTCCACATGCCCTCGCAGCATGCGTTGCAGGCCCCGCAGGACCTTTTCCTCATCATCCACAAACAAGACATGCATCCGCCGACCGGTCATGATTGCGCTCCTTCCAGCGGAAGCCGAATAACGAACGTGGTTCCCTTGCCAGGAATTGAGGAGAAGTCGATATCACCGTGATGGCGGTCCACAATGGCATGCGTAATGGCCAAACCCTGTCCTGTGCCCCGGCCTACGGTCTTGGTAGTGAAAAAGGGATCGAAAATATGATCTTTGTGTTCCTCGGGAATTCCCCCACCCGTGTCTGCAATGCGGATGACGACGTTATCCCCTTCCCGCGCCGTGGAAACATGGATCTCTCCTTTTTCTCCGCTGCTCCCCACTTTATCGGCCACGGCATGAGCCGCGTTGACCAGCACATTGAGCACCACTTGGTTGAAATCTCCGGGAACGCAATACAAATCCGGCAACGTATCATCCAGCTCAAGCACCACGTCGGAATGGTACTTCCATTCATTGCGGGCAATGGTCACGGTGCTGCGAATGGCATCGTTCACGTCCAGGGGCACCTGCTCGTCGCTTCCCGGATGGGAAAATGTGCGCATGGCCTGCACAATGGAGGCTACACGACCCACCCCTTCCTGGGCGTCCTTGATGGCATCCGGGATTTCCTCAAGCAGTTCTTCCTTCAATTCTCCGGAAACCTCCGTGCACTGTTCACACTGCTCCATGGCTTGGGCCAAGCGTGCCAACGCTTCCTGCATGTAGGTCAGATTACTGCCCACGTACTGGATGGGGGTGTTGATTTCATGCGCGATACCGGCGGCCAGTTGGCCCACGGATTCCAATTTCTGCGCCAAGTTGAGCTGCCGCTCCAAGGCCTTGCGTTCGGAAAGATCAAACAAAATCTGTAAAATACGTGGTTCACCACGAATGGTAGTCGGCAATACCGTAAGCGCCACGGGCAGTACCCCACCGCCAGCCAGAGACAACCGGTACTCCTTGTCCGTCTGCGGCTTCAGCAACGTCCCGGAAGCCACAGGAACGCCGAATTCATCCAGCCAGTGCAAGGAATCACATGAAGAAGAACGGCATTCGGACCGCTCCCGGCCAAGCATCTCCACCACACGGTCATTCACGTCCTCAATGGTGCCGCCTTCAGGGTTCACGACCATAATTCCGGCCCGAATTCCCTGGAGCACATGGGTCAGTGTGGACTCGTTTTCCCGGGCTTCGCGTTCGGCCCGCTTTCGTTCGGTGATGTCGGTGACGCTGCCGACGATCCCAACAGGCGTTCCAGAAGCATTGCGGTACGCGGCCTTATGAAAAATCACGTCCCGAATCTCTCCGTCCTTACGCCGGGCATGACTTTCATATACTTCCATTCCCCCACGCCGAGCCAATTGTATGTCCCTTTCGTGAAAGGCCCCGGCGTCTAGTTCCGGCTGCATCTCGTGCAAGGTTCTGCCAATGAGTAACGGACGAATGATGCCAAAATACTCTTCAAAGGCCCGGTTGCAACCTTGGTATACTCCGTCGATATTTTTATAGAATATGGGCGTCGGCACCGCATCCATAAGTGTTTGGATAAATTGCAGGCGCTCCTGGAGCACCCCTTCGGCCACCTTGCGCTTGGTTATATCCTCCATAAAGGAAACAAAATGGCGAGCACCAGCCTGTTTCCCCTCATCCAGTGGAGCCACATGGGTCATGGACCAGAATTCACGGCCGCTTTTGTTGCGGTGCTGCGTTTCCCCACGCCAGACATGCCCCTGGCGCAGGGTTTTCCACATTTTCCGGCTCACGGCTTCGTCCTGTTGCCGCGAAGAAATAACGTCCAGCCCCCGGCCGAGCACCTCCTCCGCCTCATATCCGGTCAGGGCTACAAAAGCCTTGTTCACATATTCCACTACTCCATCCTCGTCATACATCAGCACCGCAATGGGACTATGTTGCAACGCCTGGGAAAGTTTGTCGATCTCCCATTCAAACGCCTTGCGCGCGCTGATATCCAACAGTGTGAAAAGATAGCACGACGACTTGTGGTGCGAAATGGGTACCGCTGAAATGAGACAATACACCTCCCCGCCCGTTCCCTTACGCAGTCGCACCTCATGGGCGGATAATCGGCCCTGCCGTTCCAACTGGGAAACCATGACCCTTCGGTCCTCGGGATCGACGTAAAAATCAGGGGCATGTGCCCCGACCATGGATTCTGGAGAGATTTCCAATAAATTGGCCACTTCTTCGTTGGCGTAACGGATGATATTGTCTTCCGCCCCGGTGATGACCACGGAAACAGGCATGGCATCCAACAACCGCACCTGTTTGCGGGCCTCCGACATTTCCGGCGACATCATACCCATGCTCCCCGTTTATAAAACATTCGGCAAATCATCATCCGTCCCCCTTGGTGGCCCGAAATTTTTGCGCATCAAGTCTTCCGGCAGGTCTGTTCGCGGCAGCGTAAAACGAATTTCAGTGCCGCGTCCCTCGCCTTCGGATTCGGCCCAAACCCGGCCTCCGTGCTGTTCCACGATGCGGCGGACCAAGGTCAATCCCATGCCCGTTCCGCGCCGGTTCGGTACCAACTGCTCAAAGATATCAAATATTCTTTCTAAATACGCTTTGCGAATCCCTTGCCCATTGTCCTGAACATAAAATTCATACCATTCAGCCGAAGCCACGCACCCCACCGCCACACGCAATGGTACATTCTCCCGTGCAAACAGCAGCGCATTAGCCAGCAAATGGCTCACCACCTGGCGCAGGCGGTCCGCATCCCCCCAGACCTCCGGCAGCGGCCCCACCGCGACCTCTCCGCCAACAGTTTCCAATTGTGGTTGCAGCTCGCGCACACAAACGGCAACCAGTTCTTCCATGTTCACTGTGGCCAAGGCGGGCTCAAGCCGCTCCACCCTAAAAAGCAACGCCAAATCCTTGAGCAACCCGGCGATCCGGCCTGCGGCAAGATCGATCCGCTCCAGCGCAAGGGTTGCCCTGTCCTGCTCACCGGTTGACAGCGCCTCACGAAGTACGCCCGCAAACCCCGTGATGGTCACCACCGGGTTGCGAAGGTCGTGGGAGACCACGGCGGCGACGCGCTCCAACTCCTCATTACGCACCGCCAGATCACGAAGCGTGCGTTCCCGTTCTTGCCGGGCGTGCACCTGCTCGGTCACGTCCTGGCCTTCGGCGAGTATTCCAAAGGGTTGTCCCTGAGCGTCCAAAGCAGGTTTGAGGGAAAACAAAATATCCAGTCGGCCTCCCCGGCCATCCGGGTGCGCGGTCTGCCAGCAAACGCCCTGTCCATGCGCCGCTCCCGAGATGTTTTCCCGCAATTGCGAACGAATATCTTCGGAAATGGTCCACCAGGGTGTGTCCCAAAACAGTTTTCCCCGCACATCTTTTTTTTGAAGTCCGTATTGAGCCAAGGCGGTATCGTTCACCTCCACCACGCGCCCGGAAAGATCCAGCAGGGCCATGAATTGGAAACTTTGGTCAAACACCGCGCGCATGGTAGCGTGACTACGCCGCAAATGCGCATCGGCCTGACGGCCCTGTCGAATGGAAACCAGGGCCAGCAGCAAGGCCAGCAAAAAGACCACCAGTCCGGCTCCCATGAGCCGTCGGCGCTGCATGGCGGCCTCGGATGCCAGATCGTCCAGATAAACTCCGCCCCCTACGATCCAGCCCCAAGGTTCAAAAATCCGCACAAAGGAAAGTTTGGGTTCGATTCGTTCCGGATCATCCTTCCATTGCCAATGGTACGAGACAAACCCCTGCCCGTCCCGCCGGACCACATCAGCGAACTCAAGAAAAAGCCTTTTCCCCTGCATATCTGTAAATCCGCTCATGTCGCGGCCATTCAAATCCGGGAGCCAGGGGTGCATAACCATTCTGGAATCCAGGTCATTGATCCAGAAATAATCTTTCCCTTCCGGGCCAAAACGCATTCTGGAAATCACCTCTGCCGCGCGATGCCGGGCCTGGGCTGCGCTCAACGTCCCTTCGCGTTCCAGTTGGTGGCAGGCGTCAATAGCCCCCCACGCCGCATGCACAAGATTGCGCAAGCCATCCTTTTTTTGCTGCAACAACGAATCCCTGGCCGCCGGCAAATAATAAAACAACGCCGCGGCTAGAAACAGAAGCGCCGTGCCGACCACAGGGACCGCCACGCGAACCCAGATCAGCTTCGGAACAGTGGTATCCGTAAATCCTGAAGCCATGCCGTTCCCAAGTTATACGTCTTGGACTCTACCCTCCCGTTTACCATAGAGCATCGCTTACATCCAGAGCGGACATCTTGTTCTCTGAGCATCCGCTTGTGTCGAAAGCAACAGAAAAGGGACCGTCTCAATTCCGGGGCAAAGGAAATCGGATGCCCTTTGCCATCTGTCATGCTAAGCTCAGGTTTTCCATCTGTTCACACGCAGCAAGGAGTTCCCTTCATGACGCGAGGATACTGCACCACCTTTTTTCTCGTTGCCGTGCTTCTACTGCCGGGGCCCTCGGGCGCGGTCAGCCTGGACGGCTTTCTCGACGCTGCCGGGCAAGCTCTGCAACCCAAGTCCAACTCCGATCCCACCGACCCCGAATCTCTCAAGACAAATGAGATTATTGCCGGACTCAAAGAGGCATTGGATGTAGCCATCGACAGGTCTGTTGACTCTTTGGGCAGGCCGGGCGGGTACCTCAACTCCCCGGAAGTGCGTATCCCCATGCCGGGGTATCTGGCCAAGGCGGAAACACTGGCCCGGGCCGCAGGCCAGGGCGAACTCGTGGATGCGTTTGTAGCGTCCATGAATAGTGCGGCAGAGCAAGCCGTCCAGGAAACAATGGGAATTTTATCTGATGCGGTCCAGCAAATGCGCTTCGCTGATGCCAAAGCCATTCTCAACGGCCCGCAGGATGCGGCCACGCAATACTTCCGGCGCACCAGCAGCGATGCGCTCCTGGAACGCATCCGCCCCATTGTATCCCAGGCCATGGAGCAAGTGGGGGTCACACGCCGTTATAAGGCCCTGACCACCGGTATCCAAGCTCTCGGTCCATTGCTGGATGCCCCAATGCCTGACCTGGACGATTACGTCACCCAAGAGGCCGTTGAAGGCTTGTTCGCAGTGATGGAGGATGAGGAGGCCAAAATTCGGAAGGAGCCCGTTGCCCGAACCAGCGCGCTGTTGCGCAAGGTCTTTGGCTCACGGGAATAACTCTTGAGCAGGATAGAGCACCAATTGATGAGAGCGGGAGTTCGATTCGGGACCGGTGCCCAAGCCCGCACCCGCCTCAAAAAAAACAGCGGCATGACGAACTTCGTCATGCCGCTGTGGTTTGGTTCAATGCATTTTGTCCAAGCCGAACAAATCAGCTTCCCTCCTCAACGGGGGAAACGTCAGCATTCGGACTATCGCTTCATGGCCCGGCGCAGGCAGAGAATGGCCCCTCCCCACGTCAATCCCAGGCCGAGAATCATCATGACAATCGCTCCAAAGCTCATCCGCGACTCCTCAAGAAGTTGGCATTGAGAGCCGGACCGGCTCCAAAAGCACCCTTACCGTACGGCAGCACCACGGCCAGCAATGCGCAAATGCCCAGCATCAGCCAGCCAAACAGCACGATGACCTTGGTGGAATATCCACCATAGTTGGCGCTCAGGTCGCCCACAAAGTTGCTGATGCAGACCGCACTCAGCATGACGGGCACCACGAACCGCAGGGTGGAGGTCCACACACCGGTGACCGAAAAGTCGGACAGGGTGTTGATGTGTTTGCGCAGGCTCTCCAGGTCGCAGAACCAGGCGATGAAGATAATCTCGGCCAGCCCGCCAAGCAACACGCCATGGTTGTTCACGAAGTGGTCCACGATATCCAGCAGGTAGAGACCACCGCCCATGGAGTAAGCGGAACTGAGCAGCAGACCTACGCCGCAAAACAGCGAGGCAGCCAGCTTGCGGGACATGCCCAGCTTGTCCATAACAGCGGAAACAACGGCCTCGGAGATGGAGATGAGCGAAGAGAGGCCCGCCACCGCCAGAGCCAGGAAGAACAATACCCCGAAGAACACGGGCATGGGCATCAGGTTGATGGCTGTGGGCAGGGTCACAAAGGCCAGACCAACACCGGCACCGGCCACTTCGCTCACGGGAACGCCCTGCTGCAACGCCATGTAGCCCAGCACGCTAAAGATCATCAGTCCCGCCAGCATGGAGAAGCCGCAGTTGATGAACACGGTCATGCTGGCGTTGTTGGCAATGTCCGACTGTTTGGGCAGGTAGCTGGAATAGGCCAACATGATGGCGAATCCAATGGACAGGCTGTAGAAAATCTGTCCAAAGGCGTCGGCCCACACGGAGTAATCAAGCAGCGCATTGAAGTCGGGCCGGAACAGCCATTCCAATCCTTCGCCTGCACCCGGCAGCATCAAGCCTCGGGCGATAAAAACCAGCACCAGCACGAAAAGCACCGGCATGAAAATCTTGTTCGCCCGCTCCACGCCGCCGCGTACACCGGTGAACACTGCCAGGAACGTCACACCCCAAGCTACAATAACGGCGCTGAACACGGACATGTTCAGCCCGCCGATATTTAGAGGAGAATCCGTCAGTTGGAGGAAATCCCCAAAGAAGAAGTCCTTGGGCATGTCGCCCCAGCCAAGGCTGAAGGAAAGTACAAAATAGTTCAGGGCCCAGGCCACCACAACCACATAATACGTGGCAATGATGCCAGCCACCACGACCTGCCACCAGCCAAGCCATTCCATACGCCTGGAAATGGAGGCAAAAATCTTGGGGGCGGAACCGCGAAAACGATGCCCGAGACCAAACTCCAAAATCATGAACGGAATCCCCGCGGTGAGCATCGCCACGAAGTAGGGGATCAAAAACGCCCCTCCACCGTTCTCGTACACCATGTAGGGGAAGCGCCAGATGTTCCCCAGTCCGATTGCGGAGCCCACAGCGGCCAGGATGAACCCTGTCCGCGAGCTCCAAGTCTCACGTTTGTCCATACACCTTCTCACTTGCTTAGCCTTTTGCATCGGACAAATCCCGCTTCGCCCTTTGACAAAAAGCAACAAAAAACCTTGTTCAAAACCTACAAAACACCAAAAGGTGTGCAAAATAGCCGAGTTCTCCGCATTTGTCCAAGGTTCATTTCCAGCGCAAAAGCAATGTAAGACCAAGGTATTAGCATCAAAAAACAACGTTCCAGACAAAATAAAATTCCGGCGCAAATGCTTATTTTACAAAAAAAAGCAAATCTTTTTTTAAACTGCTCGGCCCCAAGCCACCGGGACATTCAACAGCCCGTCTCCCTTGCTGAAAACAGGTTTGCCGCAGTGGAGCGTATGACCAACACCAACAAAGCCCTTTTGTCATCAAAAGTGACAAAAGGGCTTTGTTGGGCCGCACCGGCCTAACTAGGCCGTTACTCAAACAAAAACGGACCAGGCATGCTGCCTTGTCCGTTGAAATCTGGCGGAGAGGGGGGGATTTGAACCCCCGATAGAGTGTTAGCCCTATACTCGCTTAGCAGGCGAGCGCCTTCAGCCTTGCTCGGCCACCTCTCCTAGTAGGATGTTCTTTTGCCTTGCGGCGTCGAACAGAGGGAGGCTTTACCCTCTCCTGGTGACGCTGTCAAGGCGGAGACACCGTATTATCGCGAACCGCCACGACGTTTTTTCTTACGTTGCCATTCAGGCTTGGCCACGGCGCGTCCACTTCGACGCTCGGCAGTCTCCCCGGTGTCGGCTTCCGGTGCAGGCTCGCCAAACTTTCGGCCCGGCCCGGCCTTGCCCAGGGCAGAAATGCCCCGCTTCACCTCTTTGACTTTTTTCTCATGCGTGGAGCGAAAGACCAAATGCAACGGGGCGTGCTGAATACCGAACATTTTGCGAAGCTGGTTTTCAAGATACCGTTTATAGGCATCCTTGAGCAGCGTGTGATCATTCATAAAAAATACGAATGTGGGCACATCGTCATCTGCCTGGGTCAGGTAATAAAACTTGGGCCGCCGCCGCTTGATCACAGGCGGCTGGTGCCGCTCCAGCGCTTCGGTCATGGAGCGGTTGAGCACGCCGGTGCCCACCCGAACGTCACACTCCTTGTGAATCTGTTCCGCCAATGGAAGCAGTTTGTTCAGTCCTTTCTTTCGCAGGGCTGAGGCGTACAACACGGGAACATGGGGCGCGAACCGCAATTCAAAGGTAAAGGCCTGCTTGAGTTCGGAAAGCACTTCCCGGGGCACAAGGTCGGTCTTGTTCACCGCCACAAGAAAAGGCGTCTTTTCCCGGACAAGAAACTCCAAAAGTCGTTTGTCCTGACGGGTCAACCCCTCCATGGCATCCACCACCATGACCGTGACGTCGGCTTTTTTGCTGCTTTTGAGCGCACGTACCACGGTAAAACGCTCCAGCCGCTCCACGATATTGGTACGCCGCCGCACCCCGGCCGTATCCACAAACGTATAACGCCTGCCGCCACGTTCAAAAGTCACGTCCACACTGTCACGCGTGGTGCCGGCCACATCGCTGACAATGAGCCGGTCCTGCCCGATAAGAGCATTGATGGTGGACGATTTTCCGGCATTGGGACGCCCCAGCATGGCGATGCGCAAGCCCCGGTCCACTTGAGGCTCGGGTTCCTCCGGAGCGTGTTCTTCGGCCAGTTCGGCCACCGTGTCCCGCAGGAGCTGCAAATTGTAGCCATGGGAGGCGGAGACGGAAATCATATCAAACCCCAGGGAATGAAACTCCGTCTGGGCCTGGTCCTCCAATTCCGCGCCGTCCACCTTGTTGATGATCAGCAGCACGGGCTTGCCACTCTGCCGGGCCAGACGCGCAGCCTCTCCATCCAGATGGGTCAGCCCTTCCCGGCCGTCCACCACCATGAGCACGACCTGGGATTCGGCCATGCCCTCTTTGGCCTGCTCCACGATTTCAGTTTCGAAGCCCTGACCTGTAACGCCCTGGCCCGGGTCGGAATCCAGCCCCAGGACCATGCCCCCCGTATCGATAAGGCCAAAGGGCACTCCCCGCATCATCCCTTCACCGTAGATGCGGTCGCGGGTCACGCCGGGGGTGTCGTGCGTGATGGCCACGCTCTTGCGCAGCAGGCGGTTGAACAGGGTGGACTTGCCCACGTTGGGACGTCCGATAAGTGCAAAAGTGGCTGGCATTTCAGTTCTCTATTTTTGTTTCGGAAAGGCATTGAGCCCGGGTGCAAGGCTCCCTTTCACCGCGTTAAGCAGGAAATCAACGCTATAGTAATGGAGCCCGAAGCCCGGCGCAACCGTCACGGTCCTGCCCCGCCGGATACTGGAAGACGGCCCGCAGCCATACACGACACAGCCCCGACACGCAAGCACCTGCTCACATGCCGGGGCTGTGTTCAGTATCCAGTGACGCTTGAAATTTCGCCCGAAGAAACAATCACTCAGAGCAACGGAACAGCCCGGCAATGGCTTTGCCATACGGAGGGTACAACACCCCTTTCTCCGTAACGATGCCGGTAATCAACGCATTGGGCGTGGGATCAAAAGCCAGGTTGTAGACCTCCACGCCGTCCGGAGTGATCTGATGTTCACCAATGTGCGTGACCTCGCGCGGGGTGCGATTCTCAATGGGCACATCGTCGCCTGTGGGAGTCTCGGGATCAATGGTGTAGACAGGGGCCGCCACGTAGAACGGAATTCCGAAATGCTTAGCCAGCAAGGCCACGCCATAGGTGCCGATTTTGTTCACAGCGTCGCCGTTGGCCGCGACACGGTCCGCGCCGACCACGACCTTCTGCACAAGTCCCTTTTTCATCAGCAGCGCGCAGGCGTTGTCGCACGCCACTTTGACGGGGATGCCGTCCCGGTGCAGCTCATAGGCCGTGAGCCGGGCTCCCTGCAAAAATGGACGGGTTTCATTGGCAATGACCTGGATATGTTTCCCCTGATCCACCGCGCCGCGAATCACGCCCAACGCCGTGCCATACCCCGCTGTGGCCAGGGCTCCGGCGTTGCAATGGGTCATGACGGTATCGCCGTCATCAAGCAGCGCACCGCCAAACTTGCCGATGGCCTCGCACATGGAGATATCTTCCTGATGGATTTCCCGGGCTCGGGCCAGCCAAACCCGGCACAAT
>JAQVYA010000050.1 GCA_028708865.1 Desulfovibrio sp. | reverse complement strand
AAGATGGCCAGCATGTAGGCCAGCTCGGTCTGCTGTTCTTCACCCCGGGCCCCCATGGCCGCAAAGGCGGGCTCGGAAAGCAGATGCCCCAGCACGGCCAGAACCAATCCAGCCAGCACAGCTAGGCTCAGGCTCTGCACTGCCAGGGTCTGGGCGTGTTCGCGTTCCTTCCGGCCCAGGGCCTGTCCCATGAGGGCCGTGGCCCCGGTGGCCAGGCCGGACGCCGCCGCAGAGATGATGAAATACAGCGGAAAGGACATGGACAGAGCGGCCAGGGCCTGCGTGGAAATGCCTCCGGTAAAGAAGGTGTCCACCACGTTGTACATGGTCTGAAAAAAGAAGCCCACACTGGCCGGAATTGCAATGGCCCGGATCAGGCCGGGAACGGGCGCAGTGAGCAGGTCGGGCGGGTGGCCGCGGGAAGGGTGGGGGCGCATATGCTCCTGAGGCTTTTTTGCCGGGTTCGGGATCAGCCTGCCTCGGGACGGAATTGGCTTTGCAAGCCCACGGCGCTTTCCACGGGCAGCACAAAGGCGATGCCGGTCCCGGGTTCATGAAATTTTCCAGCCTGTTCCACGGCCTCAATAACGGAGGGCACCGTGGTCTCGTTGACGAGAAATAAGATGATGTCCGTGCGCACGTCCAGGCAGAGGCCAAAGAATGATTTGGCCTCGCGGATGCCCGTGCCCGAGGCCGAGACAATGGTGGCTCCGGTGGCGCCGGAGGCCTTGGCCGCGTCCACCACTTTGTCGGTGAGGTTGGGCTTGACCATGGCCAGGATGCATTTGAGTTGCATGGGCGTTTCCTCCTGCGGGCGGGTTAATGGTTGCCGGGAACGCGGACGGCCTGCCGTCGCAGGGCCCGGTTTCGTCGGTACGAGGTCACGAGCTGCACGAGCTGGGCGTAGCCGAGCACCGCGATGATGGGAAACAGGCTGGCAAAGGCGATGAGTCCGAAGCCGTCCAGCACGGGGCTGCGGCCCGGCACGTTGGAGGCCAGGCCCAGGCCCAGGGCCGCCACCAGCGGCACGGTGACCGTGGACGTGGTCACCCCGCCGGAGTCGTAGGCCAGGGGGATGATCATGCGCGGCGCGGTCAGGGTTTGCAAGGCCACGATGATATACCCCGCCAGGATGTAGAGGTACAGGGGCGTGCCGGTGATGATTCGGAACGTGCCCAGGGCAATGCCCAGGGCTACGCCCAGGGCCACGGCCAGCCGCAGCCCCCAGGCGGAAATGGCTCCGCCCGAAGCCTCCTCGGCCTTGTGCGCCACGGCGATGAGCGACGGCTCGGCCACGGTGGTGGAAAAGCCCACCAGCAGCGCGAACAGATAGACCCAGCCATAGGCGGTCCAGTCCACCAGGGGGCCGGATTGGGCCGCTTCGGAAAGTTGCAGGGCCATGCTCCGGCCCACGGGGAACAGCGCCAGGTCCAGCCCGGCCAGAAAGCAGGTCATGCCCACGATGACGAGCCCGAACCCGAACAGGATCCGGCCGGGCCTTGGAATGGGGCGGCGCAGCACCACCATCTGAAAAAAGACCAGCAGCGCGAGCACGGGAACCACGTCCCGGGCCGTGGCCAGCAGCAGGCTGATGGGGTTGAAAAGTATGTCCATAGACGCTCCCTTGGGGTTGCGTTTTGGTGCGGCCGCGATCAGCTGTGCATGAGAATGCCGAAAAGCATGACAAAGATCATGGGCGTGAGCGAGGCCAGGGCGATGAGCCCAAAGCCGTCCGTGAGCGGGTCGCGGCCCCGGATGGTCCGCGCCAGACCCACGCCCAGGGCCGTGACCAGCGGCACAGTGACCGTGGACGTGGTCACTCCGCCGGAATCATAGGCCAGGCCCACGATTTCCTGCGGCGCAAAGATGGTCATGACCATGACCAGAACATATCCGCCGACGATGAGCCGGGGCAGGGGCCAGCCGCGCAGAATGCGCAGCACGCCGAACACGATGGCTATGCCCACGGAAAGGGCCACGGTGAGGCGCAGGCGCAGGGCGTAATCGGCCAGAATGGATTGCTCCGGCGCGATGAGCCCGGCTTCGGCCACGGCCCGGGCTCCCTCCATGGTCACGGCGATGAGCGCGGGCTCGGCCACGGTGGTGCCGAATCCCAGGGCAAAGGCAAAGACCAGCAGCCAGACCAGGCTGCCCTTGCGCGCGAATTCCTCGGCCAGGGTCTCGCCAAAGGGAAACAGGCCCAGGTCCAGACCGACCACGAAAAAGGCCAAGCCGAGAACCACCAGCACAAGCCCGGCCAAAATCTGGAGCGTATCGGGCAGAGGCTGGCGCAGCACGGCAAGCTGGAACACGGCAATGACCGCAATGATGGGGGCTAGGTCCCGTCCGGCGTCCAGGATGGCGCGGCCCATGGCCTTAAGGAATTTGTTGGATATGGCAAGGGGCATATTGCGTTGTAGACGATTTTTGTCCGCAAGTGCAAGATAAATCCAGCGGTTGTGCTCTGGTCGCTTGGCCGGAAGCCCCGGGAGGGTGGGGAATTTTTCGCAAAATTCGTTGAACCGGCCTCGGAAAATTGCCATGATCGTCCCGCGCGGCCCGGCCTGCCCCGGGGCGGCTCCCGCGCTCCCCTGGCGTGATCCTCTCACCTCCATTCCCCACGGAGCGTTTATTGATATGGGTATAGCTGCGGACATCGTTCTCGTGGTGGTTGCTGGTCTCATTTGCGGACTGGTGGCCCGGCGTTTGAATCAGCCCTTGATCATGGGCTACATTTTTGCCGGAGTGCTGCTCGGGCCCTTTACCGGCGGGGTTACGGTCTCGTCCGTGCATGAAATCGAAATGCTGGCCGAGATCGGCGTGGCTCTGCTGCTGTTCGGCATCGGCCTGGAATTCTCCCTGAGCGACCTCAAGCCCGTGCGCCGGATCGCCCTCATCGGCACGCCCATTCAGATCGTGCTCATCCTTGCCTTTGGCTGGTGCGTGGGCCGCTGGCTCGGCTGGGACTGGCAATCCTCCCTTTGGCTGGGAGCGCTGCTTTCTTTGTCCAGCACCATGGTCATCCTCAAGACCCTGGAAAGCCAGGGCCTCATGGGCACGCTGTCCAGCCGGGTCATGATCGGCATGCTCATTGTACAGGACCTGGCCGTGGTGCCCATGCTGGTGGTTTTGCCCGTGCTGGGCCAGCTGGAGCAGGGGCTTTCCCTGCTGGGTTGGGCCGTGTTCAAGGCCGTGGCGTTCCTGGTGGTCATGATCGTGGTGGGCGCGCGGGTCATTCCCTGGCTCATGAAGCGGGTGGCCCGCACCAATTCTTCGGAGCTGTTCCTGGTGACCACCAGCGGGCTGGCCCTGGGCATCGGGTACGGCACCTGGCTGTTCGGCCTGTCCTTTGCCTTTGGCGCGTTTGTGGCCGGGCTGGTCATCAGTGAATCCGACTACAGCCACCATGCCCTGTCCAGCATCCTGCCCCTGCGGGACCTCTTTGGTCTGTTGTTTTTCGCCTCGGTGGGCATGCTGCTGGACCCGCGTTTTTTGATGCAGCATTGGCAGGCCGTGCTGGCCCTCACCGCCCTTACCGCCCTGTCCAAGGGAGTGGTCTGTGCGGGATTGTCCCGGCTGTTCGGCTACGTAAATATTGTTCCTCTGGCCGTGGGCCTGGGCATGTTCCAGGTGGGCGAGTTGTCGTTTTTGCTGGCCAAGGTGGGGCGCGAGGCCGGAGCGCTCAATTCGGACCAATATGGCCTGATTCTCAGCGCGGCCATTGTCTCCATGCTGCTGACCCCGCCCGTGTCGCGTCTGGCCGGACCGCTCTACCGGCTCCAGCGCCGTTTCTTCAAGCGGGAGGCCGTGCACACCGTGAACCTGGGCGGCGACGTCCTGCAAGACCATGTCATCGTGGTGGGCGGCGGCCGCGTGGGCGGATTCTTGGCCGGGGTTCTGGCGTCGGCCAATGTGCCTTACGTAGTGGTGGAGGCCGGGCACCGGACCTTTGAGGCCCTGGAGGCGCGGGGTGTGCCCGTGGTCTACGGCGACGCCACCCAGCGGCCCGTGCTGGAGGCGGCTCGGCCCGAGGCGGCCCGCTTGTTGATGATCACGGTGCCGTCGTATGCCGTGGTGCGGCAGGTGTTGGAATTGATCCGGGCCATGGAGCCGAATCTTTCCGTGGTGGCCCGGGCCGACGGGGTGGAGCAGATGCGCAGCATGCGCGAAATGGGCGCGGACCAGGTGGTGCAGCCTGTGCTGGAAACAGGGCTGGAGTTTGCGCGCAAGGCCCTGCGCTGCCTGGGCCTGCCCCCCGGAGCGGTACAGCGGTTCGCGGATGCGGTGCAGGGCGGCGGCTATGCCCAGCTGGCCCATGAGGACGCTCTGCCCGATGGCTCGTTGCATCGGCTGGAGGCCCTGCGCGCCGTGGAAGTGGTCTGGGAGGCGGTTCCCGAGGGATCGCCCCTGGACGGCGGCACGGCCGCGGAACTGGCCATCCGCTCCCGAACGGGCATCTCCGTGGTGGGCGTGCTTCGCGACGGGGTCATGCTCGCCAATCCCGGAGCGGACATGACCTTGCAGGCCGGGGATTTGCTGGCCTTGATCGGCGGCCCCCGGGAGCAGCGCTGCTTTCGGGAGCATTTTCTGACCCCAGAAGGCAAAAAGGCCGGGGAAGCCTGTGACCGGTCCGGTCCGGACCCGGAAGGGTCGGCGGCCTGAATCCTTTTCCCGGACTGTTCGCCTCTGGCCGCGGGCCTGCGTTTCAGCGTCGCGGCTCAGTGGCGGTATTGTTCGGGGTCCATGTCCAGACGGCGCAGGATCTTTTGCAGCGCCACGCGGGAGAGTCCGGAAATGCGGGCCGACTCCGAGACATTGCCGTCTGTGGCTTCCAACAGTTCCCGGACATAGGCGCGGGTAAAGCCGTCAATGACGCGTTCCTTGGCCTCTTTGTAAGGTCCGGGGCAGTCGGGTCGTTCCCGGCAGGGCACGGTCTGCCCTTCAGCCAGCCGGACGTGGGTCATGTCGATGATGTCCCGGGGTGAAAACACGGCCAGGCGGCGGATGAAGTTTTGCAGTTCGCGCACGTTGCCGGGCCAGTCCCGGCCTGCGAGGTAGGCCAGGGCCTCCGGCGCGATCTCCTTGCAGGGCCGGTTCATTTCCGCGCAGGCCCGGGCCAGGAAGTGCCGGCTCAGCAGGGGCACGTCCTCCATGCGCTCCCGCAGGGGCGGCACGTTCAGGGTCAGCACGTTGAGCCGGTAGTACAGATCCTCACGAAAGGATTTGTCCCGGATTTTGTTTTCCAGGTCCTGGTTGGTGCTGGCGATGATGCGGACATCCACGCGCAGGTTTTTGCTTGAGCCCACGGGCCGGATTTCCCCTTCCTGGAGGCAGCGCAGCAACTTGCTTTGCAGGGCCGGGGAAATGTCTCCGATTTCATCCAGCAGCAGGGTGCCGCCCTGGGCATTGATGAAGATGCCTTTGCGGTCGCGGTCCGCCCCGGTGAAGGCCCCTTTGACGTGGCCGAACAGCTCGCTTTCCAGCAGGTGGTCGGGAATGGCCGGGCAGTTCACCGAGAGCATGGGGCGCTCGCACCGGGGGCTGAGCCGGTGCACGGTCCGGGAAACCAGCTCCTTGCCCGTGCCGGATTCGCCGCGCACCAGCACGGTATAGTCCGACTCGGCCACGGCCGCGGCCGCCTCCTTGAGCCGGAGCATGGCCGGACTTTCTCCGATGAGTTCCGGCGCTCCTTCCTGCCGGGCCAGCAGCCCGCGCAGTCGGGCATTTTCTCCCAGCAGGCGGCTGCGTTCCAGCCCGCGCTGTACTGAGGTGAACAACGCGTCCGGCTCCACAGGCTTGGTCAGAAAATCATAGGCTCCGGACTTCAGCGCTTCCACGGCAGTCTGTACCGTTCCATAGGCGGTCAGCAGCAGGATGCTGGTGCGGGGCCACTGCTCCAACACCTGGCGCAGCAATTCCACCCCGTCCATTCCCGGCATGGAAAGGTCCGTAAGCACCACGCCGCAGGGGTGCGTCTGCATCTGTTCCAGGGCGGCAGCCCCGCTGGGGGCCGTGCGGATGTCCTCGTCGGGAAAGCGGGTGCCCAGCAGCCGCTGGATGCCGCGCACGAAATCCGGTTCATCGTCCACAAGCAGAATGCCTACAGGATCGCTCATTGGGTTCCTTTGCCGGGTTGGGGATGGGGCGCATGGTCCGCCGGGAAGAATATGGTGAACACGGCGCCGTCCTGGTTATCCACTTCAATACGTCCGCCCATTTCCACCACGAGGCCGTAGACCACGGCCAGCCCCAGCCCGGTGCCCTTGCCCATCTCCTTGGTGGTGAAGAAGGGGTCGAACAGCCGCCGGAGCTGGCCTTCGGGCACACCGGGACCGTTATCCGCCACGCGCAAAACCACGCCGGATTCGGGTCCGGGTTGCACGGAAACGCGGATGCGGCCGTTCTGCGGCGGGATGGCGTCCAGGGCGTTGCTGAACAGGTTGGCCAGAATCTGTTCCACGTGCTGCGGATTGGCCGTGAACCGAGGCAGGGCCGGGTCTTCCGGGCCGGGCACCTCCACCTCCACCTGCGCGCCCTTTTTATCCGCCTGGACCTGGTAGACCTTGGCCGATTCCTCCACGGTGCGGCCCAGGTCGATGCGCACGGGCGCGGCCTGCTTGGGCCGGGCAAAGTTGAGCAGCTCCTGGAGCACGTTTTGAGCCTGGCCTGCATGCTTGAGGATCACGCGGATGTCTTCGAGCTGTTCCGGGTCCACAATGCTGCCGCGCAGCAGTTCGGCGTAGCACTTGATCACTCCCAGGGGGTTGTTGATCTCGTGGGCCAGGCCCGCGGCCAGGCGTCCCACCGTGGCCAGCTTTTCGCTGCGCTGCATGCTGGCGAGCATGCGTTTTTCCTGCGTTACCTCGCGTATGTAGACCACCACCCGCGCCTGGGACTCTTCGGCCTCGGCCATGGTCACGGGGTAGATGTTGATGGAAAAGGAGCGGTTGTCCGCAATGCGTACCTCCCGGGCCTCGGGGCGGCCCTGTTCCAGGGCGTTGCTCAGGGGGCAGTTTTCCAGCACGCCGCCCGCGCCGAACAAGGGGGCCAGCTCGGCCCCGTCTGCTGCGTCAAAGGTGGCGGCCAGCTCCCGGGCAGCCTCGTTGGCCAGTACCACGCCGCAACCTGCGTCCATGAGCAGGAGCGGGTCGCTGATGCCTTCGAACACGGCCTGGAGCATATCCTTTTGCCGCAGCAGGTTGTGCAGCACGGTGAGGTTTTCCATGGCAATGCCGAGCTGCTGGCCCAGGGCGCGCAATACGTCACGGTCCTGCTCCTTGAGCAAAGTGCCTTTGGGCCAGACCAGTACCAGCAGTCCTTCGGCCTCGGCGTCGCTGGAGGTTACGGGGATAAAGGCGCGGTCCGGCTCAAAGCAAGGCTCCGCATGGATCATGATGGATTTCCAGTCCTCGGGCATGGGCGGCCGGGAGTGTTGATCCGGCCAGGCATAGTAGGTGGTCTGCGTGAGCATGCAGGCGAATCCGGCCTCCAGCGCGTTGAAACGGCGGCCCACCAGGGGCAGGGCAAAGCGCCAAAGCTCGCGCCGGGAAGTGCTGCGGTTCAGTCCGTCCAGGAGCTGGACAAAAAGCCGCACATCGGCCCGGCGTTCATCGGCCTCGTGCTTCAGCTCGCGGGTGCGTTCGGCCACCATCTGTTCCAGATTGTCGGAATGGGTCCGGAGCTGGTGCTGCACGCTGTGCAGGTGGTCGCCCAGTTCCTCCATGCCCTGGACAATCTCGTCGATTTCATCCTCATTGCCCAGCTTTTCCAGCACAGTGAGCTCGGCCTGGTCGTGGAACAGGGTGCGGAACTTGCCTGTGAGCCGTTTGAGGTTGTGGACCACGAGGCGGTTGAAGAAAAACTGGATCAAGGTGAAGAAAAGCAGCACCCCGGCAACGTAGAGTCCTACGTAGCCCACGGTGGCCTCCCGGATTTTGGCCACGGCGCGTTCCACCGGGACCCCCACCAGCACAATGCCGTCCACCGCTCCGGACAAGTGCCCGAATCCGCGCTCCGTGCCATAGCGTTCCAACAGTTCAGGGGGCGAATCCTGGGGGCGGCCGTGGCAGTGCAGGCAGGAGGACGCGTAGACCACGGGCCGGGCCTTGACGTAATGCACCTGCCCGTCGATCCGGCGGCGGCCGGACCAGAACGGGACATCGGGATTATCCCGGAAATATTCCAGTATCTCGGTTTCCTGCCCGTTGACCTCGGAGCGGGGATTGCGGGCGTTCTGGGCCACGCGGCGGTAGTGGTATTCGGCGGCGTGCACGTTGAGCCGGTCCATGACCGCCCGGGAAACATACGAGGAACTCATGGCCTCAAGCACGAATTCGTCATCCAGCAGTTCATACATGCGGGGCCGCAGCTTTTCGCGCACATAAGACTGCACCGCGTCCACCTGGGCCAGCACCAGGTCCGCCTTTTCCTGGACTTGGGTTTCCAGCAGGGAATTGAGGTGGAAGTACAGGCTGGCCGCGAAAAACGCGCCGAGCACAAAGACAATGGCACCCAGGCCGAGCAGGAACTTGGCTTGCAGGCTTTGGGGGCGGAGTCGGGTCATGGGCTTCCTTTTCTGCGCGGCGCGGCGCGGTTCGATGCCTTGAGGATATGCGAGAATCGGCCTGCAAAGCAAGGAGAGCAGCTCCCCTGCCAACTCCGGACTCGATGTGCTAACCCAGGTTGGCACATCGAATCTTTGCTTCAATTGGTTTCTCCTTTGTTCTCAGTATGTTTCATCGATTGTGAAAAATGGCACCCGTCTTGCTCAGGCCGGGGAAGTTCGTTGGATCCTGTTTGTGAGACATCAACCTGTAAACGAAGGAGAGGAGGTATGGCGCATACCGACGTCAGCCGCCCGAGCAACGTTCCCCTGCTGGTCCTGAGCGGGGTTTTGCTGCTCTACGGAGCGCTGGTTGCATCCGGTGTTTTTGAAGGCATGTTCAAGGCCCTGCATACGCATAAGGCCATTGATCTGATGGAAGTGCTGAGCTTTGTCCTGGGCGGCATTGGCCTGCTGTCCGCCCTGCTGCGCCAGGGCCGCATGAACAAACCCCTGACCAACTTCGATACGTTCGTACTGGAGACCGTGCCCGGGATTTTGTTCATCATGGTTCTGGCCATGGGCATCCGCTGGTTCCTGGAGCCGGTCGTGGTGATGATGTCCGGAGCCCTGGTGCCCACTTTGGGCTTCAAGATCCACAAGGTGCTGAACCTGAACTACGTGGTGCTCGGCATCCTCGTGGGCATCGTGATCACCAACAGCTGGGGCATCCCATCCTTTGCGGCCGCTGGCGTGAAGACGGCGCGGTTCGTGCTCAAGATGGGCGTCATCCTGCTGGGCGCGCGTTATTCTTTTGCGGAACTGGCCAAGCTCGGCATGGTCTCGGTTTGGATGATCGGATTTTTCGTGCTCGGCACCGTGTTTCTGGTGCTGTTTTTGGGTAAGATCTTCAAGCAGCCCAAATCCATGACCGGCGTGCTTTCCGCGGGCATGGGCGTGTGCGGCGTCTCGGCCACGGTGGCCTGCGCCCCGGTGGTCAAGGCCAAGTGCTCGGAAATGGCCTACACCATCGGCACCATTCTTGGTTTCGGCATTCTGTGCATGTTCGCCTTCCCCACCATCGGCAAGATCGTGGGCATGAACCCCACCCAGTTCGGCGCCTGGGCCGGAACAGGCATCCTGAACTCCGCCCAGGTGGCGGCGGCCTGCCTCGCCTTTAACGCCGTGGACATCAAGACCCTTAAAGTGGGTGAAATCTTCAACATCACCCGCGTATTGTTCCTGCCCATCATCGTGCTGGTCCTGGCCACGTGGTACGGCCGCAGCAGCGGTCAGCGCCTGACCTTCAAGGAAGTGGTGGTGGACAAGTTCCCCTTGTTCATCCTCGGCTTCCTGCTGCTCTTTTTCATGTCCTCCCTGGGCGTGTTCAGCCCGTCCGGACACTACAAGGGCAAGTACCTGGACTTCAGCTACAACCAGCGTACCGAAGTGACTCCCGAGGAGTTGGACGTGCTTGCCAAGGCCCAGGCCGCGGGCATTCCCGGCCTGAATGAGGAGGAGCGCGCCGCATTTGCCGACCTGGTCAAGCAGCGGCAGATCGCGGGCAATTTTGACGAGCGTGACAACAAGACCGTCTTTGACACCACGGCCCGCCACCGCATGGACGCCCTGGAATCCATCCTGGCCCGGGCCAAGGGCGGAGAGATCACCATCTCTGCGGACGTCAAGAGCGCCCTGGGACACGCCATCAAGCAGGTACACAAGAAGTCCAAGACCATTGTGACCCTGACCGACGCCATGATCTGGTTCTTTGCTTACGGGCTCATCGGCCTGGGTATGCAGATCACCAAGAAGTCTCTGGCCCAGGCGGGCGGCTGGCCCCTGGTCATGGGCGGCATCTCGGGTGTGGCCAAGGCCACCCTGTCCTTCATCGTGGTCATGTACTTCGTCAAGGACGTTGTTCTTAAGTAAGGAGAATCGCAGTATGGAACCCAATGTGGATACCAATTGCCCTGTGCCTCCCCAGCAGGAGGCGGATCAGCAGGAAAACGAGGAGCGCGCCCTGTCCGTGTTCGCCTCGGAACGCAACGAGGACCTCACCGCCCTTGGCCTTGTGCTCGTGGTGACCTTCGTGGTCCTGCTCTTCACCAAATGGCTGGTCTGATGCGCCCGGCGCAGGACCTGAGTTGACGACACAGCGGGGGCGGCAGCGCCGTCCCCGCTTTTCCGAAATTTTTCCGGCGGCCCGCGCCGCCCGAACACCTACCGGAGCAAAACCCCATGCGGCACATCCTGCTCGCCACCCACGGTACCCCCGGAGCCCAAAAAGCCGAAGACCTGGCCGCCCAGTGGGCCCGGGAACAAGGAGCGCATGTCACCGTGCTTTCCATCGTGAACGAAGACTGGAAGCACATGACCGGCGACGATTGGCTGAACACGTCCAAGGCGCGGAACCTCTTTGCCGATTATGTCGAAGGACAAATCGAGGGAGAAATCAAAGGACTTTGGGAACGGGTGGCCCGCAAGCTGGACGGGCTGGAGGTGGAATACGTGCGCCGGGTGGGCAGGCCCGAGGACGTGCTCTGCCAAGTGGCCCGCGAACAACAGGCCGACGTCATCGTCATGGGCGCGCATCAGAAAAAACAGGCCCCGGGCTGGCGCGCCCGGTTCGAAAATAAAAAGCTGCACCCCCAGCTGCCCTGCCCCATGGTGGTGGCCCCGTGAATCAGCCTCGTCGGCAGGAACCGCAGGAGCCCTTTACCGGCGTCCATCCCGGGGAGTGGATGACGCTGAATCTGCCCTGGCGCATGGCGTTCTGGGAACGGATTAGGCCCTTGACTCTTATGCGGCTCAATCCGCACTGGAATGTGGAGCCTCGCGCTCAAGGAGGCCAAAAAACAGCTGAAACCACGACCTGGGACGTGCAGGACGTGCTGCTCGAACGGCATTTCCCGGCGTCCCCGGAGCTGTCCGCCGGGCCAGGGCGCTGGGTAGCCCGGTTTCCGGGCATAGGACTGGTGCTCGAAGCCGAATCCCGCGACAATGGAGCCAATACCGCCCTGCGTTGGGAACAGGAACCGGCCGCAAAGCCCGGCCAGGGACTGCCTCTGGCCGCCCTGCGTCGCACCGTGCAATACTGGCTGCCCAGCCTGCGGGAATATTATCGGCTTTTCGAGTCCGACGGGATCAAGCATCGCTTCTGGCGGCTGTTCATGGACAAGGTTATGCTGACCATGAACCCCGCCCAACGGCGCATCTGCTCTTTTATCTTCAAGTTCACCCTGGTGGAGCTGGTCCTGATCCTGGTTCTGCTGGTGGCGTATTTTCAGTTCATTGCCGCATAAGTGGGACCCACTGAGAGGAGAAAATCATGCATAACATGGCACGCAACTGGTTCCGCCACTTTTTCGTAGCCGCCGGAGCCCTGTTCTACATCGGCTCCATGCTCATGCTGTTGTATCAATATATGGGGCTGACCCAAGGCTGGCCCGGACTGTTTCTGAGCGTCATCCATGACCAAGCCGGAGACTGGTGGCTGGACATCGACTGGACCTCGCCCGTGCTGCTCGGATTCTTTGCGGCCATTCTGCTCGGAGCAGCCCTGTATGGCTGGATTCGCCGACGGGATTTCGTGGCCTATCGTGAACCCGTGATACAAAGTCAGCCCGGCTTTTAACCAAGACGTGACAAGAAATACCTCTGGATGAAGCAATGCCTCCGGCGGCCAAAGGGCCCGCGGCCCTTTGGAATCCCATTTACCGGCCGCGCTCCTGCGCGTCCGGGACATGGCGATAAGCCCGAGCGGCGCCAGCCGCGAGCGATAAAAGTTTTTGGAAAGGGGGCCCGGGGGAAGAACCTTTCTTCAGAAAGGTTTGCCCCCGGAAGGCAAGCTTGCCAATAAAATCAAGGTAAAAGCAATGCCTCCGGCGGCCAAAGGGCCCGCGGCCCTTTGGAATCCCATTTACCGGCCGCGCTCCTGCGCGTCCGGGGCATGGCGATAAGCCCGAGCGGCGCCAGCCGCGAGCGATAAAAGTTTTTGGAAAGGGGGCCCGGGGGAAGAACCTTTCTTCAGAAAGGTTTGCCCCCGGAAGGCAAGCTTGCCAATAAAATCAAGGTAAAAGCAATGCCTCCGGCGGCCAAAGGGCCCGCGGCCCTTTGGAATCCCATTTACCGGCCGCGCTCCTGCGCGTCCGGGGCATGGCGATAAGCCCGAGCGGCGCCAGCCGCGAGCGATAAAAGTTTTTGGAAAGGGGGCCCGGGGGAAGAACCTTTCTTCAGAAAGGTTTGCCCCCGGAAAGCGGGTTTGACTGCCGGCTTTTTATTTTCCTACCCAGCGCAGTTCGTAGAGGTCGCTTCGTCGGCTTTCGGCGTTTCGCACGCTGCCTTTGGCGCGCAATTCTTTGATCAGTCCCAGGTCCAGGTCGGTGATGAGCGTTGTTTCCACGCCGGGTGTGGCTTCGGCGGCGGTGGCGTCGTGCGGAAAGGAGAAGTCCGAGGGCGTGAAAATGGCGGCCTGGGCGTACTGGATGCCCATGGTTTCCACTTTGGGGATGTTACCCACGCTGCCGGAGATGGCCACGTAGCATTCGTTTTCAATGGCACGCGCCTGGGCGCAGCGTCGTACCCGGAGGTAGGCGTTTTGCGTATCGGTCCAGAAGGGCACCAGCAGGATGCGCATGCCTTGTTCGGTTTGCAGCCGGGCCAGTTCGGGGAACTCCACATCGTAGCAGATCAGGATGCCCACCTTGCCGATATCGGTATCAAAGACCTTGAGTTGTTGTCCTCCGGCCAGGCCCCAGCTGGAGGATTCTTCGGGCGTGATGTGCAGTTTGTATTGGCTGTCCCAGGTGCCGTCGCGCCGCAACAGGTAGCAGACATTGTAGAGTTTGCCGTCATCCTGGAGCTCGGGCACGCTGCCTGTGACGATGTTGATGTTGTAGGCCAGGGCCATTTCGCTCATTTCGGTGCGCATGCGTTCGGTGTATCCGGCCAGGGCGCGCATGGCGTCGGCCGGGCTGCGGTCGTCGAACTGATGGATCAGGGGCGCGTTGAACAGCTCTGGAAAGAGCACGATGTCCGAACCGTAGTCGGACACGGTATCCACGAAGAATTCGGCCTGCTGCATGAAGTCTTCGAAGGATTCGAACCGCCGCATTTGCCACTGCACCACGCCCACGCGGGCCACGGTTTTGGTTCCGCCGAAGATGCGCGTGCGTTTTTCATGGTTGATGTTGATCCATTCGAGCAGCACGGCATTGCCCAGGGAGGCCTCGTCTTCGGGCCAATAGTGGCGCAGCAGGTTTTTGATGTGGAAGTCGTTGGAAAGCTGGAATGAGAGCACCGGGTCGTAGAGTTCTTTGTCGCGAACTTTGCGGATGTATTCCTGGGGGCGCAGTGCGGGGGCATGCTCCCGGTATCCGGGAATGCGCCCTCCGGCCAGAATGCCTTTGAGGTTGAGCTGTTCGCAGAGTTCCTTGCGCGCGTCGTAGAGTCGGCGGCCCAGGCGCATACCCTGGTATTCCGGGTCCACGAAGACTTCCACTCCGTAGAGGTAGTCGCCGTCCGGATCATGGCGTCGCATCCGGCCATCCCCTACGATTTCCTCGTAGGTGTGGTTTTCGCCAAAGATGGAAAAATCAATGACCATGGACAGGGCCACGGCCACGGGCCGTCCTTTGTCTTCGATGCAGATTTGTCCTTCGGGGAAGCGGCGCACCATGGCTTCGATCTCGTCACGGGTCCAGGGCTTGGTCATGCGATAGACCTTGCCGCAGATTTCGCGCACCCGTTCGTAGTCGTCCATGGTCAGGGTCCGCAGCCGAAGTTTGTGTGTGGTTTCGTTCTCTGTCATGATTCTTTGCAGGTTATGTTGCGTACGGCTCATGCCGAACCAGACCAGCATACCGCATCGGGCGCCCGGGGCCAAATCGCGGCCCGGCCCTGCGCGTGCGCTGTGCGCGGGGGTGCCTGCCTCGTTGTTCGTTCCGTCAGTTCTCTGCCGCGTATGGAGCCGGAAATGCACAATAATAATCACGATACGCAGGATACTGGCCCGGGGGTGCCGGAGCGCAGCGCCACGTGTTCGCAAGGGCGGCCGGGTGTGCTGGAGGAATCCACGCCGGAGCTTGCGCAGAGCGCCTTGATTTTGGAGGGCGGCGGCCTGCGCGGGGTCTATACCACGGGTGTGCTGCGCTTGTTTATGGACCGCGGCTTGTGGCTGCCCAATGTGTTGGGTGTTTCCATGGGCGCGTGCAATGCGGCCAATTATCTTTCCCGCCAGGTTGAGCGCAACCAGATCGTGAACGTGCGCTTTGTGCGCGATGCGCGTTACCTGAGCTATGCACGCTGGCTGCGCGGGGGCGACTTGTTCGGCATGGATTTTATTTTCAAGGACATTCCGGATCAGCTGGTGCCGTTTGATTACGAAACGTTCCTTGCCAATCCGCACCGCTTTTGGACCGTGACCACGGATTGCCACACAGGCCGCGCCTTGTATCATGAAAAGTCCGATTGGGACCGGACCGAGACCATGACCCTGCTGCGCGCCTCGTGCAGCCTGCCGCTGCTGGCGTCGCCCGTGCCCTGGGTGGATGAACAGGGTGGGGAGCGGTTGCTTTTGGACGGGGGCATTGCGGATCCGATCCCCCTGGATTTCAGTCTGGGGATGGGATTTGCACGCAACGTGCTGGTGCTGACCCAGCCCCGGGGCTATCGCAAGGAGCCCACCCGGGGCCGCTGGGCCGTACGGCTGCGGCATCGGGACTTGGTGGGACTGCACCGTGCCCTGGACGAGCGCCATGTCAAGTACAATGCCCTGATGGACCGGATCGACGATTTGGAAGCGCAGGGCCGTATTTTTGTCATCCGGCCGCAGGACAGGCTTCGGGCCGGTCGTGAGTAGCGGAACCAGGATATCCTGCGAAGCATCATCCAGCTGGGCTACGAGGATGCGTGCGAGCAGTGGGACGATTTGCGGGCCTACCTGGGGGCCGAGGAAGCGGTTGCAGCTGGTGCGGCGTCCGGCTGAATCCGGGCCGCTTGGCTGTCCGGAATTTGGTGATTTGATAAAAAAGGCCCGCTCCCTGACGGGGGCGGGCCTTGGCAGTTTGCAAGGGCCGGATCTAGTGGCTGGAGAAGTGCAGAAGGTTCACGAGCCAGTGCTCGATTTCCGGCATGTACCACGTGGCGATGAAGCCTGCCGTGGCCATGGTGATGGTGTAGGGCAGGGCCAGCCAGACCATGCGCATGTAGGACAGGCGGATGACCGGTGCCAGGGTGGAGGTCAGCAGGAACAGGAAGGCGGCCTGACCGTTCGGGGTGGCCACGGACGGTATGTTGGTTCCGGTGTTGATGGCCACGGCCAAGTTGTTGAACTGCTCCTTGAGGGCGGCCAGCTGGCGGGCGGTCTCTTCCGGGAACTGGGCCAGGAAGGCGTGGGTGTCCGCGGTGTAGCTGGTCAGGGCGGCTACGATTTCCTCGCCGCTCATATGCACGCCCGGCACAGCGCCCATGGCCTTGACGAAGTGCATCTTGGTCTCGGTGACGTACACCGTGGCCACGAACACGTTGTCCGAAATCATGGAGAGCAGGCCGTTGGCCGAATAGTAGGCCACAAGCTGTTCCTTGCCGTCCATGCTCAGCACGAAGTTGATGATGCCTTTGAAGAGGTGCTGGTCATGAATGACGGCCACGATGGAGAAAAAGACCACGAGCAGGGCGGTGAAGGGCAGGGCCTCTTCGAATGCGGAGCCGATGCGGTGTTCTTCGATGACGCCGTTGAAGGCGGTGAGCAGCACGATGATGGACAGGCCGATGATGCCCACTTCGGCCAAGTGCATGGCCAGGGCCACGATGAGCCAGACAGCGCCCAGGGCCTGGACGATCAGGCGGGCCTTTCCGGCCTTGCCGAGCTTGGCTTCGCTGCGGGTGGCCTCTTCCAGCAGCACGGAGCGGACGTTGCCCGGAAGCTGGTAGCCGTAGCCGAAGATGTGGAATTTTTCCACGATGACGCAGGTGAGCAGGCCGGTGAAGAGCACGGGCATGGAAATGGGCGCCACGTAGATGAAGAATTCAACGAAATGCCAGCCCATGGTGGAGGCGATCAGCAGGTTCTGGGGTTCGCCCACCAGGGTGCACACGCCGCCCAGGGCCGTGCCCACTGCGCCGTGCATCATGAGGTTTCGCAGGTAGCCCCGGAATTCTTTGAGGTCGGCCCGGGCCATTTCCTTGACGGCTCCGTCGTTGAGCAGGTCGTGCTTGGCCGAGCTGCCCGCGCCCGAGGCATAGCGGTGGTAGACGTTGTAAAATCCGTAGGCCACGGCGATGATCACGGCCGTGACCGTGAGCGCGTCCAGGAATGCGGAGAGAAATGCGCCGGAAAAACTGAACAAGAGGGAGATGGCGATCTTGGAGCGGATCTTGACGAGCAGCTTGGTGAAGGTGAACTGCAACAGTTCCTTCATGAAATAGATGCCCGCCACCATGAACATCAGCAGCAAGATGACCGGGAAGTTGTTCAGTGTTTCGTGGTAGACGGTTTCCGGACTGGTGAGTCCCAGAAACACGGCTTCGATGGCCAGCAGGCCGCCCGCTGGAAGCGGATAGCACTTCAGGGCCATGGCCAGGGTGAAGATGAATTCACAGATCAACACCCATCCTGTGATAAAAGGACCGGCAATCTGCAACAATACCGGGTTGAAAATGAGGAACCCGATAATGCAGAGCTTGTACCAGGTCGGCGCATTGCCGAGCAGGTTTCTCTGGAAGGCTTGTCCAAGGGTTTTCGGCACGTTCAGTTCTCCTTATATAGTTGACGATACACTACCGCACCGGTCCGCGGACCGGTTCGGCGCAGTCGCACCCCTGCCCGGGCGCGACGTTTATTTTCGGCTTCCGGGGGACAGTATCTGTTTCCGAACCGGCAGGCAATAATCCCGCGTTTAGAATCTGTCTCCCTTGTGGCAGGAGTCCCCGATGCTCACCGTAGGGCACAGGCCCTTGAGGGGGCCTTGCGGGTAGGGCTGGAGCAGACTGTAGGAACTGCCCTGCGTGGTCTGGGCGTGGCCCCGGGTGTCGTCGGAATCAAAGTATGCGCCGTTTTCTTCCAAAATGTGTTCGATGCGGTGGCGGAAGCCATCCACAAACAGGCGGCCCGAGCCTTCGAAGCTCATGTTGCCCAGCCGGAACTGGCCTTTGAGCTTGCCGAATTCTTCCAGGGAGATGCAGTGCGTTTCCAGGTCCTTGTTGCAGGTGATTAGCCCCCAGACCAGGCTTCCGGCCGGAATCTCGATGGACTCTGCGGCGTCGATGATGGTGTGGGGCATGATGATGCTCTCGTTGCCCACCTTGACCGGGCAGGCCTTGCTGCCGCGCAGGAAGGAATTGAACCCGGTAAAGACCTTTTGCCCCACGTGGCAGTGGATGATTTTACCGCCGTGGGCGGTCACGTCCATGCCGTCCAGCACGGAATTGACGATATAGCAGTTTTCCTGGGCATTGCCGCCGTCGCCGAGCCGGGAGTTCTCCACATAGGCACGCTGGGCCACGAGGACGTTTTCGCCGATGCGGCAGTCGCCCTTGACCACGGCATAGGGGCTGACCAGGGCGGTTTCCGGGATGTTTTCAATGGGGTCCGGCAATACGGAGGCGTACACGGGCATGAAATCTTCCTTGCGTTCATCCAGGAAGGTCATGAACTCGCCCCGGGGAGTCTGGCCGGGGGTGTAGTCCACGTATTTCTTGAGGGCTTCTTGCGGGTGCTGATATTTGAATTCAAAGGCGTTTTCCGCTCGGACCCAGACCAGCCCGTCCCCGATGTGCTCGTGGGAGAGCTCGCCCGCCTGCACGTAGCTGAAGTTGCCCACCACGCAGTCGTGCACGGTGGAGAGGTCCACGGTGGCAAAGGGCATGAGCAGCAGGCCTTCGATGCAGGTGCCGTGGATGTTGGAAAAATGTAGGGCCACGGTATTGCGGATGCGGAACACTTCCAGGCTTTCGGGATCGTGGGAGTGGTTGTGCACCAGGGTTTTGAGCAAAATGGAGCTGCGGATGCTGATGATCTCATCTTCATAGACCCGCACGTCGCTGTTTCCCACCTTGACCGTTGTGCCGCGGCTTTTGAGTTCGTCGCCGCGGATGTCGCTCTTGTAGAGCACGGAGTTTTCCACCTCGCATTTGCCCAGGAAATAAGTTCCGGCCAGGCTGGAGTAGCGAAACCGGAAATACAGGGGGTGGTGGGGGGTCAGGGCGTAGAAGGCGTAGTACTGGGAGAATTTGTCTTCTTCCACCAGTCCGCTGACGTAGGGGCGTACATCGGCCCGCGGGTTGCGCAGGTTGATGTTTACGCGGGTGATAATGTGGTCGATGAGTCGTTCCAGCTGCATGGTCGGCTCCTTTGGGGCACATCGGGTTGGGAAAAAAGAGCGCGGCCGTGCCCCCCCGGTGGGAG
>JAQVYA010000186.1 GCA_028708865.1 Desulfovibrio sp. | reverse complement strand
GCGACCAGACCAGCCGAATGGAGCTGGATGGCCTGTTCATCGCCATTGGCTACCCCCCACACAACGAACTGGCCCGGGAGCTGGGCCTGGACCTGGACCAGGCCGGATTCGTCCAGGTGGACAAGCAGATGCGCACCAGTGAAAAAATGATCTTTGCCTGTGGCGACATCACGGGCGGAGTACAACAGATCGTCACGGCCATTGGCGAAGGCTCGGTGGCCGCCCTCACCGCGTTCGAGGATATCTCCCACCCGTATTGGAAGAAATAAATGTCCGGTTCACTCCGGAGGGATGGCGCACACCGTTCCTCCGGATTTTTTTTTTTGCTTGCTCCTCCCTTTTCTTCTGAAAAGGCGTCACAACATAACATACCGGCATTTCTCTTATTATCACACAATACATTGAAATTCAGCACACTGTCACGCGAACCGAGCTCGTGAAAAAGTGCATTTTCCGCTCGTGAATCCAGCCACAATCTCCCGGTGATTTCGGTTTTCAAAACAACTCCTACAATCCAACCCTCCCTCCACAATCCCTTTTGTATCCGAGACCACTCGCTTTTATTTTACAAATTATCACTTTAAAAGCAAATAGATAGAGAAAAATCAGCTTTCAAGATTCGTGCTCGTTCCATGGCGAACCACCAGTGGCTTTACCATTTTCATTGTAGCCCCTCGCGTCTTCTTCCCGTCTTCACAAAGAATATTTTCCATTCATAACAAGTGGTTGAATTCTTGGCACCGGCTGGCACGGATGTCGCTCTAGGCATTGCAACTGATCGGCACGAGCCGACGCAAGAGTGAAGTGGCAATGTTGTTGTACTGGTTTGAATGAATCATCCATATTGGAGGAAAGAATGGGAAGCATCGGTAGCATCAGTCGTCCGTCCGAAGGCATGCTCATGGGCCTGGTTCAGTACCCCGTGCCCGTGGTCAACTCCCGCCGCGACATCGAGGCCAACGTGGACCGCATCTGCGAAGCCACCGCCGCCACCAAGGCCGGGTACCCCGGCATGGATCTCATTGTTTGGCCGGAGTACAGCTCGCAGGGGCTGAACACCAAGAAATGGGTCACGGACGAATTCCTGATGGACGTGGAAGGACCCCTCTTCCAGAAGTACGCCCAGACCTGCAAAGAGAACGACGTCTGGGGCCTGTTCTCCATCATGGAGCGCAACCCCAATAAAGATCAGATGCCGTACAACACGGCCGTGATCTTCAACAACAAGGGCGAGCTGGCCCTCAAGTACCGCAAGCTGAACCCCTGGGTGCCCATCGAGCCGTGGATGCCCGGCGACCTGGGCCAGCCCGTATGCGACGGCCCTGGCGGCAGCAAGCTCTCCGTGTGCATCTGCCACGACGGCATGTTCCCCGAGCAGGCTCGTGAAGCCGCGTACAAGGGCTGCAACGTCTACATCCGCATCTCCGGTTACTCCACTCAGGTCAACGACCAGTGGATCCTGACCAACCGTTCCAACGCCTGGCACAACCTGATGTACACCGCCTCCGTGAACCTGGCTGGTTACGACGGCGTGTTCTACTACTTCGGCGAAGGCCAGGTCTGCAACTTCGACGGCACCACCCTGGTCCAGGGTCATCGCAACCCCTGGGAAATCGTCACCGCCGAGGTTTACCCGCAGCTGGCCGACCAGGCTCGCCGCGACTGGGGCCTGGAGAACAACATCTACAACGTCGGCACCCGCGGCTACGTGGCCGTTCCGGGCGGCGTGAAAGAATGCCCCTACACCTGGGTCAAGGACTTCGCCAAAGGCGAGTACCGCCTGCCCTGGGAAGACGACATCAAGATCAAGGACGGCAGCATCTACGGCTACCCCACCACCGGTGGACGGTTCGGACTGTAAGAACCGGTCGTTAGCGTTCTACCGTCGTTCGCGCTGAAACGAAACAACCCAAAGGCGGTCGCGCTTCGGCCGCCTTTGGGTACCTGTGCCTTGTGCACTTTTTCAGCCGTTTTCTTCCACCTTGAACAAGAGAGAACAGAGTCCTTGCCGCGTACGCGCCGCCCTGGTCAACCCGGTGCTGAACTCCTCGTGCCAGACCGCGTGCGCCGCAGCAACTCAAGAAGGTTCGCCATGGAAAAAGTTAAAAATCGTTGGCTCATTGCAGCCTGCGCCGTGGGAGTGCATCTCTCCATCGGCTCGGTGTACGCCTACAGCGTCATGACCCTGCCCCTCAACCAACTGCACGGTTGGCTCAAGAGCGACATCACCCATGCCTTCAGCATCGCCATCTTTTTTCTCGGATTGTCCGCCGCATTCCTGGGCCCCACGGTGGAGAAGATGGGTCCCCGCAAGTCCGGCCGCCTTTCCGCCATCTGTTACGGACTGGGCATGTTCGGCACCAGCTTTGCCGTAAAGACCGGCTCCCTGACCATGTTCATCATCTCCTACGGCGTCATCGGCGGCGTGGGCCTGGGCACCGGATACATCACTCCGGTTTCCACCCTGGTGAAATGGTTCCCGGACCGGCGCGGCCTGGCCACAGGCATGGCCATCATGGGCTTCGGCTTTGGCGCGCTGGTCTTTGGCCCGGTCATGGCCAAGCTCTTCACCGTCATGGCCATCTGGAAGGCCTTCCTGGTTCTCGGCGTGGTCTACTTCACCCTGATTTTCAGCTCCGCCCTGTACATCGCTCCGCCGCCGGCCGGCTGGAAGCCCAAGGGATTTGATCCTGAAAAGCTCGCCGCCAGCGGCAACAAGCGGGCCAAAAAGGACTTGGCCCAGCTGACCATCCGCGAGGCACTGCGTACGCGCCGCTTCTACTACATGTGGGTCATGCTCTTCATCAACATCACCTGCGGCATCGCCCTTATTTCCGTGGCCTCTCCCATGGCCCAGGAAGTGACCGGCATGTCGGCCATGGCTGCGGCCGCCATGGTGGGCCTCATGGGCCTGTTCAACGGCGGCGGACGTCTGGGATGGGCTTCCTTCTCGGACTACCTCGGCCGCTCCCAAACCTTCATGGCCTTCTACGTGATCCAGATTTTCGCGTTCCTGGCCCTGACCAAAGTCACCAACGCCTATGCGTTCCAGGCTCTGCTCTTCCTGATCCTGACCTGCTACGGCGGGGGCTTCTCCACCCTGCCCGCGTTCCTGGGCGACATGTTCGGAACCAAGCAGCTCGGCACCATCCACGGCTACACCCTGACCGCCTGGGGCTGCGCCGGCATCGTCGGCCCCACCATCGTCACGGAAGTGCTGGAGATGACCGGAAGCTACTCCGGCACCCTGTACATCTTCACCGGCTTCCTGAGCGTGGCCTTCATCGTCTCCTGCCTGATGATGTGGGACATCCGCGAAAAGCGGAGGCTGCTGGTCCAGCGCGAGCAAGCCGCATCCATGGGCTAATTACTCTTCGGTTGACGATCCTCCTTGGAACCCCGTCCACACTGGTGGGCGGGGTTCCGCCTTTTTTCACATTCACTGGCCCGGTTCCGCCTCTTTTTCCGGCGCTCCGACGCCTTGCAAAGGGAAAACCGCCCAACCATCACCATCAACCCTGTGGGCACAGTTTTCATTGTATGACCCAACCCACTGATTTGAAATGAGTTATGGGAAAAGACACGGATCTGTGTCCGGTTTTTTTGTAGCACTTCACCAGATTCAACTTGGTCACACAGACTGCAATACGCTTAAATAAAAGGGGTAATCCAAAAAATGCAGCTTGGCACGAATGTCGCTTTCGCTTGTGAAAAAAGGAAGGAGCGA
The DNA here is from genome assembly GCA_028708865.1 of Desulfovibrio sp. Classification (GTDB taxonomy): domain Bacteria; phylum Desulfobacterota; class Desulfovibrionia; order Desulfovibrionales; family Desulfovibrionaceae; genus Paucidesulfovibrio. Next base: position 844 of record JAQVYA010000186.1, on the reverse strand, counting down.
ATCATGCCGATTTATGAACTGCACTGCCAAAGCTGCCATCGGGACTTTGAAACCATGGCCGGGATCAATCAGGAGTCCATTGCCTGTCCCCACTGCCGTTCCACCGAAACCCGGCGGCTCATTTCTCACACCCACTTCCGCCACGCGGATCACTGGGTCAAGGACATGATGGGCGCCATGCACCGCTCCAAGGAACGGGACCAGCTCAAGAAAGAAGCGCAGCAAAGCATCGGTTGATCCGGTAGCGGCGCATAACCCAAGGAAGGAGAGGGAATCTGCATGTCGGAAGCAAAAAGTATGAGCACCATGTCGCCCGTTCGATTCGGTGAAGTGGTGCTGCGCGGCTGCGGCCAGGTGATGTTCCAAAACAATCCCATCACCGGGCTGCTGTTTTTCGTGGGGATGTTTTACAACTCCTGGGAGCTGGGCCTGTGTGCCCTTGTTGGCACCATCGTCTCCACGGGCCTGGCCATGCTCCTGGGCGCGGACCGGGGAGCCGTGGAAGCGGGCTTGTTCGGCTTCAACGGGACCCTGGCCGGCGTGGCTCTGCCGTTTTATTTCGTATTTTCGCCCGAGCTGCTGCTCTATGTGGTGCTCAATGCGGCTCTGGCCACCATCATCATGGCTGCGCTGATGAACTTTCTGGGCCGCTGGGGCGTTCCCGCGCTGACAGCGCCCTTTGTCCTGGCCACCTGGACCCTGATGTTCTGCGCCTCCCAGTTCGGCGCGCTGCACACCGGCCCGCTGCTGGCAGCCTCCATCCCCCACCCGGCCGCCAGGGTCCAGGGAGCGGATGCAAACATCCAGACCCTGTGGGAAGGCGGTATCAAGGGTGTGGGCGAGG
>JAQVYA010000049.1 GCA_028708865.1 Desulfovibrio sp. | reverse complement strand
ATGGTCAGGAAGCCGGGCACGGCCGAAGTGCACAGCACCCAGCGCCAGCCGTTGTCCCCGAGACCGTCCATGAAAAAGCCCACGATGTAGGCGATGACGTATCCCGTGGTCCAGCTGACCAGCAACCAAGCCAGATAGCCGGAACGGCGCTTGGAGGGGGTCCACTCGCTGAGCAGCGAGATGCCTACAGTGTAGTCCGCACCGATACACATGCCCAGGGCAAAGCGGATCACGGCCAGGGATTGCGGGCCATTCACGAAAAATTGGGCAATGGAGAGCAAAATTGAGGCGAACATGACCGTGGCGAACAGGGGTTTTCTGCCGTAGCGGTCCGCAATGGGACCCACCACGAAGCTGCCCAACAAAATTCCGAACATGGACGCGGCCCCGAGAACGCCGAGCCAGAAGCTGGTCAGGCCCAGGGGCACGGTGGCGTAGCTCAGGGAAATGCCTACGATGCCAAGGATGTATCCGTCGGTGATCATGCCCATAAAGGCACCGGCCGCCAGTTTGCGGTGGATGGGACAGGACGGAGCCTCTTCGAAACTCTGTCCGCGTGATTGCTGCATCGGTTTCATAGTTGATCCTTTAGCAAGTATTTCTTGTTATTTTTTTTCAATTCAACACTGTTGTATGGTGAACCAGGAGTACTTTCGCATCGCGTTTTGAATTTGAATCGCTATCCGCAACTCTGCACCGCTTGCAGGCATGTTTTCATGCCGATGTACAGTAATTTGAATTGTTCCTCCCTTTTGTAGCTTTCGAATATCTCTCCACAATATTCTTCTCGCACTGGTTGTCTCCTGCTCAGCAGGCAACTTCCTCAGCAGGCAACTTCAATGGTCTCCCTCCATCGAGCGCAAATGTTGTTTTCAATGCGGAGCTGGTCCAGAATCCGCCCCGCAAAATGTTGGACCATCTGGTCCAGGGTGGTATGGCAATCATAGTAGGCCGGGCTAAAGGGCATGATCACGGCACCGGCTTCGGTGATGGTCTGCATGTTGCGCAGATGGATGGAAGTGAGCGGCGTTTCTCTTGGGATGACGACCAGTTTGCGGCGCTCCTTGAGGGTGACGTCCGCGGCGCGATGGATGAGATTGATCCCTGCTCCGCTGGCAATGGAGGCCAGGGAACTCATGGAGCAGGGGCAGATGATCATGCCGTCGTGTCGCCAGGAGCCGCTGGCCGGGCCAGCAGTCATGTCGTCGATGGCGTGCACCGCGTGCGCATGTCGCTCCAGGGACAGGTCTCCGCCGCGGAATTCGGATTGCATGACCAAGCGGGCTCCGGAAGAGACAATGAGGTGAATCTCCAGGTTGCCCATTCCGGCAAAGTGGCGCAGGACCTTTTCCGCCAGGGGCATGCCGCTCGCGCCGGTGACGCCTACTACAATACGGTGCATACGACCTCCTGTCTCATGAGTGATAACAACTACAATTGGTTAGAACGCTTCAACATGGGAAGCGCCATTTTTACAATGGAAAAGCAAATGGCCACAGTGATGAACATGAGCAGCAGCCCGCCCAGGGCGAACATGCCGCGCAGGCCACTGAGTCCTGTGGTGGCCAGCAGCAGAATCGCGGCCAAGCCGATGGTGATGCCCCAGATGATCTTCAGGTACAGAGGGGCTTCGTCTTCCACCGAGGTTCCCTTGGTGGAAAGGGTGGCCAGTACCGTGGTCATGGGGTCGGCCAGGGTGACAAAGGAGATGAGGGAGGCCAGCGTGAACAGCACGATGAGCACGTATCCCATGGGGAAGTTCTTGAGGATGGCCACCACCGTGGATTCCAGCCCCTGGGACTGCACAAAAGCCCAGACATCCATAATGTCTTTCCATTGGAAGTAGATGGCCATGCTGCCAAAGGTGTTGACCCAGAAGTAGACGAATACCGTGGGCGCGAAGATGTTCATGAGCAGGAATTGGCGTACGGTGCGGCCCTTGCCCAGTCGGGCCAAAAAAAGCCCGATGGGCGCGGCGTACCCGAAGAATGCGGCCATGTAGATGATCAACCACAGTTCGGACCAGTGGTCGGGCAGGAATTCGGTGCTTACCAGGGTGCTGTTGTGGAAGAAGTTGTCCAGAAAATAGCCAAAGGCCTCGGTACCCATATTGAGGATGAAGAGAGTGGGGCCCACCAGGAACACGAACATCATGATGAAGATGAATATCCGCGTACACCATTTGGACATGAAGGCCATCCCCTTCTTCAGTCCCAGTGCAGCAGAGACCGTGTAGATGGACATGGCCAGAATACAGATGGAGGCATTGAGCAGAATGGTCCGCTCAAGCCCGGTCAGATGGGCGACGCAGCTTGAGATCATCAGGATCAGCGATCCCATGCTGCTGATTACAGCGCAGGAAAGGGAGAAAATGCAGATGATGTGCAGGACGCAGCGTGAGACCGAGGCGTAGTGATCCGGAACCAGGCTTTTCAGGCCGCTGAAAATGGAAAGGGGCAGGCCCTTGTTGTAGGCGCTCAAAGCAAAGGCTACGCCGCAGATGGCGTACATGGCGTATTGCGCCACGCTCCAGTGCAGGATGGACTGGGAGATGGCGAAAACGCCCGCCTGGTAGGAACCCGGCTCCAGGCCGAGGTTTTTGGGCGGAGACATGAGGTGAAAGATGGGCTCGCCGATGCCCCAGAACAAAATGCCGATGCCGATGCCTGCGCAAAGGGAAATGGTGAACCATTTCCAGAGGGAAAAGTCCGGCTTGGCGTCTTTCCCGCCGATGCGGATAGCCCCGATGGGGGAAAAAATAACTCCCAGTGCAAAAAGCACGATGCACAGGGAAAGAAAGATGCTGAGCCAGCCGAAGTTGCAGGTAATCCAATTTTGAAGCGTGTCAAAGTATTGGGTGAAGTCTCCAGGAGACAGTATGGCGAAAACAATGAACATCACCATGGCCAGGAAACTGATGCAGAATGGTATGTGATCAAGTGAGTTTTCGCATGCCGAACATTTTTTCACAGTTCCTCCCCCCACCCGCGGTTGGATTCAACATACTGATGAACGCCAGGGTCTCCATGCTGTTGAAACAACGTGTTGCCGCGTTGGTTGCAAGGGCTGACCTTGGTCAGCCCTTTGATTTTTCACATTGAATTGCGTTTGCTATTCCACAACGCAAATAGCGTCCATTTCGAGCAGGCAGCCCCCTGCAAGATTGCCGGCCTCAACGCAGAGCCTGGCAGGACGGTGTCCGCCCATGAATTTGGCGTACACTTCATTGAAGGCGTCGAAGTCGTCCCAGCTTTGGATGAACACGGTGGTCTTGACGATGTTCGAGATTTGCAGGCCGGCTGCTTCCAACACGGCGTTCAGGTTGGCCAGGGTTTGGGCGGCCTGCTCCGCCATGTTGGAGCCCACGATGGTTCCGTTCACGGGGTGGAAGGGAACCTGTCCGGAAAGGTAATAGGTGTTTCCGGCTTTGACGGCGTGGGAATACGGTCCCACGGCGGCGCAGGCTTTGGGTGCATGTATGAATTCCATGATGGTCTCCTTTGTGTTCCTGGTGCTCCGGGCGGGCACCATGCTTCAGCGCGGGTTGACCTGCGCTGCGCCGGGGCGCGGGAGGTAGGTCGTGTCCCGGCGTCCGCCCGGAGGATTGCCGGACCTTCCGCATTTTCGGCATGCGGCGTCCGTGCAGCGGATATCTTGTATGGAGGTGGTTCGTGGCCGCCATGCGGGAGGCACATCCGTCAGCCGACCACGAACCGTGTCCATGTCTAGATTTCCTGTTTGGCGTTGTATTCTTCCCAGGCCAGCCGAATGCGCGCGCCCACGGTACGGAAGGGATCCGGCGGCAGACGGCAGGGCTTGGCGATACGGCGCAGGAAGTTCAACTCTTCGCTTTCGATGCCGCTGATCCACTCCGCAATGTAGTGGCCCATCATGCAGGTCTTGGCCACGCCGGCCCCTTCGCCGCAGGCCGAGGCAAAGAGGTTGGAGGATTTCTGGACCATGAGCGGGCGGAAGTTCAGGGTCATGTTGATCATGCCGCCGTAGAGGAACTCGAAGTTCAGGTGACGCAGATTGGGGAACCGGTTCTCAAAGGCCTTGCGCAGTTTGGGAATGGCCTTGCGGATGCGCTGGTGCGAGGTGGTGAGTTCCGAGTTGAAGCTGAAGCCGTTGCGCACGTAGATGCGCTGGTCCGTGGTGAAGCGCACCGTGGTTCCGGCGGGGTGGCCGGCGGTGCAGCCCCAGGGTTTTACACCCTGGAAGTCCTTGAGTTCTTCCTTGTTGAGCTTGCGGGTGAACGCGCCGTAGGAGAGCACCGGGCAGAAGACGTTCTTCACGATGCCGAACTGTTCGATGAAGGGACCGCCGGTGACGATGACGTAATCAGCGGTTACGACCTTGCCGTTCTGCATGGTGACGGAGAGCTTGCTGCCTTCGTCGATGCGACGGGCCGGGCATTCCTCAAAAACCTCGACGTTGTCGGGCAGGACAGTGAAGAGGCCGCGGAGAACGTCGGCGGGGTTCACCAGAGTGGAGCCCGCCGTGTACAGGGCTTTGCTGTAGTAACGGGTGCCGAGGCGGCGATGCAGTTCCTCGCCTTCGTAAATCTTGTAGTCGACCCCCATTTTTTCCAGATCCTTCACTTCCGTGTTGATCATCTTGTAGCTGCGGGGGTGACAGCAGCAGACGTACTTGCCGGAGTCCTGCCAATCCACGTTGACGCCGGTGGATTTGATGGTGTCGCGCATGCGGCCGATGATGGCGGTGTTCAACTTGTAGTACATCTTGTTGTCGTCAAAGGTGGACCCGCCGGTATCGCCAAAGTCGTGCGGCACGTCGATGATGAAGCCCGCGTTTTTACCGCTGTCGTTGTTGCCGATTTTGATGGCTTCGATTACGGCGATTTTGGCGTCGGGGTGCAGCTCTGCAAGGCGGCTGACCGCGCCGTAGCCGCCATAGCCCGCGCCGATGATGAGATAGTCGTAATGATCGCGCATCTCCTCGGGGGGATTGAAGGCGTGATCCTTGTGCGATGACATCTCAAGCCAGCCCTGACCGGTTGTTGTGGGAAACAGTTTGACTTCTTGCATAATGCTACCCTCTGCATAAACTGGATGCGGTTGAATAACGGTCGACTAAAAACCATTGCCGATGCAGCCTGGGGCTGCTTTTCTCCCCCTTTTTCCTCGGCGCTGTCGCCGCCTTCCGGGTTCCTCTTTGTGGTCCGGCGGCAACGGCTTGTGGAAATCCCGTCTCCGGCGGCGCGGTGCGCCGCATCGGAGACGGGCCCCGGTCATGGGCTAGGCCGGGGAATGCAATACTATGCGGGCGTCCGCAACGGCCAGACCTTTTTCCCATGCAAACACGGGGTTAAGGTCCACCTCGGCGATATCCCGCAGTTCGTTCACCATGTGCGAAATCACGCAGACGGTCTGCGCGAGGGCCTCCTTGTCGCAGGGCGCAGCGCCCCGGGCCCCTTCAAGCAGTTTGTGTCCTTTGATTTCATCCACCATTCGGCGGCTGGCAGGCATGTTCACGGGAGCGACCCGGAAGGAGATGTCCTGTAGGATTTCCACGAAGATTCCGCCCAGGCCGAACATGACCGTGGGGCCGAAGGTGGTGTCGTGGCTGGCGCCGATGATGCACTCCACGCCGCCGGGCAGCATGGGGGTGAGCATCACGCCGAAGATGTCGGCGTCGGCCTTGTAGTTCCGGCCATTGCCCACCAGGCGCTCATAGGCTTCCCGTGCGGCATCGGGCGAATCAATGTTCAGCGCCACGCCGCCTGCGTCGGTCTTGTGCAGGATGTCCGGGGACACGATCTTCATGACCACTTTGCCGCCAAGGGATTCATATTTTGCGGCGGCCTCGTCTGCGTCGCGGGCGAGCAGGCATTCGGAAAGGGGCAGGCCGTAGGCCTGAAGCACGTCGCGAGCCTCGGTCTCCACCAGGTTGGTGCGGCCGCTTTGACGTACCGCGTCGATGATGGCGGCGGCTTTTTCCTTGCGGTCTTCCGGCAGGGCCGGGATTTCGCCCTGGGCTTCTTCCTGAAGGGCCTTGCGGCGTTCGCCGTAACCCACCAGGGCACCCATGGTGCGCACGGCCGCCTTGACGGAGTCGAAAACCGGAACGCCGTTGTCGCTGATGTAGGCGAGGCATTCGGGGCGTTGGGGCGCGTAGATGGAGTGCATGACCACGGGTTTGTCCGAGGCCTTGACGCGTTCCACCATGCTCTTGGCCACGTCCATTTCCATCTGGCGGAATTCCTCGGAAAGGTCGGCATAGCCGCCGTACAGGCCCACGATGACCACGCCGTCCACGTCGGGATCGTTGAGCAGCACGTCCAGGCATCTGTCAAAGACCCACATGTCCGCTTCGGGCGTTCCGGCCAGGTCCACCGGGTTCTTGATGGGGCAATGGGGCATGAGGATTTCACGCAGTTTGCCCTGGGTGGCGTCGGAAAGGACCGGCGCCTCAAGCTCAAAGCTTTCGGCCGAGTCCGTGGCCATGACGCCGTGCCCGCCGCCGTCGGTCAGGATGGCGATGCGCTTGCCAAAGGCGGGCTTGCATTTGGAGAAGGCCTCGGCCACGTCCAGCAGCTCGTCCGGGCTGTCCACGCGAATGACTCCGGCCTGCTTGAGGGCCGCGTCAAAGACCTTTTCACTGCCGGCCAGGGAGCCGGTATGGGAAGCGGCGGCCCGGGCACCGGCCGCGCTGCGTCCGATCTTGATGGCGGCGATGGGCTTTTTGACGGCGGCCTCGCGAGCGGCTTCCAGGAATTGGCGACCGTCCTCTTCGGATTCCACGCGCAGCCCTTCCATATAAAGAAGCAGCACCTTGGTGGGGTCGTCCCCGCCGATGTATTTCACGAAGTCGTGAAAGCGCAGGTCCATCTGGTTGCCGATGGTGGCCCAGCAGCTGTACCCCAGGTTGCGGGCCTTGGCATTGAAGTTCAGGTCGATGCCGAAGTTGCCGCTCTGCAAAATGAGGCTCATGGGTCCGGGGGCCAGATCAATGATGCTGGCGTTCATGCTCACGGCCGCGCTGTAGGTGCCCATGCAGTTGGGACCCTGGATGCGCATGCCGCCCTTGCGGGCGATTTCCAGCATCTGGCGTTCGATTTCCTTGCCTTCGGGGCCGGTTTCACCGAAACCGGTGGAAACCACAATGGCGCTTTTCACGCCCTTTTGTACGCATTGCTCCACCACGGGGAGGATGTATTTGGGCGCAATGGCGATGATGGCGAGGTCCACGTCGCCTTCCACGGCAAGGATGTCCGGGTAGGTTTTGTGGCCCAGAATTTCGCCGCCGGAACGGGAAATCAGGTAGACGTCGCCGTCGAATTCGTTGTCGAACAGGCTCTTGGCGGTCCAGTAGCCGTATTTCTTCGTATCCCTCGAGGCACCGATGAGGGCCACGCTTCGGGGACGGAACAGGGTTTTCAGTTCAGACATGTTGTTTCTCCCGGCGCTTCGGTTAATCCAACGGAACGACGCCGATGGCGACATCGGGACAGACGATGCGGCACAGGCCGCACAGGACGCAGTTCTCAGGGGCTACCTGCTCCACCACGTTGTACCCTTGGCTGTTGAGGTGTTTCCCGATGGCCAGGGTGTCTTTGGGGCAGGCTTCCACACACAGGCCGCAAGACTTGCACCGTTCGGCGCAGATGACGTGTTTCTTGTTCTTTTCTTTCATTTTATTTACTCCGCAGCGCTGGCGTAGACGGTGCGCCCCCGTTCCAGGGCATTGAGGTTCATTTCCAGGAGGGCGGGCTTTTTGGCGCCGAGGGTTTCGCGCAGCACCTGCTCCACGGTTTCGAACTCCAGCATGTTGGTGGCGGCCAGGGCGGCTCCGAGCATGACGATATTGGCACACTTGACCGAACCCAGCTCCACAGCCATGTCCGAAGCGGAAATGGGAACCTGCTTGACGCCCTCGCGCTCACGCATTTCAGTGATCAGCGAGCTGTTCACCAGGACGATGCCGCCTTCCACGGCGCCGTCCACACAACCGTCGTAGATGGACGGGCTGAGGGCTACGCTGATGTCGGCGTCGTTTTCCACCAGGGGGTTGCCGATGAAGTTGTCGGAGACGATCACGTATCCTGTGGAATCGCCGCCGCGCTGCTCAATGCCGTAGGTTTGGGTCATGACGACCTTGAGCCCCTGTTTGATGGCGCCCTGGCAGACCAGCTTGGCAAGCAGTGCGGATCCCTGTCCGCCGGAACCGGAGAAAGTGCATTTAGTTCTCATTGTTCTGCCCCACCTCGTTTTTGAAGACTTGCGGCTTGAAGTATTCCACCATCTTTTCCCGGCTCCACTTATAGGCGTCCGGCACGGAGAGCTTGAGGCCCGTGGGGCAGGGAACGATGAACTCGACAAAGGAGAATCCGAGCCCCTGGATTTGACATTGCAGGGCATTGCGCACGCTCTTGGCGGCCTTGCGGATGCTCTTGGCGTCGCAAACAGCTTCGCGGGCCACATATTTGGCCCCCACCATGTCGGCCATCATTTCGGGCACGCGCAGGGGGTAGCCGTGCACGTGCACGTCGCGGCCCTTGGGCGTGGTGGCGGTGACCTGATTTTCCAGCGTGGCCGGGGACATCTGCCCGCCGGTCATGCCGAAGAGGTTGTTGTTGATCATGAAGCAGGTTACGGGCAGGCCGCGGTTGGCTCCGTGCAGCAGTTCGGCCAGGCCGATGGCGCTGCAATCGCCGTCACCCTGATATGTGTAGACGATTTTGTCCGGGCTGGCGGTCTTGTAACCGATGGCCACGGCCGGGGAGCGTCCGTGCATGGCCTCGATGGCGTCGATATCCATATAATGATGGGAGAAGCCGCCGCAGCCGATGCCCACCACGCTGACGGTGCGCTGGCGGATGCCCAGCTCTTCGATGGCTTCGGCCACCAGGCGGGTTACGACGCCGTGTCCGCAGCCGGGGCAGTAGTTGAACTTTTTGTCCAGGAGCAGTGTATCTCCATAGATCTTCGCGAGTTCTTGCATAGCGTGTATCCTTACAGCAGCGTGTTGATTTGAGCGGTCATATCGGCCAGGGTGCACAGCGGCATGTCGCCGCCGGTCTTGCCGAGGAAGTGAACGGGCACGCGGCCGTTCACGGCCAGCCGGACGTCGTCGAGCATTTGGCCGTGGTTCATTTCCACCACCAGCACGGATTTGAGGGATTCCGGCAACTGCTCAAAGGCCTTGTCCGGGAAGGGCCAGAGCGTGATGGGCCGGATCAGCCCCACTTTTTTGCCCTGGGCGCGCATGTTGGCCACCAGGTCCTGCCCCATGCGGCCGTGAATGCCGAAGCCCACCAGGACCACTTCCGCATCTTCGGTCTGGATGGATTCCCAGCGCTGTTCCTTTTCCTTGATGCGTTCAAACTTGGCGCGCAGCCGTTCGTTCATCTCCTCGCCCTGGCTGTGGGTGTAGCTGCCGGTCAGGAGGAAGCGTTTTTCATGGTCGGCGGTTCCGGTGTAGGCCCAGGAGGAGGTGTCGAATCCTGCGGCATAGTCGTGGGCCTCCGGGAAGATGGCGGATTCGGTCATAGTGCAGGTGACGCCGTCGATGACGAAGAGCACGGGGGTGCGGTAGGTGTAGGCCAGTTTGACCGCATCGGGCATGAGATCCACGATTTCCTGGCCGCTGGCCGGGGCCAGAACGATGACGCGGTAGTCGCCGTGGCCGCCGCCTCGAGTGGCTTGGAAGTAGTTGCTCTGGGCTCCCACGATATCGCCGTCGCCGGGTCCCACGCGCATGGCGTCGAGCATGATGCAGGGCAGTTCACCGGCGGCCATGAAGGAAATGCTTTCCTGCATCAGGGCCATGCCCGGGCCGGAGGTGGACGTGGCACCCAGGGTGCCGGTGCAGGCGCAGCCGGCCAGGGCGTTGGCCACGGCCAGCTCGCTTTCCATCTGTACCATGCGTCCGCCGTACTCGGGCAGGATCACCGCAGTGTGCTTCATGACTTCCGTGGCGGGCGTAATGGGGTAGGCAAAGTGATACCGCACCCCGCAACGCACCATCGCTTCCGCGAACGTCTGCGTATTTTTCAGGAATAACGTTTCTGATTTCATGTAACCCTCGCTGACGATTCAAAAGTTTGAGGTTGACGGTGGTTTCATTTACAAAGGCCATTGTCCCAAATAGCGGTATGGCATTCCACGATAGAGCCAAAAAAAAATCAAAATAGCGTGACCAGCCTGTTTCGTACCGTATAGCGTTACGCCGTCTCAAAAAGACGATAGGAGAATGAATTTCTTCCGTCAAGAGAGTTTTGTAAAAAAACTCTCTATTTTTTAATATGCTGTTTTAAAATAATAGGTTAAGTAATAATTGAAAGCTAAAAAAACAATTTTGGACCGTTTGGAACGGTCTAAACCAGTAAGGACGCGAAGATTTTTTTAGAAAATACTTTTATTAAAAGAGGTGGTTGTAAATGTTGGCGCAAGAGCGCCCCGCGTTGGCAGCAGGCCGTTGCGCTCGGCCGGTGTGGGCGATGATCAGGGGGGGCAGTGGGGAGCGGCTTGGGAAGCCGGGAAGCGGCCCCAGGGCCGTGTGGTGCGGCCCCGGGGAGTGAAGTGGTTACTTTTTGGTGGGGTGCGGCTTAGGGTAGTGGCTTGCACCCAGACGGATCGAGAGCTGTTCGGCGGCGGAGTAAAGTTCCCGGCTTGCCAGCTGGCGCAGTTCCGGGGTGAAGCGCACGCTGGGCACGGATGTTCCGAGCGTGGCCACGAACTCGTTATTGCAGTCAAACACGGGTACCGAAGCGCAGCAAACACCGGAATATATTTCCTCATTGTCAAAGGAAACCACGTTTTTCCGGGCTATTTCAATTTCATTGATGAAGTTTGCCAGTTCCGTGGAATCGATTTTTCCGTTGGATTCTCCGCGGATCTGCTCCAGCAGGGATCCTGCCTTGGCCGAGTCCATAAAAGCCAGACAGGCCTTGCCTGAGGCGGAAAGGTAGATGGGAAAGGACCGACCCACGATGGAGTCCTGGCGCAGCACCTGAGAGGTGACCAGCCGGTCCACCACCACCATCTCCATTCCCGAGGGCACGCAGAGGTTGATGGTCTCGCCGATGGAGTCGAGCAGTCGGCGGCAGTAGGGGCGTGCGGTTTCCTGTATCGTCGTGTGTTCCACCACGGAACTTCCCATGGTGAACAGCCTGAGTGTCAAGGAATAGGCGCTTTCTTCTTCATTTTGGACCACATAACCGAGATCCTGCAAGGTGAGCAGGATGCGGTGGACCGTGGTTTTGGGAATGCCCACGGCACGGGCCAGGTCAGCCAGCTCCCACTTGTTTTTTGCCGTCATCTGTTCGATGACGGCAAAGGCTTTTACAACGGAGCCGATGGTGTAATACGCGTTTTTCGTCATATGATTCACCAGTGTCGTGTTTTTTCCGCAGCGGGCTATCGTTTCCCGAAGCATGGATACCTTCCGGGGCATAACTTGGCGGGGAATCCGCCAGGTCGTGTCCTGAAGGCGGCTTTGAATCCAAGGCCCTGATCTGCGGGTCCTTTTTGGATGCCGGCGTGTTCCATGTTGGGAAATGCCACATCCGTTTTGTTTATAGGTAAACAATACAGCACATTAAAAGAAGCTCTAAGGTTCATTTCTGCCGCCGCGCAGCAGAGTGACGAATGAGGAGCGGAGCGTCAACCCATGATCTCCGAGGTCATGAGCCTGCGGACTCCGGTCTGTTGTTCGCTGATCCTGTGTTCCGTTTTTCAGGCGGAACATTTCGGGAAGAGACGCGCATATCAACTGTACGATAATTTGCAGTAGGTGGCCCTTCAAGTGGTGAGACGGCATAACGCAGTACAGGACGAGCGTCAAATCAAATCGGCCCACTCATGAATTAAAAAGCCTTTCATAAAAGATATTCGTTTTTGGGGCAAGGTCCGATGCAACACGGGCTGGCCGCAAGAGCAACTTTGCAAGGCTGAGCTTTTGTTGGATCAGCAAAAAGCAGCACAAGAAAGAGCCCCACCACAGATGCGGCAGGGCTGGAGAAGGTCGGGCCTGGAGCAGGCGTCCCAAGTGGGCGCGTCCTGTTTCTCAGACAGTCGGGAGTTTAACTGATGCTGACCCCGGCAGCGGGACCTGTTTCTCCTTCGGCCCATTCGATTTCAATTTCCAAGGACCGCTTCAGGGTCCGGCCTTCCTCTTCTTCCGCTTTGATCTCCAGGATGATCTGCGGAGGCAACGTCAGGGAAACTTCCGTTTCTCCGGCTGTGAGGGTGATCTGCCCGGATTCCAGCTTGGCGGCGATGGTCCGCAGCACTTCGGCAGCTTCTGCCGTTGTTTTACGCTCTTCGCTCTTGAATAAAATGGTCTCACGTCCCATGGATTCTCCTCCTTGAAGGTGTGGAGCAATTGCTTTCAATATACTGCATGGGAATCAACATGACAAACGAAATCGTACAAAATAGCGTGAAGGCGTACGATCGGCTCGCATGGCGGCCACTCTTCGTTCATTCTCCGATGTCGCGCCGTGCATCGTTGTCCTGTTCGTGCCTTAGCTCGTAGCGGACGCCGCGCAACAGACAGAGGCAGAGCAGCAGCATGATGCCGGTAAAGGGCAGAGCCGCGGCAATGGCCATGCGTTGCAGGCCTTCCAGTCCGCCGGTGAAGAGCAGAATGGCGGCTGTGACCGAGACAGTCAGGCCCCAGATGATCTTTTTGGCGGCGGGCGGGTCCTGTTGGCCTCCCGAGGTCATCATGCCCAGTACAAAGGTGGCGGAGTCCGCCGAGGTGACGAAGAAGACCACCAGCAGCAGCACCGTGAGCAGGGTCAGCACGGAACTGAGCGGGTAGAAGGAATAGAGCTTGAACAGGCCGGTGGAGACGTCTTCGGCCACGGTGGCCGCGATGTGTGCGCCCTGTTGCAGTTCCAGATGAAAGGCGGAGCCGCCGAAGACGCTGAACCACACAAAGGTCAGCAGGGTAGGCACCAGCAGGCAGCCGGTCACGAATTCGCGAATGGTGCGGCCTCGGGAAATGCTGGCCACGAACAGCCCCACGAAGGGAGACCAGGAAATCCACCAGGCCCAGTAGAACAGGGTCCAGTTCTGCGTCCATTCCAGCCCGCGGAAGGGGTTGGTGGAAAGACTCATGGTGAAGAGTGAGGCCGTGTAGTCCGCAAAGGTGTTCAGCAAAACGTTCATGATGGTGGTGCTCGGCCCCACCAGGAACATGAAGAGCAAAATGGTGATGGCCAGCATGACGTTGGCGGTACTGAGCAGTTTGATGCCTCGGTCAAGCCCGGTCATGCTGGAGATCATGAATAGCACTGTGACCACGGCGATGATCACCAGGGTGCTGGTGAAGCCGGCCTCAAAGGGCAGGATCGAGGCCAGTCCGCTGTTGATCTGCAATGCGCCGAGGCCCAGGGAGGTGACGATGCCGAACACCGTGGCAAAGACGGCCAGAATGTCGATAAAATAGCCGATGGGCCCGTGGATGCGCTCGCCCAGCAACGGGAAGAAGCAGCTGGAAATCAGCGGCGGCATCCCCCGGCGAAAGGAAAAATAGGCAATGGAAAGGCTCATGACGATGTAGATGGCCCAGGGGTGCACTCCCCAGTGAAAGAAACTGTAGCGCATGGCAAAGCGGGCCGCCTCTGGCGATGATTTTTCAATGTATGCCGGTGGGTTGAGATAGTGGCTCATGGGTTCGGCCACGCCCCAGAAGATCAGGCCAATGCCCATGCCCGCCGCGAACAACATGCTGAACCAGGCGAAATAGGAAAAGCGCGGTTTTTCATGGTCGTTGCCCAGCTTGATCCGCCCGAACTTGCTGAAGGCCATGTACAGGCTGAAAACCAGGAACAGGAACGCGGAGAGAAGATAGGTCCAGCCAAAGTCGCGGATAATGGCGGCGTGCAGCCGGGCGGACCAGGCGTCCAGCTTTTCCGGCAGGAACGCGCCCACGGCGATGAGCACCAGGACGATGGAGAATGAGGCGAGAAAGACGATGTTTTGTTTTATCTTAGGCATGATCCGCCTCTCCCTTGGCCTGGTCTGGGGTGTCTTCGTGCCGGGGCAGGCCGCAGACGTTGGGAATGATGAACACACTGCAATGGGCCCGGTGGGGCAGGACTTCGGCCGTGGAGCCTACCAGTCGGCTCATGGTGTTGGGTTTATCTGATTTTCCGGCCACGATGAGGTCCACTTTTTTGGCTTTGGCCTGCCGTACAATTTCGTTGCGCACCAGTCCCAGGGTTTCGATGACCTCCACCTGGTCGTAGGCATGGGCGCATTCTTCGGCCAGCCGTTCGAGGTTGGTCAGGGCCCGCTCGCGCCGTCGGGCTTCGGTGTCCGGGTCGGGTGCCCGTTCGCCCACGTGCAGCAGGTACAGAGTCCGGGCCTTGAATCGGCTGCTCTTGAGGTAGGGCATGACCACGGCGTCCGTGAACTGGAAGTCCGTGGCGTAGAGGACGCTTTCCAGCTCCACCACGGGCCGGAACAGCTTGGGGTTGTACATGAAGACCGGCATGTTGCTCATGCGCAGGATGTCCGAGTCGATGCTGCCCAGCAGGGCGTGCCGCAGCAGGGCCTTGGGCTTCCAGTACAGGGCCAGGTAGTCGGCCTGCACCGTGCCGGCCACCTCGGTCATGACGCCGGGGGCGTAGCCGTTGCGGATGCTGAAATCCACGGCCATGCCCAGCTGGTTGATTTCTGTGCCCAGCTCCTCCAGGGCGGTCTCGGCCTTTTCACGTTCCCTGTAGTTGGTTTTGGTGCGCACATGCACGAGATGCACTTCGTTGGTGCCGAAGTTGCGCATGAACGCCAGCATATCCAGGAATTTCTTTTTCGGCTCCGTAAGGCTGACCTTGACGGCGGCGCGTTGCAGCACGACGACTCCTTGCTTGGGTTGACCGCTTGGGGGCGGCGTGAATCGTGGGGAGCCCGGCAAGGGGGAGGCGACCCCCTGTGCGGAGAATATTCGTACCAGCCTACCTGGACCGGGGAAATTCGTCAAAACCGGCCAGGGACGTGGGAGCATGAAAAGGAAAAGGCCGCGCCCGGAGGCGCGGCCGGATTGCCGGTCCCGGACCGGGTCACTTGTTGCTGTCGTAGCGGGCAACCAGGATGCGTTCGCGGTCGGCCTCGGGAATGCCCGCGCCCGGTGTGTAGTAATAGTTGATGTAGAACCGGTCACGCATGCTCCCAGGCTTGAATTTGAGGGCAAAGATATGCCCCCGCCAGCCTTGGTAGGAGAAGATTTCCTGCGTGGAGGCCGCGAGGTTGTCCTTGGCGAAACGGGTGTTTTTTTCTTCGGATACAATGGCCTCGAACTGGGCGTCGTCCGGCAGGCGGCTCATGACAAAGCTGATGACGTAATAGAGCTGTTTCTCCTCAGGGTCGCCCGGCATAAAGCCGTGCTCGCGGGCAAAACCGTAGAAACCGGCCCAGTCCTTGTCCGCGCCTGAGGCCATGCATTGCTCCTCGAATACTGCGGCAGGGACAAGATAGACCTCAATGGGCAGGGTGGGGGGTGAGGCCAGGCTCACGGCGCATTCCCGCACTGAGATTTCCTCACCCGCCACATGGTATCGGGTCAGGTACTGCAAGCCCGCAAACCGGCCGTACCCATCCTGGAGGTTGATGTACCCGGCCAGGTCCGCATCATACTCCGAGCCGGTACCATGATTTTGGTAAAAGGCCGGAGCCACCACCCCCTGGTCAAAGGAGGTGTAGAATCCGTTTTGCAGTCCTTCCATGGTGCCCAGGGTTTCCGGGGCGAAGTGAATGTTTTTGAAGCTGTTGCCGCCTGTGATCCGGTCGGCCACGGCCATGGTCACGTGCATGGCGTCCTGGGGCCACCTTGTCTCGGCCCGGTCGTCGGCCAGGGCCGGGCAAGTGGACAAGATCGCCAGACAGAAAGCCAGGAATGCAAGTGGTTTTCTCATACTGTCGTGCCTCCCTTTCTACCACAGGAAGTTGTTTTCGTGCAGTGGACCAGGACCGGCACCCATTCCCGTGGAGGGTCCCAAGGTGGGAGTGCTCTGGGACGGGGCCTTTAATCCGGAACCGAGCGTGCCGAGGGCCGCTTTTTGATAAGATTTCTTTTCCTTGGCCAGCTTGTCCGCCACCTGACCGGCGAATTTCCCGGCGCTGTAGATCTTGTCTGCGGTGTTTAGGGCCATGCCCACGCCCGGATGCAGGGCCGTGACAGCGTCGATGACCTGGTCCTTGAGTTTGTCGGCAATGAATCCGCCAATGGCGTCCTGCACCTTGCTGGAGCTTTGGGGACCAGAGGTGCTGGACGGCCCGGCAGGGGATCCGCTTCCCAGGGAGCCGAACGCGTCCGGGGGAGTTACGGGCATTCCTTCGATGCCTTTCATGGGCTGGGGCGTAAGGGCGCCTGTTCCGCTGGAGCCGAACAGACCTCCGCCACTCCCTCCGCCTCCGCCGCCTCCGCCCCCGCCGTAAGCGGCGGAAAGGGCGGGCAGGGCCAGCATGGCCAGAACAATCGCCATGGCCAGCGCCGAGATTCGGCGTACATTCCGCCCCCGACGTTTTGCAATGGATCGGTTCATTGTGCCTCCTCATGTATGGAACATTACACGTTACCTGGCGATATCCGGAGCGGGCACGTCGATGCGGATGGACCGCAGCGGAATGTCCGCCGGCACGGCTTCGGGAATAATGTATGCGGAGCGGCCGTCCATGAGTGCGTCGAGCAATACCGGGCGGGAAGCCCGGCCCTGTTCGTCCAGGTGGGCGGCATAGGTCTGTGTGTATACGGAGGTTTGCTTGGAACTGAAGATGATCCAGCGGCCATTGGGCGTGAAGCTGTGCCAGGAGTTGAAGGGTTCGGTATTGCATTCCAGAGGCCGGGCCGCGCCTCCGGCCGCCGGGACGATCCAGAGTTTGCTCTGGGGCTGCTGCACCAGTCCGGTGGGGGCGCGGCAATAGACAATCCAGCGGCCATCCGGGGAATAGCGGGGGAAATAGTTGCTCATGCCGTTGTCGGAGGCTCCTTCCAGGGGGCGCGGCTCTCCGCCGCGTCCGGCATCAAAGGGCATGCGGTAGAGTTCGAATTGATAGGGGTAAAGCTCATTGAGTTCATCAATGTAGCGCCCTTCGGCAGGCAGGAACTTGCGGTCGCCCATGGCTTCCAGCAACCTGGGGTTCAGGGGCGCGCCCGCAAAAACCAGCCATTTCCCGTCCGGGCTTAGGGCCGGGCTGGTCTGCACGCGGTCGTCGCGGTCGGCACCGGGAATGGGGGCCATGCGGCCCGTGGTCCGGTCATAGCAGGCCAGGTGTCCGCGAATGGGGAAAAAAAGTTGGGAATAGGTCACGTGGTCGATGGGAATGAAAAAACTCTTTTCCTTGACCGTGGTCACCGCGAAACGGCCGTCCAAAGAGAGTTTGGTGAACAGGCCCATGCTTTTCCCGGGCTGGTCGGGTCGGTAGTCGCTCCAGGAGATGAAGCCGTCCGGCCCGAGCACCATGTCTTTTTCCAGATCGGCCAGGGCATAGCCGCCTTTGTCGCCGTGCAGGTCCACGTCCATGCCAAAGACCTTGCCGTTGCCGGAGACCGTGTGACAGTTGCCGCAATGGGGCATGTCCGAGAGCACGGTCACGGGCGGGTCTGTGGATGTGGGGTCGTCCAGCAGCCATTGGGAGAGGCGGCTGTTGTCCTGGGCATGGAGAAAGGGCACGGGAATGCGCTGCACCAGGACGCGGGCGTCAAAGGGATCCGGAGCCGTGCGCATGTGTGCGTGTCCCAGCCCCACGGGCCGATTTGCGGAAAAAGCGGCCACTTCCAGCCGAAGGGGCGCGCTCCGGGCGGCCTGGAGCATGCGCTGCCAGAGATCGGTGTCGGGTCGCCAGGAGGGTTCGCGAACTTCGGCCAGGATGGTGGACTCGGGCAGGAGTACGCGCACCAGCCAGCGTTCCTCAGGGAACCCCAAAGGCTCCCAAAATACCCGACAAGGGGCGAAATCGGGTGGAAAGGCCGCGTTGTCCAGCGGATTTAAGATTTCAACCTGCTCCAACAGGCGAGTATGATGCAGCAGGGTTTCTTCAAGCTCACGTGCCGGTTCCGCCTGGAGGGCTGCGGCGCTGCAAAACAGCAACGCCAGAGTAAAAAACGTGGAGTGGAGTTGCTTATGCATGCTGTGTCGCCTTGCAGTAAACTGTTGTTGGGTTGAGGTTCTTTGTATAAACAATGTTTACATATTACACAAAGTGCATTTTGCCGCAAGAAGGTTATTCATGAAAAGGGAATGAACAGTTCCCAAAAAGAGCTAGCCCGACATGCATGGTGCCCGCAGTTTTTTTATAGATGAAAGTACGCTGCTTTAGAGAATCTTATTGAGCTTGCATTGTTTGAATATCCATTTTTAGAATCCGTTTCTATCGGATCACCCATCGTGGACGCCTACTTTTTGTGGAACCGCACGTGTCTACTTCCGTTTTTGCAGATGGAGACGGGGCGGCGCGAAGGACATGGTCGAAGCGGTCAGGGGACGCCGCATGCGGCTCCATGTGAAGAGCGGCACGGGTAGAGCGGCCTGGCAGCGGGGCTATTTTTTTTCCAGAAACAGCACCCGAACTTTGGGGCTTGGGTGGTTCATGGGAGCGCAGACCATGGCGTGAACCGTGTCCAGGTCCAGCCCGGCGCAGAGCTGTTCCACGGCCCGGGCCTCTTGGGCTCCGCCCGGGTGCCCGGTGTAGAGCACGAGGGAGACCAGCCCCCCCGGCGCGAGCAGGTCTAGAGCGGCCTGGATGGCGGCGCAGGTGGTTTCGGGTCGTGTGATGACGGTGTGATCCGGGTCGCTGTCGGCCCCGCCGTGGCGGACCGTGCCCGGCAGGTAGCCGCAATTGAACGTCACAGCGCGCACTGTTCCGCCAAGCTCCTTGGGCAAGAGTTCGGCCATGCGCTCGTGTCCCGCTTGCAGCAGCTGGACGCGATCCCGCAGTCCGAGCCGTTCGAGCCGGATCCGGGTGCGTTCCAGGGCCCGGGACTGAATATCAAAGCCGTACACCCGCCCGTGCGGGCCCAGGGTATGTGCCAGAAACGCGGTATCATGGCCGTTGCCCATGGTGGCGTCCACGGCGGTTCCGCCCGGTTCCAGGACCGGGGTCAATACATTGTGTACGAAGTGGGTTGTCTGACTGACGTGCATGATTTTTGCGGGCTTGATGGTTTTGCAGGGCGACTGCCGATGGTTCAGTGTGCCCCCCTCGGACGCGGGAATCAAGGTTTGGCCGCGTCTGGAGCGGATCAAGCC
>JAQVYA010000048.1 GCA_028708865.1 Desulfovibrio sp. | reverse complement strand
TGGAACCAGGCCAAGCGCCATCCCCGAAGGTTCAACGGCATCCCCAGGGACAGCTTCTTTCTGTTCCTTAAGGAGTGTGAGTGGCGGTTCAATGGTGGTGATCATAAAATGCTACTCAACCAATTGAAAAAATAAATTAAAAATCGACAGAAAACCTAGTTAGCTAGGACAGCCCCAAAAAGAAAAAGGAGCTGCCACTGTAACAGTGTACAACTCCTTAACTTTCTAATGGTGGGCAATGCACGACTCGAACGTGCGGCCTCCAGCTCCGGAGGCTGGCGCTCTATCCACCTGAGCTAATTGCCCACAACGGGAAGTTGCTATCCCTCCTTGTCTTCACTGTCAACTCTTTTTACGACTGCAAAGCCAACATCGAAAGAATTTCCTTCCTTTTCCCTTTCCGCCCAAACGAAAGGGATCGGTTTCCACAAAGCAATGTCCGGATCCGCTTGTCAGCCTTGTGTGGCTGGGCTATTCTGGGTCAATGAAACAACGCATTATTCTTGCCGTCACCGGAGCCAGCGGCTCCCCTTATGCCGTGGCCCTGGCCTCCGAACTCGGTCGGCGTCCCGATATTGAGCTTCACGCAATCGTTTCCGACGCCGCCAAGCAGGTTATGCTGCTGGAAACAAATGAAACCACAGAATCAATTACCAAGCAGGCCGTTGCCTCACACTCCATAAGCGACATAGGTGCCCCTCCGGCCAGCGGATCCTGGGAGCATCATGGTATGATCGTCTGCCCATGCAGCATGGCAACTTTGGGAAATATCGCCTGCGGAACGGGCCACAACCTCATCCATCGTGCCGCTGACGTCACGCTCAAAGAAAGACGGCCGCTTATCCTCGTAACCCGTGAAGCCCCGCTCAATGAAATTCACCTGCAAAACATGCTGCGCGCCCACCAGGCCGGCGCAACCATCTTCCCGGCCTGCCCCGGCTACTACCATCGACCACAAAACCTGGAAGACCTAGTCCGACAGCTTGCCGGACGCGTACTGGACCAACTTCACATCCCCAACCAGCTGACCCGGCGCTGGAAGGAAGACGCTTAAATCAACAAGGAGGCTCACAATGCAACTGACCTGGAACGGCCATTCCAACTTTCTTTTGCAACAAGATGGCGTATCCTTTCGCATCGACCCTTTTTTTGAAGGAAACCCCTGTGCGCCCACAGACTGCGATCTTTCGGAAAAAGTCGATGCGGTTCTCGTAACCCACGACCATGGAGACCATGTCGGGCAATCCATTGAGATTTGTAAAGAAACAGGTGCTCCGCTGGTGGGGGTGTTTGATACCGTCAACAAGCTCATTGAACAAGGTTTGCCGCAAGGTCAAGGCATTGGCATGAATATCGGCGGCAGCGTGGAACTGGCAGGTGTACAAATCCAAATGGTTCAGGCCATGCATTCCACGGCCAGCGGTGTAGCCGCAGGGTACATCCTCACTTTTCCGAATGGATTTTGCATCTACCACGCTGGAGACACAGGAATTTTTTCCAGCATGCAGCTATTCAGCTTTTTCCATAACATTCAAGTCGCGCTGCTTCCCATTGGGGGGCACTTCACCATGGGCCCCCGCCAAGCCGCCTTTGCCTGCAAAATGCTCGGCTGTCGCAAAGTCGTCCCCATGCACTGGGGCACTTTTCCGATTCTGGAACAAGATACCGACAATTTCGCCCGCCAGCTCAAAGACGCGGCTCCGGATACGGAACTTATCTCCATGACACCAGGGAGCACGGTTACCCTCAACAAATAACCCCGTCCGCCGACAGACTGTCCACAACCAGTCTGTCGGCTTTTCCCCTATTTGGACCGCATCCCTTGAAACATGACATGTAATTGTCGTGCGCGCTTGGCACCGATTCCAGGCACGGCACGCAATGCCTGTTCATCCGCCTGGATCATGGCATCCAAGGCTCCGAAGTGATCCCAAAGCTGTCGCGCTGTTTTTGGTCCTACCCCTGGCAACGACTCCACATGGCTCCGCAAAATCTGCTTTTTCCGGGTCGAACGTTGGCGCCCCAGCACAAACCGGTGCGATTCATCACGGACACGTTGTAGGAAAAGAAGTTCCGGAGAACCTGGCCGTAAGTTCATGGGGTTCTTCCGTCCAGGCCGGAAAATTCTGTCCTCAAGCTCCCCGGCTCTCCGGGAAGGGCCTTTGGCTATGGCTGCCAAGGCCGGTGGTGGAGATTCCTCTTGATCCCACACCTCGTCCAGAACCCGTTCCACCGCAGCAAGCTGCCCCTTCCCTCCATCAAGCAAAATCAAATCCGGCCAGGGAGGCCCGGCAGCAAGTCGGCGGCGCATCCAGCCCGCCAGCGCCGCATAGTCATCAGCTGCTCCCTCCAGATCAGGAAAAGAATAAGTGCGGTACTCCTCCTTGGCGGGGTGTCCTTGCACAAAACAGACTTGACCGACCCGAAGCCCCTCCCCGGCCAAATGGGAAGCGTCCACGCCCTCGATTCGTTCAGCACGATCCGAAAGGCGTAGCGCACGCCGCAACAATTCCGCTAAATCCGAATCCGCGTCCTTCAAATCATCACGCGCCGCAACCCGGCGAGCCAGCTCCACCAAGCCGCTTTCTTCAGGGCCGGCGGCGCCGACAATGCGCACGGCAGCTTCACGCCGCTCCGATAAAAGCTCCGCAGCAGGTCCGGTATCCATTGCATAAGGAAGCACGATTCGAGGAGGGATGAACCGGCCTAGTTCATAAAACTGGCTCAGAAAGGACATCAGGGCCTCAGGCCCTTCCTCAAGAGTCAGGCCTGGCCAAAAGAACCGCTTTTCATCCAGCAATCGTCCCTGACGGACAAAAACCTGCCCCAATCCCAGACCGGTGGGAGTCTCTGCCAGGGCCAATACATCCATATCGGCTTCGCGTGGCAACACCACGGTTTGCCGCTCCACGGTTTGCTGTACGGCCCGAATCCTGTCGCGAAGCTCCGCAGCCTTTTCAAAACGCAAATCCTCGGCGCATTGTTGCATCTCCCGCTCCAGAACGGAAAGGAGTTCCCGAGTCCTCCCTCTCAAGAAAAGCTCCACGCGGCGGACAACATCCATATATGCATGTTTGTCCACATCTTTGACGCAAGGAGCCCAACACTGTTCGATATCATAATATAAGCAAGGCCGCACCCGATTGCGAAAGACATTGTCGGAACATTTGCGCAGCGGAAAGGCTTTGCCCAAAAGTTTCCAGGTCTGCCGGGCCGCGTGAGCGGAAGTAAAGGGTCCAAAATACACGGAGCCGTCTCGCACCGCTTTACGGGTAATGAGCAGCCGCGGAAACTCACTGCGCTTTTCCAACCGGAACAGGACGTACTGCTTATCATCACGCAAGACAATATTATACCGAGGCCGGTGTTTTTTGATCAGACTGGCTTCAAGAAGCAATGCCTGTTTCTCTGTTCCAGCAAGCAAGGTGTCCACGCGGTGGACGCGGCGCACCAGCGCCCTTGTCTTGGGCGTCAGCCTAGCCTCGTCACGAAAGTAGGAAGCAAGCCGCTTCCGGAGGCTCACCGCCTTCCCCACGTAAAGGATCTTTCCGGCCTGGTCCTTCATCAGATAAACACCCGGGCTGTCCGGGTGGTCGGCGGAACAAAAAGTATACGGGCTTGTCGTCATGAGGGTATCATTGTCATTCCAACGAGTGTTGGCAAGTGCCGTCAATCTGGTCCCGGCAGCGCCCTAGCACCGGAAGTAAAAAAAACTTGCACGGTAAAAATAATTAAACCCTTGTCAAAAAACCGGTCAAAAACCCTTGCAAAGAAGAAACAGCCTCTGTATAAGGAGTTCCGAAGGATAGGGTCGTTTCGACGAAACTGCAAATGAAGGAAGGAAACATTATGAAACGTATCGTGGTTTTGGCGACTCTGCTCGCCATGGTCATCGGCACCGCCTCCATGGCGTCCGCCGCTGACATCACCGCCACCGGTTCCTGGAAAATCTTTGCCGCTTGGTCCGACAACCTGGACTTTGACGACAACAACGTTGACAGCGGCGACGAAAGCGATTTCGACGTCTGGCAGCGCTTCCGCACCCAGTTCAACTTCACGGCTAACGAGAACCTGACCGGTGCTCTGCAGCTCGAAATCGGCACCAGCACCTGGGGCGAGCCCAACGGCGGCGCCGACCTGGGTGGCGACGATGTGGCCATCGAAGTCAAGCACGGCTACGTGAATTGGGTCTGGCCCAACACGGACGTGTCCCTGACCGCTGGTCTGCTTCCCCTGGCCCTGCCCACCGGTCGCTTCGGCAACCCGGTCATGGATGACGACGTTGCCGCTTTCGTGGTCAACGCTCCCATCACCGACAACGTCGGCGTGCTGGCTGGTTGGGCCCGTCCCGGCAGCAACCTGGGTACCGACTCCCGCAATGCTTACATGGACGTGGTCTTTGCCGTGGTGCCCCTGACCTTTGACGGCATCGGCGTGACCCCGTACTTTGCCCGCGCCTACTCCAACGACAACTTTGGTGCCGACGTCCTCAAATTGGATGAGGAAGACCAAGGTCAGTTGGCCGACGCCCTGTACCAGTTGGCTCCTTCCGACCCGAACAGCTTCGGTGATGAAGAGTTGGATGCTTGGTGGGCTGGTTTTGCCTTCAACATGACCATGTTTGATCCGTTCACCATGGATGCCAGCTTCGTGTACGGCTCTGCCGACGCTTCCAAGAACTTTGACCGTTCCGGTTGGCTGGCTGACATCGCCGTGGCCTACAACGGCTTCGACGTTGTGACCCCCGAATTGTTCTTCACCTACTCCACTGGTGAAGACGACGACCGCGGTGACTCCGAGCGTCTGCCCACCATCGCTGGTGACTACGCTCCGGACAAGGTCTTCTTCAACTCCGGCGGCCTGGTCATCGATGGTCCGCAGGACATGGCTGCCCAGGGCGGCTACTGGGCCCTCGGCCTGAACCTGAAGGACATCTCCTTCCTGAACGGCCTGACCCATGAGTTCAACATCATGTACGCTCAGGGCACCAACGACGAGAACTTCGCTAACGCCGATGCGAACATCTCCAAGTTCGGCCACACCCTGACCGAAGAAGACTCCATTTGGGAGTTCTCCCTGGTCAACGAGTACCAGATCTACGACGAGCTGACCGCTACTCTGGGTCTGGCCTACATCGCTGCCGACTACGACGAAGACACCTGGGGATCTCAGTATGATTCCGCCGACGGTGCCCGTATGTCCATCGGCATCGAGTACAAGTTCTAAGCAAGGCCTTTTGGCCTCTCGCTGAAACGACCCGCCGGGCCGGGACCGCAAGGTCCCGGCCCTTTTATCTTGTCTTTTAGGCCTCCAACAACGACAAATCCTGCTCCGTCCAAGGCTCGACTTTTCCCGCCCCCTTCGCTATATTTTGCGGCCTGAAAGATTTTATTTTCCCTCTCCCCAACCGCCAAGGATCCACTCATGTCTTGCCCTGTGTTTCAGTATCGTGACGAAAATGACTGGTCCGTCATTCAAAAACGCCTTGCCGGACGCAAAAACCCCGACTCCGTGGTGCAGGACCGTGTCCGGACCATTTTGGATAATGTCCGCGCCCACGGCGATGACACACTCGTAAAATACACCCGCCAGTTCGATTGCCCCACTTTTTCTGCTTCCCAACTGATGGTGCCCCATGCGGACATCACGGCATCGCTTCAAGAATTGCCGCAGGAAGACCTCGCCATTTTGAAAGAGTCTATTACCAATGTCCGCGCCTTTCATGAACGGCAAAAAGAAAATTCCTGGTGGACCACCCAACCGGACGGGACGATTCTCGGTCAGATGGTCTTGCCCGTGGAGCGGGTCGGTCTTTATGTTCCCGGAGGGCAAGGCGGATCCACGCCGCTCATTTCCAGCATCATCATGAACGCTGTTCCGGCCCTGGTGGCCGGGGTGGAACAGATCGTCATGGTTTCTCCCCCGCGTGCTGACGGAACACTCAACCCGTACATTTTAGCCACTGCGGCGCTGCTTGGCATTGAGGACATTTTTGCCGCAGGGAGCGCTTGGGCCATCGGCGCGCTGGCCTATGGGACCAAGTCCATTCCCGCCTGCGACGTCATCGCCGGTCCCGGCAATATTTATGTTGCCACGGCCAAGGCCTTGCTTGTGGGCGAGGTCGGCATTGACATGATAGCCGGACCAAGTGAAATCGCCATTGTGGCCGATGAATCGGCCAACCCGGCATGGCTGGCTGCGGACCTGCTCTCCCAAGCCGAACATGACCCCCTGGCCGCGGCCCTTCTAGTCACCCCCTCAAGCTCTCTGGCCGCCAAAATCGCTGCCGAACTTGAAAAACAAACCAACGCCCTGCCGCGAGGTGAAATCGCAGCCCGGTCCCTGGAAGACTGGGGCGGCATGCTCATCACGCAGAACTTGGAACAAGCGATAAATCTTGTGAACCGCATTGCTCCGGAACACCTGGAACTCTGCGTTGCCGAGCCCTGGCCCCTGCTTGGAAAAATCCGCAACGCCGGTGCCGTCTTCCTGGGCCACCACTGCCCGGAGCCGGTCGGTGATTACTTTGCCGGCCCCAACCACGTACTCCCCACTTTGGGAACGGCCCGTTTTTCCTCTGCTCTTTCCGTACAAACGTTCTGCAAGAAAACCAGCGTCATTGCTGCCTCTGCGGAATATGTTCAACATCACGGCCACAAAATCGCCCGGTTGGCACGGCTGGAAGGGCTGGAAGCCCATGCCCGCTCCGTTGAAATCCGGGACAACCATTAAGAGGTCAACATGCAACCCGTCATTGAAACCAACATCAAGGAATACCCGCTCGCCTCTCGCGGCAAGGTGCGGGACATTTACGAAATTTCTCCCGACAGCCTGCTGATCGTCACATCGGACCGTATTTCCGCCTATGATGTGATCATGCCGGAACCCATTCCCATGAAAGGCTGGATTCTCAATCAAACCACTCTGTTCTGGATGAAACGGTTTACGGATTTGGTCCCCAACCACATCATTGCGTCGGACGTAAAGGACTACCCGCAGTCCTTGCACGCCTATGAGGAACAGATCAAAGGACGCAGTGTGCTTGTAAAAAAAGCCAAGCCGCTCCCCATTGAATGTATTGTCCGAGGGTTCATCACCGGCTCGGGCTGGAAGGACTATAAGGCTACAGGGTCGCTTTGCGGCTATGACCTGCCTGCGAATATGAAGGAATCGGAAATGTTTCCGGAACCGCTGTTTACCCCGTCCACCAAGGCGGAAATTGGCGACCATGACGAAAACATTTCCCTGAAGCAGGCCACGGATCTGATCGGCCGCGAGCTCATGGACCAGGTTCAAACTGTAAGCCTGGAAATCTATGGCCGCGCGCGTGATTATGCTCGGGAGCGGGGCATCATCATTGCCGATACCAAATTTGAATTCGGTCTCACGGACGACGGCTTGATCCTGATCGACGAAGTATTGACCCCGGACTCCTCTCGCTTCTGGCCCATGGACGGCTACGAGCCCGGCCACGGCCAGCCCAGTTTTGACAAGCAGTTCCTGCGTGATTGGCTCACCGAGATCGGATTCAACCAACAGCCCCCGGCTCCGCACATCCCGGAAGACATCATTCAAAGAACCCAGGCCCGGTACATTGAAGCCTATGAACGGCTGACCGGTGCCAAAGTTGGAGAATAAATGAAGGACTTTTTGATACTTGCCGGCGTGTTCGCCGTTGTTTTGCTGCTCAATAAATTTGTCTTGCCCCGGCTCGGCATTCCCACTTGAGCGGCCCCCGATCGCTGCGGCTGGAAGCCGCCGAAACAGGAAGAACAAACGGACGAATCCGAAACAGACAAGCAGTAACACCGGCAGGACAAAAGTTGTGCAAATCGTGGTCCAGCCAAGCTTGACACCCCAAAATGAAGGGTCTATAGGACCCGTTCTGCCTTGTTCTCTTCAATGTTGAAGAGGACCAATGACCGCAAGGAGGACATCATGCAGAACTACGAAACCTTGTTGCTGCTCTCTCCCGAGCTTGAGGAAGAGCGCCGCAACGAGATCTTCGCCAACCTCACCGAGACGTTGGAAAACGGTGAAGGCAAGATCGTGGAAATGGACGAATGGGGCATGCGTACCCTCGCCTATCCCGTCAACAAGCAGACCCGCGGTTTTTACATGCGGATGGTCTACGAAGCTCCTGGCGCGCTGGTAAGCGAGTTGGAGCGCAGGATCCGCATTGCTGACGGAATCTTCAAGTTCATCACCGTCAAACTGGAAAACCAGGCTGCGAGCCAGGAGGGATAGCATGGCCTTCAGGAAAAGATTCACCCCCAGGAAGAAATTCTGCCGCTTCTGCGCAGACAAGAACCTTCCCCTGGACTACAAACGCCCTGATATCCTCCGGGATTTCATCACCGACCGCGGCAAGATCATTCCTCGCCGCATCACCGGCACCTGCGCGAAACACCAGCGCAGCCTGACCACCGAAATCAAACGCGCTCGCCAAATGGCCCTGCTGTTCTACACCACCGTACACAGCACTGACGTCAAGAAAAAGAGCGTCTAGAGGAGGGGCGGACAATGAAACTTATTCTGCGTGCCGACGTCGACAATCTCGGACGTCTCGGCGATATCGTCAATGTGAAGCCCGGCTATGGCCGGAACTATCTACTGCCCCAGGGGCTGGCCATGGTCGCCACCGAAGGCAACCAGAAACAGTTTGATCTGGAGCTGAACAAGCTCAAGGCCCAGGCCGATGCCTTGCGTGCCGAGGCCGAGCTGCTGGCGGAAAAAATCGCCAAGGCCCCCGTGGAAATCCGCGTGCGGGTGGGCGAAGGCGACAAGCTGTATGGCTCCGTCACCACTGCCATGATTGCCGACGCTCTGGCCGAACAGGGAATCGACATCGACAAGCGTAAAATCATGCTTGACGATCCCATCCGCTCCCTGGGAGACTATGACCTCGAAGTCAAACTGCACCCGGATGTCCGCGGCCAGCTGAACGTGGTCGTGTTGCGCCATGGTGCCGCCATCGAGGAAGAATCCGTAACCGAAGAGGGCGAAGCGCCCGTTGAGGAGGCTGCGCAGGACGCGGCCGAGGATAATGATGCCGGAGCGGTCGAAACAACCTCAGAAGAGGCGTAACAACACTCATTCCAGCGCACAGAACAGCGAAGCCCTGGACAGGGCTTCCGCTGATCTATTGCGCAATGTCCCCCCCCAGAACCTGGAAGCCGAACAGGCGGTTCTGGGGGGGGTTTTTCAGACAAACTCCCTCTTTCACACCCTGGTCGATATTGTCAGCCCCGACGATTTTTACTCGCCGGTGCATCAGACGATTTTTCAAACTTTTATCGACCTGTACAACAAAAATACCCCCATCGACCTGATCACGGTTTCGGACTGGCTCCGAACCAAGGGAATCCTGGATGAGATCGGCGGTCCGGTGTACTTGGCCGAACTCGCCGATTCACCGGTCAGTGCGGCCAACGCGGCCCGGCACGGCTATATCGTGCGCGATAAAGCCATTTTGCGCCAGCTTATCAAAACAGCCAGCGACATCATTTCCAGTTGTTATGACGCCCAGGACGTGGACGCTTTGCTGGACGAGTCCGAAAAGGCCATCTTTGAAATCGCCGACGCTAAAACTACGGGCACCATTGCCAGTAGCCGCGACCTGGTAAACGAAGTCTTCGACGAACTGACCAAACGCTTTGAAAATAAGTCTGCCGTCACCGGCATCAAGACGGGGTATCACAAATACGACGAGATGACTGCCGGGTTGCAAAAATCCGACCTCATCATCGTGGCCGGACGCCCATCGATGGGTAAGACAGCCTTCGCCCTGAACCTGGGCATGCGCGCCGCCCTGAATGAAGGAGTCGCTACCGCCGTTTTTTCCCTAGAAATGAGTAAAGAACAACTCATGACACGCCTGCTGGCCTGCCAGGGAAAAGTCAACCTGGGGAACCTGCGCACCGGCTATCTCCAGGACGAAGACTGGCTCAAATTGCAAAATGCGGCCAACGACTTCTCCAACTCCCCGCTCTTCATCGACGACACCCCGGCCCTTTCCACCCTGGAACTGCGCGCCCGATGTCGTCGCCTCAAGGCGGAACACAATTTGGGTTTAGTGGTTGTCGACTATCTGCAACTAATGCGTTCCAGCCGGAAAATCGATTCCCGTGAGCAGGAAATCTCCGACATTTCCCGGAGCCTCAAAGCCCTGGCCAAAGAGTTGAATATTCCGGTCATCGCCCTCTCACAGCTCAACCGCAAAGTTGAGGAGCGGCGTCCTCCCCGTCCCATGCTCTCGGACTTGCGTGAATCCGGGGCAATCGAACAGGACGCCGACGTGATTTTATTTCTCTATCGTGATGATTTTTACAATAAAAATGAGGACAACCCCAAAAAGAATCTTGCCGAAGTCATCATCGGCAAACAGCGCAACGGGCCCATCGGCGATGTGGAATTGTACTTCCACAAGCACTGGACCCGATTTGAGGACCTCACCACAACGCCCTACCCCTCGGAAGACGGTCCCACCGTCTAATCGCTCAAATTTGGAGGCGACATGTACTTCGATCCTGTGGAAACGCTCCCGCGTGCGGAATTGGAAGCGCTGCAAGTCAAGCGGCTGAAACACACCATTTCCCTGGCCCTGCACGCGCCGTATTATTCCAAGACGCTGAGCAACGCCCAAATCACGCCGAACAGCATTCAAAGCGTGGAGGACATCCAGCGTCTGCCGTTTACCACCAAGGACGATCTTCGCAGCCAATATCCCTATGGTATGCTCTGCAAGCCGCTGGAGGAATTTGTCCGGCTGCATGCCTCCTCCGGGACCACGGGCAACCCCACGGCCGTATTCTACACCCAGGCCGACCTCGATGAATGGGCATCGCTCATGGCCCGCAGCATGTACACCTGCGGCATACGCAAGAGCGACGTGTTGCAGAACATGGCAGGCTACGGCCTATTCACCGGGGGGCTTGGCATCCATTACGGTTCGGAACGGCTCGGCTGCCTTACGGTGCCTGCCGGGGCCGGAAACTCCAAACGTCAGGTCAAGCTCATCCAAGACTTCAACGTCACGGTGGCACACATCATCCCGTCCTATGCCATGTATTTTGCCGAATTCCTCAAGCAGGAAGGCATTGACCCGGCCGGGCTGCCCCTGCGGATCGCCCTCATCGGCGCGGAACCGCACACCGAGGAAATTCGGCGGCGCATTGAAGAAATGCTCCACCTCAAGGCATACAACTCCTATGGGCTTTCTGAAATGAACGGGCCGGGTGTGGCCTTCGAGTGCACCGAACAAAACGGCATGCACGTTTGGGAAGATGCCTTCCTCATCGAAATTATTGATCCGGAAACAGGCCGGCATGTCCCCGAAGGAGAAGTGGGCGAAGTGGTTATGACCAACCTCACCCGCGAAGGCATGCCCCTGATCCGCTACCGGACCCGGGACCTGAGCCGATTCATCCCCGGAGAGTGTGGCTGTGGCCGGACCCACCGGCGCATCGATCGCATTCAAGGCCGGGCCGACGATATGCTGATCATCAAGGGCGTGAATATCTATCCCATGCAAATCGAACAAACCTTGATGGCATTGCCCGAAGTGGGGCAAAACTACCTCATCGAGCTGTTCCGGGAAGGCGTCATGGACCAGATTCGCGTGAAAGTCGAAATCCGCGAGGAGTTCTTTGAAGAAGACATGCGCAAATTGCAGGGATTGCAAAAACGTATTGCCACGCGGCTGCGCGATGAAATCCTGGTGACCCCGCGTGTGGAACTAGTCCAGTCCGAATCAATCCCCAAAACCGAAGGCAAGGCCAAGCGAGTCGTGGACCTTCGGGATTAGCCAAGGCGGCCGTTGATGGATTATGTTTGGGCAGTGCTCTACCTGCTGCTGGCCTTCGCCTTTCAGGGGCTGAACGTATTCAGCCTGCCGGGCAACTGGCTTGTGGTGGGGCTGTCCTCCCTGTGGGCCGTACTGCGACCGGAACACGGCATCTCCTGGGCGTTCGTGGGAGTTCTTGCGGCTTTGGCCCTTGCGGGCGAGGCTGTGGAATGGATAGCCCAATCCTGGGGAGCCAGGCGTTACGGCGCATCTGGCCGGGGGAATTTCGGAGGGATCATCGGTGCCCTTGCCGGAGCCATTGTCGGGGCTCCGTTCCTCCTCGGCCTGGGGGCCCTGTTGGGCGCGCTGCTGGGGGCATACGCAGGCTGCTTTGTGTTTGAAATCAGCCAAGGCCGCCCGGCCATGGAAGCCAACCGTGCCTCCATGGGGGCTTTTTTCGGCAAATCTTTGGGGATGACGGTAAAACTGGCTCTGGGGCTAACCATGTTTGCCCTTTCCATCCCCCGGGTCTGGCCCTGACCTGTCAATGAGCCATGAGAAAATAAGGAAATTTCATGATCAATGCCAATGTGTTTCCCGAATATCGGGGACGTATGGAATATGTTTGTCTGGGATGCGGTCAACGTTTTCCCATTGAAGAGCTGCTGTATACCTGCCCGCAATGCGGCGGTGTATTCCTGTTGGAAAACTTGGACTTCGAGCAACTCAAACAACGCTCCGGAAAAGAATGGCGGGCACTGTTCGATGCCCGGGCCGCATCCAAAAACACGGCACTTCGTGGCATTTTCCGCTTTTATGAATTGATGGCCCCGGTGCTTGAAGAGGAAGACATCCTCTATCTGGGCGAAGGTAATACCCCCATCGTCGAATCCAGCGCCGGACTTCAAAAAGAAACCGGCTTGCACACGGCCTTCAAAAATGACGGTCAAAACCCTTCAGCCTCGTTCAAAGATCGTGGCATGGCCTGTGCTTTCAGCTACTTGCAACATCTGGTTCGCAAACACCAGTGGGACCAGGTGCTCACAGTCTGCGCCTCCACCGGTGATACGTCCGCAGCCGCGGCCTTATACGCCTCGTACATAGGCGGCCCGGTCAAAAGCGTGGTCATCCTGCCCCATGGCAAGGTCACGCCGCAGCAGCTGGCACAACCCCTTGGAAGCGGCGCCACGGTCCTGGAGGTTCCCGGCGTTTTCGACGACTGCATGAAGGTGGTCGAACACCTGGCCGACAATTACCGCGTGGCCCTTTTGAACTCCAAAAATGCCTGGCGCATTCTGGGGCAGGAATCCTATGCCTTTGAAATCGCCCAATGGTTTGACTGGGACCTGCGCGGCAAATGCATTTTTGTTCCCATTGGCAATGCCGGCAACATAACCGCGGTCATGGCAGGCTTCCTCAAATTGTACGAGCTTGAAATTATTGATAGCCTGCCGCGCATTTTTGGCGTCCAGTCGCACCATGCCGATCCGGTGTTCCGCTACTACGCCGTGGACAACCCCGAAGAGCGGGAATTTCATCCCGTAACCGTGGAGGCTTCCGTGGCCCAGGCCGCCATGATCGGCAACCCGGTTTCCTTTCCGCGTGTTCGCCACTTTGCCGAACGCTTTGAGGCCATCGGCGGCAAGGGAATTTTCCAGGTGGTGCAGGTTACCGAACAACAAATCATGGACAGCATGATCCGCGCCAACCGCAACGGGCACATTGCTTGTACCCAGGGCGGCGAATGCCTGGCCGGAGCCATGCGGGCCGGGCAGCTGGGACTTGTCAGCCCTGCGGAACTCGCCGTCCTCGACTCCACAGCTCACCAGCTCAAGTTTGTGGATTTCCAAAACATGTATTTCCAAAATTCTTTCCCCTCCGAATTCGGCGTCAGCTCCAATGCCGACATGACCAACCAACCGGAGCTGATCATCCAGCCGGAAGAAAGGAAGCGACTCACGCCCGGAGAATATGCCCGAGCCGCTGCGGACAAGGTGGTCACCAGACTTGATTTGAAAAAGAAGTAGTAGCCTGAAATGGCCAAAAAAATACGGGCGGATCAACTGCTCTTCACCCAAAGGCTGGCCGAAAGCCGTGAAAAGGCAAAACGCCTCATCATGGCTGGCCAGGTTCTGGTGGAAAAGCAAAATTCCTTTGTCCCCGTGGAAAAACCCGGGCAACAACTCCGGGAAGATGACCAGTTGCGGCTCAAGGAAACAGAACGCTTTGTAAGCCGAGGCGGGTACAAACTGCTCACGGCCATTGAGCACTTCAAGCTCGATTTTCAAGAAGCGGTCTGCCTGGATGCAGGGGCCTCCACTGGCGGATTTTCGGATTGCCTCCTGCAACATGGAGCAGCCAAAATTTACGCCGTAGATGTGGGAACAGCCCAGTTGCACGAGAAGCTGCGACGCGACCCGCGAATCGTCAGCATGGAAAACACGAATCTGCGCACGGCTCCGCCGGGTTTGCTACCGGAGCCGGTGGACGCGGTTGTTGTGGATGTTTCTTTTATTTCCTTGACGCGCATCCTCCCCGCGTGCCTGCCCTTTCTCAAGCCCGAAGGCTTTTTCGTCGCCTTGATCAAACCGCAGTTCGAACTCGGCCCGGAAAAAAATCACAAGGGTGTGGTGCGTGAAGAAGTCCATCGCCAGGAAGCCATTGACCTGGTAACCCGATTTGCCAAGCAGGAGCTCGGGCTCCAGGTCGCGGGAGTGATCCCCTCGGCCATCAAGGGCCCCAAAGGCAACCAGGAGTACCTGACCTTGCTACGCAGGGCATAAAACCCAGAAAAAACGTTACTCTCCTGCGCAATGCCTGCTGCCCAGGGCGTACATCCGGTCCAGCAGCCCCTGGGTTTCGCTCATGTAGGCGATCAACTCCGGGGGCAGGGGCGCCCCTTTGGCAAAACGCAGATTCACCGTGTGACTGCTGGAATACCCTTCCAACGATACGATCTGCCCCCGAAATGGCAAAGATTCGGCATTGGGAGGACGAAAGGCGCCCTTCAGCCAAAGGCCCTTTCGCAAATTGCGTGGCGGGGCAGCGTGCTGATCGTCAAAGAAAAACCGGCACCCCCCGCTACTCAGGTCCAACAACAGTCCGTTGAATTCCTGCTCAAAGGCGACAACCAGCGCCGGAAAATTGCAAACAAACCGCTGCTCGCGCCGCAGTTCATGAATCTCGAGCCGCTTTGGATAGGTAACAAAAAGCAAGGAGTAGGGAGTGGCCATGTAGCTCTTGACCACTCCACGAAAGGAAACCAGCTTGCCGCGCCGTAAATAACGAAATGTGAGCATGGCCCCGTCGGGCACACGGCTGCGAATGCCGGGAATCAACGGCACGCGCAACACAACGTATTCTTCCTTCAAGAACCCGACAGCATGGCATTTGATTCTGTCTAAAGCTCCGTTGGACTCCATCAGCACACTGGCCCCAATGGTGATATCCATGGCGATTCCCGGCGATTCCTGTCCTGAATACGTGGCAAAGGCCACGACGCGTCAGGATTGCAGGTTGTTATCAAAATAATTTTCAAGCATTCTCAGGTGCCCTTGCTCTTCGCGGGCAAGTCGTAAAAAAACGGAAGCAACTTTTTCTTCTCCCGCACGCCGGGCACAGCGAAGATAAAAATCCATGGCCTGCACCTCAATGGCCATGGCAAGCTCACAGGCGGCGCGAATGCTTCGCAATAAATATTTTTCATCTGGTACAAAGGATTGCGGAGCAACGCCTCCTTCCCCTGTCGTTTCTGGGGCCCGAAGCGCAAAGTCCTCCTGATTCAAGGGGGCGTCGACCTCTCGGCAATATAACGAATAGATCGTCCGCATGTGCTTGTCTTCAAAACCGGCCAGGATGTCAAATAAATCCTGTACCACCACATCTTCGGAACGTTGGGAAAAAGCACCATAGCACCCCTGGAGGAACCGTTCCATGCCGTACGCCTTAAAAAATATGTCTTCAAGGGATTCGATTTCCAAAAAGATGTCCATACCCAAGTCCGGCGCCCCCTCGGCCAGATGCCCCTGCCAGGCCAGTATCCCCCCCTGGAGATTAAAAATTCGGTCACGTCCCTGGCCGGACAGAAATTGGGCCGCTGCACGGCTCCGGACCCCGGTCCGGCAATAAACCACGACTGGCCGGTCAGCAGCCAGCTCATGCCAACGTTTCGCCAACTCCCCAAGGGGAATGAGCCGGGCCCCAGGCAGATGCAGTTCCTCGTATTCCCAGGCCTGCCGCACGTCCAGCACCTCCACGCTGCCGGGCGCGCTTTGCTCCAGCCACTCTCGGGCTTCGGAGACAGCCAGTTGATCCATATCCCTCCCGTTGCTATGCGGTCATTGCCAAGCACCGTGGTGCCGTGTAGGTTTCTGTTAGATATTAACCTGAAAATACAGTGATTGGCTATGCGAAAACCAAAAGTCTGGCGTTACTTCATCCTGGAGGCCGTCGCTCTGCTGCTGCTCTCCGCCCTTCTCGGTCTGGGGGTCAACCATTTCCGTGCCGACGGACTCCGTCTTGACGGGAAGTCCACACAACAAAAGAGTGAACCTGCCACTTCCCCGCAAATAACTTTCGTGACGCCTGCGGAAGCCATGCAGCTCGCCTCGGACACGGAAGCCCTTTTTGTGGATGTTCGCGACTCTCTGGAATATGCCGACGGACACATCAGCGGAGCCGTGCACCTGCCATACTCCGCAGTACGGGACAATCCCGACCCGTTGCGTATCATTCTCTATTGCAGTGGCCCAGAGTGCACCATGGCGGAAAACTATGCGCACCACCTTCTTGACGACGGAATCCAAATCCTGGTCATGCCCCAGGGAATCAGCGGCTGGTTTGCTGCCGGTGGACTGGTGGAGGCTGGCAAATGAAACGACTGCTCCATTTTTTGCGCACCGTTCTTGGTCTCATTTTCTTGCTGGCCAGCTTTGATAAGCTGCTCCATCCGCAAGATTTTGCGTACATCGTGGCCAACTACCGAATTCTTCCGGACCTGCTGGTCAACCCTGTGGCTCTGTTTTTGCCCTGGCTGGAGTTTGTTTGCGGGTTGTGTCTGGTGTTCAATGTGTTTTCGCGCGGTGCGACCTTTATTATCACCACGCTGATGAGCATCTTCCTGGCTGCCCTGGGATTCAACTACATCCGGGGGCTGGATGTGGCCTGCGGCTGCTTTACCACGGATCCTTCGGCGCAGGCGGACACCGCCTGGACCTTGATACGCGACGGAGTGATCGCCTTGACGTCCCTGCTGGTATTCTGGCTTCTCGTGCTAGAACAGCGCAAAAGCCGCTAATCCCGCCAAGAGCAGCATGGTTGCCATCCACTCGCGCCAGGAAGAATCAAACCGAACCTGCCACGCCTCTGCCCGGTCCAACCCCCGTGCCGCTACGGCGAGCGACTGATCCCAGGTCAAAGCCGCCAAGCCGCGCAACACAGCTTGCGCCATGAGCGGCATTCGAACGTACCAGCCCAACCCTGGGCAACGGCGCTTCACGGCAGACCGGACTTCGTGGATGCGGCGCCACGTCAGCGGCAAAAAATGAATCATCAACGCAAAAGCCAGCGCCAGAGTCCAGGCTCTTTGCCTGCCGACACAGGGACGGAGCATGGAGCAAAGCCCGGCCCCCAACGCCCTTGCAGATGTTGTCATGGTCAGGGCCGTACCCAAAAGCAACAGGCAGGACACACGCCCTACGACCAAGAGCGCCTCGATTGCGGCTGCTTCCCAAGCCGCTCCCCAAAACAAATCCAACAAGAATTTCGCCATGCCCCAAAAACAAACAAATCCAGCATAGGTGCGTAGCAACCGCCCCCCTTCCGGCCAATGCAGCCTGTGCATCCAAACCACCGCCCCGAGAAAGGCCAGGTACAGAGCCAACCCCGCCCAGGACGCCCGCCAGACGCAAGCGCCAAGCACCAGTGCAAAAAGAATTTTCGCACGCGGGTCCACCCCGTTCAAAACGGATCGAAATCCGGCACCCCAGCGACTCATGGTCTCAATCCCAAGGCCGGATTCCCAAACCGGCCTGCCATGTTCCCGGAGGGCGCACCCCCAGTTCACGGACCTGATCCAGCAAGGCCTCGGGATTGCCCTGCAAGGCCAATTCCCCATGATGCAACACGTTGAGAGAATCCGCCAAATCAATGACCGGTTCCAAGTCATGCACGGCCAGAATCTGGGTCATGCCCAATTCCCTGTTGTTGGACAGGATCGACCGCAACTCTCGAATGGCCGGGTAATCCAATCCGCTCAACGGCTCGTCAAGCAGCAACACCTTGGGCTTGTCCAGCAATGCTGCCGCCAATCCAAGTTTTTGTTTCATGCCTCCAGACAAGGTGTGCACCGGACTGTCCCAGAATTCCTCCATGGCAAACCTGTCCAGCATGCGTCGAGCAGCCACCTCGGCCTGTTGTTTCCGGCCAAGCATAACATCCTCGCCCACCGTGGCTCCCAATATTTGTACATCCGCGTCCTGAAGAACCAGCCGCGCCACCTCCCGAATGGATTCGCCGGAATAACCAGCCACCCGGCACGTTCCTGCCGTGGGCAACAGCAGTCCCGCCAGTAAGGCCAAAAGCGTGGACTTTCCACTGCCGTTGGCTCCAGCCAGCAAATGGATCCCGCCGCTTGGCAACATCAAACCCACTCCGTGCAAGGCCGGAGCGTGTCCTGCGTACTCGTAGTCTACAGACATTAATTCTATCATGATGGGAAAACACTTCCTGACGGATAAAGCTAAAAAATAGGCTGGAGCACGGCGCTGGTCAACCAACAAAAAGGGCGGCCCTCCGCTGGAAGACCGCCCCCATACCCGTTTGAGAAGAAGTTAAAACTTGTACCCCACGGACAAACCGCCCAACCAGGTGGTACAGTTGGTGATTTCCGTATTGTCCACAAGGCTGTTGTCGATGTCGCGATCTTTGGCCCAAAGGTACATCAAGGACAGATCCGTGGTCCACGGTCCCCAGGAATAGCCTACGCCGGTACTCACGATGTGCCTGTCGCTGGAAGGCAGCATATAGTCGGTGTAGTCATCGTTCTGAGGACTTTCGTCAAACACGTACCCCATGCGCAGCGTCCAGTTCTCGTCCACGAGATATTCGGCCCCGATCTGAATACGAGTGGCATCGTCGTACTGCTTGACCGAGGTTACTTCATTGGCGGAAATCTCTTTGATATTGGCGACGGTCTTGTCGCTGAACTCGTAGACCATGCTCTTGAAAGAGCTCCACTCGGTCCAGATGTAATCCGCCTCAATGGTCAGATCGTCGAACGGCTTAACAGCGACCCCCACGGTAAGTGAACCAGGAAAGTTGGCCCACATAGTAACGTCGTCGTTGGCTGCCTTGGTGGTAAACCGACCCGTGCCCGTGCCCTCGAACTTGTACCAGTCACGATACGTCACGCCGACGGAAAGCCAATCGGTCGGAACATAATGCAACGCCGCGTTCCAGGTCCAGGCATCCCCCTGAGGATGCAACACCCACTCGTTGAGCGCCGATGCACCCGAAACGTTGGGGTTCAGGCGGTTGTCC
>JAQVYA010000002.1 GCA_028708865.1 Desulfovibrio sp. | reverse complement strand
GCGTATGAACATCGTAAAACATGATGAGAGCATACTCCGCCTGGGGAGGGAAGCAAGAGGGGAGCGGGTGCTTCCCCGCTCCCTTGAAAAGTCTTAAAAGCGTTCGAACTCGCTGTCGTCCACTTCTTCTGCGTCGTCTTGCCCCGAGGAAAGCGCGGCGCGGCGTGTTTTACCAAGGGAACGGGCAGGCTGGGAGCCATTTTCCGCGATTTTAAAAAAACCCATAAGTTGACGCAGTTCTTCAGCCTGGCTGGCCAACTCTTCGGAGGTGGAGGCCATTTGCTCAGCAGCCGAAGCGTTTTGCTGCACGATATCGTCCAATTCGTCCACAGCGCGTTTGATTTGGCCTGTGCTGCGGTCCTGCTCTTTGGAAGAAGCAGCGATTTCCTGAATGAGTGCAGCAGTTTTTCGGATTTCCGGTACCAGCCCGTCCAACAATCCTCCCGCTTCTTCGGCGGTCTGCATGGTGTTGGCCGAAACTTCGCTGATCTCTGATGCCGCTGCGCCGCTACGCTCGGCAAGTTTGCGGACCTCGGCGGCCACTACGGCAAACCCTTTGCCGTGCTCTCCGGCGCGTGCTGCTTCAATGGCCGCGTTCAGGGCCAGCAGATTGGTTTGCCGGGCGATTTCTTCCACAAAGGTAATCTTTTCAGCAATATCTCGCATGGCGGCCACGCTTTTGCGAACCACATCACTGCTGTGCTCTGCGTCACGGGCGACCTTGGTGGCGATGTCGTCGGTGCGTTGGGCGTTTTCCGCATTTTGACGTATGGACTGGGTCATCTCCTCCATGCTGGAGGCGATCTCCTGAACCGAGGCGGCTTGCCGTGTTGAACCTTCGGCAACGGATTGGGACGTGGCGGAGAGTTCTTCCGCTCCGGAGGCCAGATTGTCCGCTGAGCCGAGGACTTCCGACACCACCCCGCGCAGCCGGTGAGTCATGCTGTTGAGGGAATCCACAAGCCGCCCGACCTCGTCCCGTTGCCGCACTTCCATTTCCACGCTGAAATCCCCTTCGGCCATGGCCACGGCAAAGTCCACGCCTCGATTTACGGGCAGGGTGATGGCCCGGGCAATGACGACGGCCAAGCCGCCGCCCACCAGAAGGCAGAATACGGAGATGACCAGCAGCAACGTGCGGGAGTTGCTTACCACATCCTGCATGCGCTGGGCTTGGGCGTTGTTGGCGGCAACGGCTAGTTCGCCGACCAGCTCTCCTTGCGACGCCATGGCCTGGGTCAATGTGGTCTTGCGGGATGCGGCCTGGGCAAACCCTTCAAGATGTTCCAGATAGGTGGATGTGATTTCTTCCAGTTCTTTGATGAGTATGCGGGCGCGCCCCGCAGCTCTGGCTGAAAGGGTACGGGCTCCTTCAAGCACGCTGCGCAATTCGGACTGGGCCTGCTGCAACCGGGTCGGTTCCCCACGCCAGAGAAAATAAAGCACGTTGCCCCGCGCATCTTGAAAACGCTGCAACATGCTTTCCACGTTGCGGGAGTCGGTGTAAAGCCGTGCCAATTCCGCGCGGGCGGCACTGTCCTGCAGGGCGGTTTCAAACTGTTGGGCGATTTCAGTATCCAGTGCCTCCACGACACCGAGGGCACGGTCTCCCAGAGCATTGGCTTCCCGCACATCCTGTAGGAATTTGGTTTCCTGTCGTTGTAGGTCGGTAAGTTCGGTCCGGTATTTTTGGGCGTTGTCGCGAACGGCCTGGAGCCGCTCCCGATCTTGGGGCGTGTGAGCGAGTTGCTCGGCCCGGTCGGCAGCGGCGCGCAAGGCGTCAATTTCTTGAGAGAACGTTTGAATGTGCTCGTTGTCTTGTTGCCATAGATAGTAGAGAACCGCGACACGTCCGCCAAGCATGTGTTGCAGAATTCGGGCATTTTCTCTGGATGCGTCCGCCCCGCTGGCAAGACGGTCCTGTGCGAGCAGTGAAACACCGGATACTGTGGCGGTGAGCAGAAGTACGATGCCGAACCCGAGGCCGAGTTTGAGTCCTATGGAGAGATTTTTGAACATGTTGCCCCCGGCTGTGTCGGTGGTGGGGCCGGTTTTGGGGATGCTGAACCGGTCGCCGTGCGTGGGTGAGTCAGTGTGTGGTCAACTGAACAGTTCCTTGAGCCATTCCGGTATACGAACCGGGCGCCCCTGCGGGGTGACGCAGGCGTGCTCCGTCATGCCCGTGGCGTGGAGCACCTGTTTGTGCTCATCGTACAGTTCGTAAATAAACTTAAGGGAGGCGCGGCTCCATTTTTCAATTCCGCAGCGTACCAGAATGCGTTGATCATAACGGATGGGAGAGCGATAGCGACAACGGGCTTCCCGGATGGGCAGGTAGAATCCGCGTTGTTCCACTTCAGCGTAACTCATGCCCCGTTCCCTGATGAAGAGGCTGCGGGCACGTTCAAAGAGGTGCAGATATTCCGCGTAGTAAACGACTCCCATGGCATCTGTTTCACCATAGGAGACAAAGTGTGAGTACCAGCTTTCCGGAGTGGGGAAGGGGGGGCGGGTCATGTCGATATCTCCAATTGGCGCAGCGCCCAGGGCAGCAACTCGTGGCCGTTGTCCAGAACAAGTCCCGAAGCGTCGGCCGTGG
Organism: Desulfovibrio sp.; assembly: GCA_028708865.1. Taxonomy (GTDB): domain Bacteria; phylum Desulfobacterota; class Desulfovibrionia; order Desulfovibrionales; family Desulfovibrionaceae; genus Paucidesulfovibrio. The sequence goes on along the minus strand of JAQVYA010000002.1, from coordinate 66,022 downwards.
CTTCGCTAAAGGAGTCTTGCCCGGATTCGGGGCAGCCAGGATAATGCAGCAGGAAGGGGACCGGATCAGTGGTGTGAGTGCGCTCCACAATGGGGGTGAAATGGTCGCAAGCCGCAACCCAGGCCACGTCCTGTCCTTCCAGGGCTGCACGGAGCGGTCCTACGATGCGGGCGTCAAAGCGGCGCATGGCTTCCACTTTGTCTGCGGCAATGCCAGAATGGCCACATTCGTCCGGCGCTTCTACGTGCACGAATACAAAGTCGCCGTGTTCAAGGTAGCGCAGAGCCGCGTCCACCTTGCCCTGGTAGTTGGTGTCCAGCAGGCCGGTGGCACCGTCCACATCAAGCACCTTCATTCCTGAAGCCAATCCCAGTCCTTTGATTAGATCCACGGCAGAGATGACAGCGCCGCGGAGGCCAAAGGTTTTTTGAAAATCAGGCAGGATCAACGGCCGTCCCTGCCCCCAAGGCCAGATGGAACGCGCCTGTGTGGGGTTTTCAGGTCCAGCCAGGATTTTTGCGGCCTCGTGCACGATGCGGTTGAGTTCCGGGCGCTGTGCAAATGCCGCCACATCTTCCTCGATGCTCTTATTGGTCAGATCGTGGGGCGGGTTGACGAAAAGCCCGGCATCGTCCGTGACCGCGCCGTTTTTTTGAATCAGCAGATGACGGTACTGCACTCCTTTGACAAAAGAGTACGTATCATTGCCAAGGGTAGCCTGCAATTTTTCAATCAACGGGGCGGCTTGGCCTGTGGTGATGTGGCTGGAGGAATAGTCCAGCATGATTCCCTGGGGGGTCAATTCCGTAAGATTCACCAGGTTCATGCGCCAGATCAGGTCGTCCGGGTCGAATTGCAGTCCCTGGGCTGCGGCTTCGATGGGGCCGCGTCCGGTGTGGAAGCGCGCCGGATCAAATCCGAGCAGGGACATGTTGGCTGTATCCGATCCCGGGGCCATGCCTTGAGGGATGGTGTGACAGCGGCCCAGGATACCGGTGCGGGCCAGTTCGTCCAGGTGCGGGGTTTCCGCTGCCTCGATGGGGGTGCGTCCGCCCAGTTCCTCCAGGGGCCAGTCGCCGAACCCGTCGGCGATGAGAAATAAAACCTTGCTTGCTCTGGGGCTCATAATTGAAGCATGCTCCTCGGCTGCTCGGGTTACATAATGCGGTAGTGCACGGTGGACTTGACCGTGAAGTCCATGGAATCAATGGCTGCGATGACGCGGCGCATGGCGTCGGCACTGGCGTCATGGGTGATGAAGACCACGGAAACCGAGCCGTTTTCGCTGTCGCCTTTTTGCACAGCCTGGGCAATGGAGACGCCGTTGTCGGCCATGGCCTGGGCAATGTTGGCCATGACTCCGGTGCGGTCTTCCACCGTGGCCCGCAGGTAATGCATGCATACGGCCTGATCCGGCGGCAGGATTTCTGCCTTGGACATGGTCGCGTTGCGGAAGCCCGTATTATCCGGTGCTTGATGGCTGCGTGCCAGAGCCATGATGTCCGCAAGCACGGCCGATCCAGTGGGCAGATCGCCCGCGCCCTGACCGTGCAGCATGACCGGCCCTACGGCATTGCCCGTGAGCCGGATGGCGTTGTAGTTTCCCCCCACCCGGGCCAGCAGGTAGGTGTAGCGCACCAGGGCCGGAAAAACTCCGGCCTCGATGCGGCCGTCCATTTCGCGCGCTTCGGCGATAAGCTTGATGCGGTAGCCGAATTCCCGGGCATAAGTGATGTCCTGAGGCGTCACGCCGGTGATACCCCGGATGGGCAGGTCGGCCAGCGGATAATCCACGCCAAAGGCCAGCCGGATCAGTACCACCAGCTTGTGGGCCGTGTCATGCCCTTCAATGTCCAGGGTGGGGTCGGCCTCGGCATAGCCCAGGTCCTGAGCCTGGCTCAGGGCTGTATTGAATTCCAGGCCGTTTACGGTCATTTCCGAAAGGATGTAGTTGGCCGTGCCGTTGAGGATGCCCACCACCTCGGAGATTTTGTCTCCGGCAAGGGCCTCGCGGAAGGTGGATATCGTTGGAATCCCTCCGGCCACGCTGGCTTCGTAAAAGAGACCCAGACCGTTTTTCGCAGCCAGCGAGAACAGTTCCGGCCCGCGTTCGGCCAGGAGATGCTTATTCGCGGTAACTACATGTTTGCCCGCGTTCAAAGCCGCCGTGATCAGGCGGTGTGGAGCCTCCACACCGCCCATGAGTTCCACTACGATGGAGACGTCGGGATCGCCGGTGAGTTCGTCAGGGTCCGTGGTAAAGGACGCTTCTGGTCCGGGAGAGGCGGCACGGGCCTTGTTCAGGTCGCGCACGAGCACCTTTTTGATCACGATGCGCCGACCAAGACGACGTTCGATCCAGTCCCCGTTGCTTTCCAGAATCCGGGCCAGCCCGGAACCCACAGTACCAAATCCGGCGAGGCCGATGTACACCTTGTCCATGTTTATCCTTTGGCGAAAAAGCGTTTCAGGTTTCGGCAGGCCTGATTGGTGCGGTGGCGGTTTTCCACAAAGGCGAAACGTACATGGTCGTCGCCGTAAGCACCAAAGCCTAGTCCTGGAGATACGGCCACTTCGGCCTCTCGGATCAGGAGCTTGGAAAATTCCACGGAACCAAGTTTTTTGAACTCATCCGGGATTTCCGCCCAAAGGAACATGGTGGCCTTGGGCGGGGTGACGCTCCAGCCGCTGCGGTTCAGTCCGTCGCACAGTGCGTCGCGCCGGTCCTGATAGATAGCCATGATGTCACGAACAGCCTTGTCCATATCTTCCACGCTGAACTGGGGATCGTCTCCCAGGTCGCCCGCCAGGGCGCAGGTGGCCGCGATCTGGATGGGGTTGTAAATGCCGTAGTCCAGGTAGCTTTTGATGCGGGTCAGGGCCTGGACCATGTTTTTGTTCCCGCAGCAGAAGCCAACCCGCATGCCGGCCATGGAGTAGCTTTTGGTCATGGAGAAGAATTCTACGCCCACGTCCATGGCTCCCCGCGCTTGCAGGAAACTGGGAGCTTTGTAGCCGTCAAAGGTGAAGTCCGCATAGGCTAGGTCGTGGATGACGAACAGGCCGTGCTCTTTGGCGAAGTCTACGATGCGTTCGAAGAAGGGAATATCGGCGCAAACCGTTGTGGGGTTGTGCGGGTAGTTGATGATCAGCAGCTTGGGCTTGGGCCAGGTATGGCGGATGGCGGTTTCCAGGTCCTCGAAAAAGTCCCGGTCCGGACCAATGGGCACCCGCCGGACGTCGGCACCGGCAATGATGGAGGCGTAGGGGTGGATAGGGTAGGCCGGATCCGGAGCCAGGACCACGTCTCCCGGACTGAGCATGGCCAGGGCCAAGTGGGCGAGGCCTTCCTTAGCTCCCATGGTCACACAGGTTTCCATGTCCATGTCCAGTTCCACGTCAAAGCGCCGTTTGTACCACCCCGTAATGGCCTTGCGCAGTCCCTTGATGCCTTTGGAGGCGCTGTATCGGGAGTTGCCGGGCTTGTAGGCCGCCTCGGTGAGCTTGTCCAAAATGGGTTGGGGTGTGGGAACGTCTGGGTTGCCCATGCCGAGGTCCACGATGTCCACGCCGTTTTGGCGCATTTGGTGTTTCAGTTCGTTGACCGTGGCAAACACATATGGTGGGAGGCGGTGCACCCGAGCAAATTCTTGCATGTCCTGCTCCTTTTCTCGGTTCAGGGGGAACGATGATGAATTGATATACCTAGCCGCCGGAATGGCCCCATGTCAAAGGGGAATTGCCGGAAACCGCGGAATGGCATCATCTGTGACCCTTTGCTCAGCCCGGTCCGCCAAAGAAAGGGGAGATGCCCGGCATCCGTTCCAGTGTGTTTTTCGTTGACTTGAAGAGCGCGTCGACTGTTTTGCGTCGATGCTGGGCGTTTTGTTGTGGACAGTGATGAACAACAACGAAGCATAAACAAGCGTTTACCCCTTGACCTGTCTCGCTTTTCTTTGTATTGATCAACAAGTTGAACAACAATGAACAGTATATAAACACCGGATGACCAAAAAATTCATCAGTTTGCGCGAGGTGGCGCGGCAGCTCAACATCCCACCCTCCACCGTCGTGTATTATAAGGATCGTTTTTCCGACTTCATTCCTTCGCAAGGAGGGGAGGGCCGGAGAAAACGATATCCTGTGGAAGTAATCGATATCTTCAGGAGGATTCGAGAGATGTTCAACAACAATTGGTCCACGGAACAGATCGAACAGGAACTGGCACTGCATCAGTCCGTTCCCGGTCCGGATGTGGCGGAGGAGCGTGCCCAGGCTCCTTTGGGGCAGGCCGACTCCATGGTTCGCGACATGAGCGGCGTGTTGGAGAAGATGACCGATCTGCTGGAAAACCAATCGTTGTTTCGCGGTGAGATCCGTTCCCTGCGGGATGAGTTGGCAGAAATCAAGCGGGATCGGGAGGAGAGCGAACGGAGGTATCGCCGGGCGCTGGAGGATATGGAACAGGAAATGTCTTCCCTGCGGCGTGCCAAGGAGGATCTGGAGAGGCTGCTTCGCGCCGGGGGCAATGGCGCTCCCCAATTTCCTTCCGAGGACTATCTTGCTCGGCCGCTGGTCATTAGAACGCGTCAGGGCGAGTATCTTGGTGTTCTGGGCAAGGTGCAGAAACATTTTGCCCTGCGGGATTTCGTATTTATGGTTGAGCGCAATGTCGCTGCCGGGCGGAAGCTGGACATGGCCTGGGAGCTGCGCGATGACCAGTGGGTTTTGCTGGTGACGTCCCGGGACGGGGAGGATGGCCGGGAGCAGCATGTGGTCCTCGTGACCCGCAAGACCGTGACACCCAACCGGAACACCGTGACGGAGATCGTGCGGTTAAACATTAATGGAAATGATGTACCCGATTCCTTGCTTCTTACCTTGTTTAAAAAGGTCAAGGACGGATTCGATGCCTGGTCCCGGTAATGTTACTCTTTTTGCATTTAGTGGAAAGCTTCCGGACTTTGCCCACAAATAAACTAGAAAAAGTCTTGATACGGATACGTATTTCAGGTTATTGGGTCGTAATATGACATACGAGGCGGAGGGGAGGCGTATGCCGCAGGTCGCTGCACGGATTACCCACGACCAGGAGAAGTGGCTTAAGGAGTTCTTCAAAACGAAGAGCGCTGGAGCCGAGTTTATTTTGCCCTGGGCCGTGGATGTTTTTTTTCGTTGCATTCGCAACGTCTCCAACGAATTTTCCGTATCCGAACTTAAGACCGTTCTTGAGGCGCACCGCGAAGTCAAGCTGCTGCCGAACCAGTCCAAGCAGGCGTACCTGCAATTGCGCGTGGAAGAGGCATGCGACGAGCGGGGGGCGCACATTCAACACGGTGCCAGTAAGAGCAATCTGGAAGTCAAGCTTCGGCGTCTCAATGACCTGCAAGCCACTGCCTTGATGATCTGGGCCACCTCCTATTGGACCAGTAAATCCTGGAACGGGGTTTCCCTCGACGATTACGTCAAACTCTCCTGCGGCTGAGGCCGATCAAACCGACTTTCCCCCGGCGATTTTTCCTGCTATGCACCTTGCGGCGCGGCGGTATCCGAATGGGCCGTTGCGTTTTTTTTAATGACGTAATTGAGGTTTTCATGAAAAAGCTTCCCTGCGTTTTAACCATTGCCGGGTCGGATTCCGGTGGTGGGGCCGGTATCCAGGCGGATATCAAAACAATTACCGCGCTTGGCGGTTATGGACTGTCCGTAATTACAGCGCTGACTGCGCAAAATACACGTGGAGTGGAGGGGATTCACGCCCCCCCCGCGGAGTTTGTTGCTCAGCAGCTCCGGGCCGTGTTGACGGATATTGATGTGGTGGCCGCCAAGACCGGCATGCTTTTTTCCGGAGACATCATGAAGGCCGTCTCCCCGCTTTTGCGGGAGGCCTCCTTCCCTGTTGTCGTGGATCCCGTCTGTGTGAGCCAGAGCGGACACAAATTACTTCAGGATGAGGCTGTGGACGCCATGCGCGAATATATTTTCCCGCATGCCGCGTTGCTTACCCCTAACATTCCTGAAGCCGAGCTGTTCACAGGCATGCGAATTCAAAGCCCTGCCGATTTTGCCGAGGCCGCTCGTCGGCTGCTGGACCAAGGCCCCAAGGCTGTACTCATCAAGGGCGGACATGGCATGGATTCCGTGGCTTCCACCGACTGGTACGCCCGCCCCGGGCAAAAGCCGCTGCCCTTTATGCAGCGCCGGGTCGAGACCAACAACAACCATGGTACGGGCTGCACGCTTTCCGCAGCCATTGCCGCCCACCTCGGGCACGGACTGGAAATGTCCCAGGCTGTTCGCGAGGCGCAACGGTACCTGAACCTTTGCCTGCGTGACGAAATTCAGGTGGGCAATGGAAGTGGACCGCCCAACCATTTGGCCCCGCTGCTGAAGGAGCGGGAACGGTGGCCTGTATTGCGTGAGCTTGCAAAGGCCGTGGACGCTTTGGCTATCCTGCCGGATTTGGAGCGTCTTGTGCCCCGGAACGGGATGAACGTGGCGTTGTCTATGCCGTATGCCCGTGGTTTTGATGAAGTGGCCAGCCTGGATGTCCCCCTTTGCCGAGCCTTTTCCGGGCGTGTCGCCCACTCTGGATGTGCCGTGTTTGGTGTTGAAGGAGACGAGTCCGCAGTACTTCTCGCGGCCCGCAAGGTGCGTGAAGACCTGCGTTGCTGCGTGAATCTGCGGCAGGGGGAAGATGTTCTAACCGCCCTGGCCAAGGCGCGGGTCACGGCCGCGGGATTTGATCGTACGGAGGCGCCGTCAGCGCCTGTGCGCAATTGTGATGCCGCATTGGAGTGGGGGGCATATCATGCCCTTTCCAGCCATTCGCATCCGGATAGCGTGGCTGCTTTGGTTGACGATGGGGCCCATGGTGTGGAAGGAGGCGTACACGTGTGGGCCGCGAACGCTTCCGAATTGGTTGCTGCCGTGGCAAGAATATTGGAAGGTATGAAATAACCTGCCCCAGGGCTTGTCTCTGGCGCGGGAGTGGTTATTGGTGTTGACAGCGCCCTGGTGGGGTGCTCTATAAGCGTCCCTTTTGCGAGAGTGGCGGAATTGGTAGACGCACTGGATTTAGGATCCAGCGGCATGGCCGTGGGAGTTCGAGTCTCCCCTCTCGCACCAGATATTTCAAGCGACGCCAACGGCATGATTCGAGGAGGATTGTGGAATCATGGAATACGAAGTCAAAGAGTTGTCCCCGGTTGAGCGGGAGATTGAGATCAAGGTCCCTGCCGAAGAGGTGAACGCCGCGTTGGGCGCCGCCATTGCCCTGTACAAACGTAATCATGAGGTTCGTGGCTTTCGTAAGGGGAAGGCCCCGGCGTCGGTTATTGAGGGCAAATTTCGTGCACAGATTTATGGTGAGGCCACCACGGATCTGATCAACTACCACATCAATGAGATCATGGCGGAACTGGGCACTCAACCTGTTTCCCGCATTGACGTGGATGCAGAGCAGTTTGTCCGGGATGAGGACTTCAGCTACAAAATTTCTTTTGAAACTGCCCCGGAAATTGAGATTCCGGACTACTCCTCTTTCGAAGTCCAAAAAGAGGCTGTTGAGGTTGATGAGGCCGAGCTGGCAGAAGTTGAAAAGCGCATTCTGGATAATGCGGCCGAGATTAAGGTCGTTGAGGATGTGCGTGGTGCCGAGGACGGCGAAGTGGTCACTGTCAGCTTCGGTGCCTATGACGTCGACGGCAAGGTCGTGGATGGAATCAAGGCCGAGAGCTTTGATCTGACCCTGGGCCAGGGGCAGGCACTGGAAGAGTTCGAGGAATTGATCAAGAGTCTTAAGCCGGGCGAGATGGGGCAGAAGGACATCACCTTCCCCGAAGACTTCATCAATACCAATATCGCCGGACGCACCCTGACCATGAAGGCCACTGTTCACGCGGTCAAGGAGCGCATCGTTCCTGAAATGAATGACGATGTGGCCAAAAAAGCCGGATTTGAGAATCTGGAAACCATGCGTACCGCCATTCGTGAGTCCTACAAGAATCAGCGTGAGCAGTTCGTTAAGAGCAAGGCCCAGAAAGAACTGCTGGACAACATGCTGGAAGGTATGAACTTCGAATTGCCGCCGAGCATGGTGAATGACCGCATTGACCGGCTGGTAGCCGACCTGGAGCATCGCCTGGACCGGCAGGGCAAGAGCCTGAGCTCCACTGGCAAAAGCCGTGAGGAATTGCGCGAGGAGTACCGCTCCCAGGCTGAGGAGAGCGTGCGCGTTGAGATTTTTCTGCTGGCCGTGGCCCGTAAGGAGGCCTTGGAGGTTACTCCGCAGGAACTCGACATCGCCATCAGCCAAATGGCCATGCAGACCCAGCAGCCTTTCCACAACCTCAAGCAGTATTACGAAGAGCAGGGGCTGATCGTTCCGCTGCGGGACCGCCTGCTGGCGGACAAGGCCACGGATTTTATTTATGACAATGCCAAGGTGATCGAAGCGGTTGCTGACGATGCGGCGGAAGAGCAAAAGTCCGCGTCGAAGAAAAAGGCCGCCGCGAAAAAGGACGAGACCGCCGGGGAAGAAAAGAAAAAACCGGCTGCCAAGAAGCCTGCTGCAAAAAAGAGCACGGCCAAGAAACCGAACAATAAAGAGGACGCTGAAGCTGCGGAAAAGAAGCCCGCCGCCAAAAAGGCTCCTGCCAAGAAGCCCGCTGCTAAAAAGGCTGCCCCGAAAAAGGCCGCCGAAGATAAAGAATAACGAGGCGCTTGCTTCCCGGGGCAAAATGCCCCATCATATCCAAGTGAGCGTTGCGCCCGCCGTCCGCCCCGGGGGCGGGCGGCGGGTAATGTTTCAGCGCCCAGCCGCCGATACGTCTTCATAACGCAAGGAGAGGCTATGCCCAGCGTACCTATTGTCATTGAGACCACCGGCCGCACCGAGCGCGCCTATGATATTTATTCCCGTCTGCTGAAAGACCGCATCGTGCTCCTCGGCAGTGCCGTGGATGATCATGTGGCCAGCCTCATTTGCGCCCAGCTGCTTTTTCTTGAGTCCGAAAATCCGGAAAAAGAAATTTATATGTACATCAACTCGCCGGGCGGTTCGGTTACGGCAGGGTTGGCCATTTATGATACTATGCAGTACATTTCCGCTCCGGTGGCTACGCTCTGCATGGGACAGGCCGCGAGTATGGGGGCGCTGCTGCTTTGCGCCGGTGAAGCCGGGATGCGGTATGCATTGCCCCACAGCCGTATTTTGATTCACCAGCCGTTGGGTGGTGCCCAGGGGCAGGCCACGGACATCGATATCCAGGCTCGTGAGATTTTGCGTCTGCGTGAGGACTTGAACTCGATCCTCAGCCGCCATACCGGCCAGGAATTTGATAAAATCGCCCGGGACACCGAGCGTGACTATTTCATGGGACCTGTCGAAGCCAAGGAATACGGGTTGATCGACAGCATTATGGTTTCCAGAGGAGAGTCCTCTGAAGCCTCTGATAAGAGCGAGTGAAGCGTCCGGAATCCATAAATTGCTTTTTTGTTCCTGTGAGCGGGGAAGCGAGACCAGCCCTGACAGGGGAAAATCTGGTTGGGGAGAATTCGGACACAACACCAGGGAGTGTTCATGAGCGGTAGGAACGAAATAAACGAGCTGTGCTGCTCTTTTTGCAACAAGCCCCAGGCCAAGGTCCAGCGGCTCATTGCCGGACCCGATGTCTATATTTGTGACGAGTGCGTGGCACTGTGCAACGACATCATGGCCCAGGAGCAAGTGCAGAGCGAGTTCGGCGAGGGGCGGCTGCTTCCGCCGAAGGAAATCAAGGAACTGCTCGACGAGTACGTCATTGGTCAGGACATGGCCAAGAAGATCCTTTCCGTGGCAGTGCACAACCACTATAAACGGGTTTTTTACGCCGCTACGGCCGGTCAGGATGATGTGGAACTGGATAAGTCTAACATCTTGCTTATCGGTCCCACCGGTTCCGGAAAGACCTTGCTGGCCCAGACCCTGGCTCGGGTGCTCAGAGTGCCGTTCGCCATTGCCGACGCCACCACCCTGACCGAGGCGGGCTACGTGGGCGAGGATGTGGAGAACATCCTCGTGCAGTTGCTGCAAAACGCGGATTACGACATTGAGGCCGCTTCCCGCGGCATCATCTATGTGGACGAGATCGACAAGATCTCCCGCAAGGGCGACAGTCCCTCCATTACCCGCGACGTGTCGGGCGAAGGGGTGCAGCAGGCATTGCTCAAAATTATTGAAGGCACTGAGGCCAACATTCCGCCTAAGGGGGGCCGCAAGCACCCACAGCAGGAGTTCATCCGTATGGACACCTCGAACATCCTGTTTATCCTTGGCGGAGCCTTCATCGGTTTGGAGGGCATCGTCCAGCAGCGGCTGCAAGGGTCGGCCATGGGGTTTGGTGCCAAGGTCGACGTGAAGATCAATGCTTCGGCCAGCGAACTTATGGCCCAGGCCGAACCCAATGATTTGGTCAAGTTCGGCTTGATTCCTGAATTCGTGGGGCGCATCCCCGTGATCACCTCTCTAGAGGAATTGACCGAGAATGACCTCGTGCGGATTCTGGTGGAGCCGCGCAACGCCTTGACCAAGCAGTACCAGAAATTGTTCGGCCTGGACGATGTGAATTTGCGGTTTACGGAGAATGCCCTGCGGGCCGTGGCCAAGCGGGCCGTGGATCGCAAGACCGGAGCCCGGGGACTGCGCAACGTGCTTGAGAGCGTGATGATGGAAATCATGTACCAGCTGCCTTCTCTGGAAGGAGTCAAGGAGTGCGTGATCAACCGGGCCGTGGTGGAAAATCAGGTTGACCCCCTGCTGATCTACCAACAGGAAGTGAAAAGCGCCTGATGCGGTCCTGTCCGGCCGCCGGTGATTGACATCCTGCGTTCCGGTATTATTTGGTGTGAATACCGCCCCGGGTTTTCCGGGGCGGGTGTTCAGGATTCACGGAGGAACGCATGCCGAAATTCGGTTTCGACTCGAAGGATTCCCCCATCGACTTCGTTACCCTGCCCATGATGAGCCTGCGCGAGGTGGTCATGTTTCCGAGGTCCATCGTGCCCCTGTTTGTGGGGCGGGATGCTTCGGTAAAGGCCATTGAGAGCGCGTTGGCCAATTTTGACAAAAAGATTTTTCTTGTGACCCAGCGGGCACCGGAAAAGGAAAAACCTGAACCTGAAGATCTCTACGAGGTTGGAACGGTCAGCAAGATTCTTCAGATGTTACGACTGCCCGACGGCACCATCAAGGTGTTGTTCGAGGGGTTGTACCGTGGGCGCTGGGATCCCACCACTAATGTGGTCTCGCCTGAAGACGAGTATCCCATGGCCCGCGTGGAGCGCATTGCCGAGCGCGAGGTGGAGGACTCCGAGGCGGATGCCCTGGTGCGGGCTGTGCACGAAGGGCTGGAAAGCCTGGGAGATGCCAACAAAAAGGTGGCACCGGAGGCCATTTCCGCCATGTCCGGTATTTTTGAGGCTGGACAGCTCGCTGATGCGGTCATGCCGCATCTGAAGGTGGACTTTCGAAAAAAGCAGGAAGTGCTGGAGCTGCTTCCCGCGTACGAGCGTCTGGAACGGGTCTATGAGCTGCTGCTCGGTGAGGTGGAGATTGCCACTATTGAGCAGCGAGTTAAAGGTCGCGTCAAGGACCAGATGGAGAAAAACCAACGGGATTATTACCTTAACGAGCAGATCAAGGCCATCAACAAGGAGATGGGCCGCGAGGATGATCCCGTTGCCGAGGCTGCGGAGCTGGAAAAGCGCCTGGCTGAGAAGAAAATGAGCGATGAGAACCGCGAACGGATCTTGCGTGAAGTGAAAAAGCTTCGCACCATGCAGCCCAGTTCTGCGGAGTACACGGTATTGCGCAATTATGTGGACTGGGTGTTGGATTTGCCCTGGGGCGAACTCAAGCAGACCAACATTGCCATCGACAAGGCCCGCACCGTCCTGGACGAGGATCACTTTGGACTGGAAAAGCCCAAGGAACGCATCCTTGAATATTTGGCAGTGCAGAACTTGGTGGATACCATCAAGGGGCCTATTCTGTGTTTGGTGGGCCCGCCGGGCGTGGGCAAGACGTCCATCGCCCGTTCCATCGCCCGAGCCACGGAACGGGAATTTGTTCGCCTCTCGTTGGGCGGCGTGCGCGACGAGGCGGAGATCCGCGGACACCGGCGTACCTATGTTGGAGCGTTGCCCGGCAAGATCATCCAGTCTCTGCGGCGTTGTTCGTTCAACAACCCGGTGCTTTGCCTCGACGAAGTGGACAAGATGAGTACGGACTTCCGGGGTGACCCCTCTTCAGCGTTGCTGGAGGTCTTGGATCCGGAGCAGAACGCCACCTTCAACGATCATTACCTGGATCTGGATTACGACCTCTCTAAGGTTTTCTTCATCACTACGGCAAATACCCTGGACTCCATCCCTCTGCCTCTTCAGGACCGAATGGAAATTATTCGGTTGCCTGGCTACTTGGAGACCGAAAAACGGGAGATTGGCCGCCGGTTCCTGCTGCCCAAACAAGTGGAGCAGCACGGCTTGGCTGCGGAAAATCTGAATTTGACGGGTGAAGGGTTGGTTCAGTTGATTCGCACGTATACTCGGGAGGCCGGGGTGCGAAATCTGGAACGCGAGATTGCGTCCCTGTGCCGTAAAACCGCTATGCGCATCGTAGAGGCTGGCGACAAGCAAATGCAGGTCACGGTAGAGGCCGATTCCCTGGAGCAGTTCCTGGGAGTTCCCAAGTTCCGTTATGGCGAGCGCGAAGAAAATGCCCAGGTGGGGGTTGCCACAGGCTTGGCCTGGACGCAAATGGGCGGTGAGCTGCTCCTTGTGGAGACCGTGCTTATGCCCGGAAAGGGCAAACTGGCCATTACGGGCAAGCTTGGTGACGTGATGCAGGAATCGGCCAAGGCCGCCATCTCCTACCTGCGGTCACGTTCGGATGTCTTTGGCCTGAAGCGGGACTTCCACCAAGAGGTGGATATTCACGTGCATGTGCCGGAAGGAGCGACTCCCAAGGATGGGCCTTCCGCGGGGATCACCCTGGCCACTGCCGTGGCTTCGGCCCTGTTGAACATCCCCGTGCGAAATGATCTGGCCATGACGGGCGAGATTACTTTACGGGGGCGTGTACTGCCCATCGGCGGTCTGCGCGAAAAGCTTCTGGCGGCCCATCGCGGCCAGATCAAGACCGTGCTGATCCCCCGGGATAATGAAAAAGACCTGCGGGACGTCCCCCAGGAAATCAAGGACGATCTGACGATCCTGCCTGTAGAACACATGGATGAAGTGTTGGAGCATGCGTTGGCCTGCGAAAATGCGGACGCCATTTTTTGCGGTCGCGGTGATGCGGTGGAACCCATTGCCAATCTGCTTCTGAAGGAGCAGCGACTTGAGGAACGGCCGCACTGAAAAGCGGATCAGTCGGATTGAATGTGATAATTAAAAAGCCCGGGTTTCCCGGGCTTTTTTTATGGGAGACGACGTGAGGGGCGACTGACTCCGTGATCCGAGGGGTCAGGCCGAACGGTTTACTCCGCCAATCTTGAGGTCCGCCGGGGGTGTTTCGAATTTTAGTCCGATTTGTTGCTCATAGGCAGCAAATCCTGGACCGGGCCGGTGTTGTGAAGCCTGAAGACTTCCCGAGGTCATTTGCAGTTGAACAGCCATGGCGCTGTTCAAAGGGGCGGCCAGGGTACCTGGGCCTGGTTCCAGCCGTTTGTGCGGCAAGGTACGTTCGCGGATTTTTTCATCTCGCAGAAAGGGACTTTCTCCAAGCAGGGCATTTTCTTTTGTCTCGTCGTCATCCTGTCCTGGAATTCCTTTGGTGCTGGCGGCCAGGCTCTTTTTAGGTTTTTCCCCGGTGATCTTTGCAATTTCGTTTTCGATGTCACGGATTCGTGCACGTTGCTCTCCACTGGGGTTGTCCACGGCCTGGGCAAGAAGGTCCGTGAGCATCTCCGTGAGTTGTTCGAGACGTTTTTCTTCTTCCTCGCTGAGTTGCCGCCTCAGTCCGGGGAATCCGGTGCTTGTCTGCTGTTTTTTCAGCGATTGCGTTTGCACGCTGGAAAGCGAGGATTCAATCCCGCTGATGCTCATGTCGTCACCTCCCGGAAAATAGTGCCTGCTCTTGAAATTAAGCAAGAAATGTTCCCGGAGACATAAAAAAGCGGTGGAACATGATGTCCCACCGCATGGCTATGTATGTATTTCGGAGGCGGAGTGTTCGGGTTAGTCTTCCAGCCGGGGGGTGATGTTGTTGGCGATCCAGGAGCCATCCCACCATTCGCGGGGCTGGACAGGCAGGCCGGAAACCACCATGCCGAAGTGGAGGTGGTCTCCCCCTGCAAGCCCAGTTACGCCGGAAAGCCCCACAATTTGTCCCTTTTGGATGCTTTCACCCAACTGGACGTCAATGCGGCTGAGATGGGCATAGAGGCTTTGCAACCCAAGGCCGTGGTCGATGATGACGCATTCTCCGTAGATTCCCAGGAAGTCGGCAAAAACAACTTTGCCGTCATTGGCGGCTTCAATGGGGCTGTTGCGGTGGTTGGCCAAATCCACACCCAGGTGGGTCTGGTTGTCCACCACCGTGTCATTGTAATAATAGTCGCGGTTGTCTCCGAAATTCGCTGTGGTGGCACCCGGAGAGCGGGTAAAGGCACCATGCCAGAGAGGCACCGGGGACGTGTCCAAACCGATCTTGCGAAGTTGGGCTCGGTTTTGGGAACGAAGCACATTGTTGATTTTGATATATCGTCCCAGCGGGTCGGTTTCCGGGTCGTTGGGAAAGACTTTTTGAAAGAGTTCCCCTTTGCGTACCAGGAAGCTTTGAGGCAGGTTGAGCCGGTCGTGCCGGAAGTTTCGGGCATTGGCATGGTGGGGCAGGTTGCGGCTGGACTCATTGCCCGCCAGGTCGGTCGCTTTGATTACGGGGTGAAATTCGGCTGGAGCAATATCCCAGGGCATGCCGAAGAGGCAGAGGTAGGTACCATTTTCCTGCTGGTAGGCGGGGAAAACGTGTTCATTGACGTGCAGAGCGCATTCGCGCAGTTCTTCGTCCACTTCAAAGGCCACTATGGCGCTGCCGCCTTGGGCAATGTTGTGGCGTGCACTGCGCAGGCTGATGCGCGGGGCTTTTGTATCCAGCGTCAGAGTTGCCGTGAGCTTTCTTGATTTGGAAAAAAGAAAGAATCCTCGGTCTTCGGCTTGGGCCGTAATTTCAAGCGGGCCGTTTGAAAGGGGTTGTCCCTTCAGGTCGATGCTTTCCTCGTGATGCCGCAGGGCCGAGGAAAAAGTTTTGTCCACGCTGATGCGATCCTTGCCATCCTGGACTACGCGGATACTGAGGCGTTTGAGCCCCACTCCCTGATCGTCGGCCGTAATGACCAGACTGGACTCCGTGTTGAGAAAGCCCTGCTGCGGCGTGATGGTCAGGGTGGGGGGGGTGGTGTCCCGCAGAACGTACCAGACTGCGGCAATGGCGAGGACGGCCAGGAGAACTAAAACGATGATCCTTCCGCCTTTCTTGGCGGGCTTGTTGCGATTGAGTGTTGTCATACTCACTCCCGTATCTGATTTCTAGATTTTGTCTACAGTCAATTTGGAACAGGAACAAGTCCGCTTTTGAATGCGGACCATGGGGGCGGGAAAGAAAATGGGAGGAAAGGGAAAATCAGGACGGATCGTCCAAGGCCTCCAAGAGCTGAATGGTGAGTTTGAGAAAATCGGCTTCGGTAAGAATGCCCACGAGAATGCGTTGATCCACTACGGGCAGGCAGCCATATTTGTGGTTCAGTAACATTTTGGCGGCGTTTTCCAGGCTGTCGTCCGGGCCGATGGTTTTTAGATCGGTGCGCATGATTTCCTGAATGGGGATACCTGCGTCGATTTCACGCTGCGTTTCCGGATCCACTTCAGCGAGGTGGGATATGGTGGCGGAAAGCAGATCGCGGTGTGTGATCAATCCGATGAAGATATTGTCGGCGGTGACGATGGGAATATGCCGGATGCGTTGCATTTGCATGAGTTCACGGGCGCTGTAAAGCGTGTCGGTCTGTCGGAGTGAAAAAACCGGGGCAGACATCAAATCCTTAACTTTCATGACTTTACCACCTGTAATGTCTTCGTAATAATTGAATAAATTACTTTCATGGTTTGCCGGATTTGTCAATAGATATTTCCCAAAGCCAGCATCAGCTTGGTTGACTTGACCGGGAAAATCTGGTCATCCATCCGCCTGGATGCGGGGTATATCATGTTGGAGGCGATGTGCGCGTTGATCCCAGACGAACAAGAGAACGCATGGTGCGGGAACAGTTGGAGGCACGGGGCATAACCGACGCTGCCGTGCTGTCTGCTATGCGCGAGGTCCCGCGGCACGAGTTTGTGGAGGAAGCCCTTGCTTCCAAGGCCTATTTGGATTGCCCCCTGCCCATCGGCGAGCATCAGACCATTTCTCAGCCTTATGTAGTGGCCCTCATGAGCCAGGCCCTGGGCGTCCGGCCAGGCATGAAGATTCTGGAGATCGGGACTGGTTCGGGATACCAGACCACCGTCCTTGCCCATATGGGGGCCGATGTTTATACTGTGGAACGGATCAAGTCGCTTTTTTTCACGGCGCGACAGCGCTTTTTGGATATGCGTCTGTTCAACGTCCGCTGCAAGCTGGACGACGGCACCATGGGGTGGCCTGGAGAAGCGCCCTTTGACAGGATTCTGGTCACCGCGGGCGGACCGGACGTACCTGCTCCTTTGGTTGACCAATTGGACGATCCAGGCCGGTTGATTATTCCGGTAGGGGCCAGTCGGGGCAGACAAACTTTGCTTCAGGTGGAAAAAATGGAAGG
This sequence comes from Desulfovibrio sp., assembly GCA_028708865.1. Taxonomy (GTDB): domain Bacteria; phylum Desulfobacterota; class Desulfovibrionia; order Desulfovibrionales; family Desulfovibrionaceae; genus Paucidesulfovibrio. The sequence continues at coordinate 49,184 of JAQVYA010000002.1, read as the reverse complement.
CCGCGTGCAACAGATCGACCTGGGAGATGTGCGCTTTGTGGACCTGGTGGGTACGCACGGCTGGTAGGCGACGCATAAGTGGAGAACCCCGCGTACGGGCGCGGGATAAGGAGTGAAACATGAGTTCATGTTCTTCGGCCGGAGGGTCGTGTCCATCTGCGGGCAAAGAGGGCGGCAGCGCCAAGCTTAAGTTGCAGGACGGATTGATTTCTTCGACTCTGGCCAAAATCAAGTATAAATTGTTCATTATGTCCGGCAAGGGGGGCGTGGGCAAAAGCTCCGTGTCTGTAAACCTTGCGGCGGCGTTGGCCCGGAAAGGGTACAAGGTGGGGCTTATGGATGTGGACATCCACGGGCCCAGCGTACCGACCCTGCTGGGACTGAAAGGGTTGCTCGATGTGGACCGGGGATCGTTGATCAAGCCCAAACAGTATTCCGAAAATCTGCATGTGGTTTCCATGGAGTCGCTGCTTAAGGATCCGGATCAGGCCGTGCTGTGGCGGGGTCCCATGAAGACCTCTGCCATCCGCCAGTTTGTCTCTGACGTGCAGTGGGGCCCCTTGGATTTTCTGGTGGTGGACTCCCCCCCGGGTACCGGAGATGAGCCCATGACCGTGCTGAAGACCATTCCCGAGGCACTGTGCGTTGTGGTGACCACTCCGCAGGAAGTGTCGTTGGCCGATGTGCGGAAATCCATCAATTTCTTGCAGTACGCCAATGCCAATATCCTTGGTGTGGTGGAGAATATGAGCGGGTTGATCTGTCCGCACTGTCACGAGCGGATCGACCTGTTTAAGAGTGGCGGCGGCCGGGAATTGGCCGAAAGGTACGGACTGGATTTCCTGGGAGCTGTGCCCCTTGATCCCGCCACAGTGGTGGCCGGTGACATCGGTACTCCGGTAGTGCTGATGGATGAGGAGACCCCGGCTAAAAAGGCGCTGCTGGATTTGGGCGACAAGGTCGCTGAAGCAGCACTGAAAAGCCTGGAAGCCGCCAGTTCGGTTCATAACTAGGCTGCCTTTCCTGCGTCCGCACCTGCGGCGCCTCTGCGACCAAACGGCCGGACTATGAGTCGTCCGGCCCGCCGCAGTGCCGGAAGGCGACATATCGCAAGGAGCCCGTGCGGATGTTCAATCTGCCTAACTCGTTGACTTTGGCCCGCGTGGGCGCTGTCCCGCTCATCGTGCTTTTGATGTATTTCCCGGGAGCCTTCACAGCTTGGCTCGCAACGTTGGTGTTCATAGCGGCCTGTGTGACCGACATGCTGGACGGCATGCTGGCCCGGCGACGCAGCGAAGTGACCAGCATGGGGAAATTCTTGGACCCGCTTGCTGACAAGTTGTTGATTTGTTCCGTTTTAGTCATGCTGGTGCACCAGGGGCGGGCACCGGCCTGGGTGGTGATCTTGATTTTGGGACGTGAGCTCGCCGTGACGGGCATGCGCGCCATTGCTGCGGAACGCGGTTTGGTGGTGGCGGCCGACAAGTTCGGCAAACTCAAGACCGTATTGCAGATCGTGGCCCTGGTGCCTTTGATTTTCGGTCGAGAATTGTTCGGACTGGACCTGCTCGGAATCGGCACTATTCTGCTTTACGTGGCGCTGGTTTTGACGGTCTTTTCCGGTGGGAACTATCTGTACAACTTCTATGAAAACCTGCTACACGAACAGGGAAGGGAAGACGAACGCGTCTGATCCGGTTATGAAGCGCATGCAGGAGGCCAACGTGAATCGCGTCGTCCGCATCACCAATTGCCTGAAAACGATACTCGAGCTTGAGCCCGAGTTGAGAAAGCTTGAGCTGGGTGCCAGCCTGCTCGACGAGTTCGACTTTTTGAAAAGTTTTTTGAAAAGAGTCGATCAGATGCAGCTTTCCGAGGAAGAGGTGGAGCGGATCGAGCGGGCCACGTCTCGTTTTCTGGAGGAGCTTCGGCTGCCTTTTTCGCAGCTTATGGAGAACCGGCCCGACTCCGATCGTCTGCAGTGAGGTGTCATGTTTGGACGCCGGGTCATTGTCGGACTGTTGTTGCTGCTCAACGTGTATCTTCTTTTGGGACTTCTTTGGGGTGAGCAGGGGGTCGCCTCCTACCTGGACCTTAGAAAACGTTACCAAACCCTCCGTTCCGAGGTGGAGGGGCTGGAGGCGAAAAGCCGGGACCTCAGCAGGGATATCTTGCGGTTGGAATCCGACGCCGACTACCAGGAGCGTATGATTAGAGAACGCATGAACTATGTCCGGAAAAACGAGGTGCTGTACGTCTTTCCGGAAAACGGCGAATCCGCTGGAGACGGGCGGGATGCAAGAAAAGATTGAGTGGTTCCAAGAGGTCCTGAGCCTGGAGCCCGGTTCTCGGGTTTTTTTCCCATTGGCCAAGCTGTTCGTCAAAGTGGGCGAAAAGGAAAATGCGGCAACCACGCTGGCATCCGGTCTGGAACGCCATCCTGAATACCTCGAGGCACGCATGTTGCTGGTTCAGGTATTGTCCGACCTGGGCCGCTCCGATGAAGCCCTTGAGCATTCGGCCCGGGTGGTGGAGGCGCTGAGCGGATATCCGGAATTTTGGAAAACCTGGGCCCAGGGGCAGCCGGACGAGCGGCGGGATTTCGGGGTTTTCCTTATGCTGGTGGCTTCCTGGCTGCAAGGGCGTCCTGTTCATTGGACGGATATTGTCCTTGAAGGGGTGAATTCGCTTTCCGAACGGTTGGTGGGGCCGTTGCCGCCGCCGGCGGCTTCTCCGGAGCCCTTGCCTCAGGATCCCGAACCCCTCTTTGAGGCTTTCGAGCAGAGCACCTCGCGCAAAGAACACGTTTCCGTCGGCAGTTTGCGCACAAGGACCATGGCGGACCTGCTGGCGGCGCAAGGCGACTATCAGGGAGCCTTGGAAATCTATCAATATCTTCGTGACCGGGCACAAGGGGTGGAGCGTGAGGACCTGGCGGCCCGCGTGGAGGATATGCAGGCGGGAATCGCCCGGCGGCATGCCTCGCCGCAGCCCGAGCCTTCCACCGCTGACGACGTGTTCAGTCAACATGCCAAAAATCGGCTCATTGGAGCATTGGAAACACTGGCAGCCCGGTTTGAAGCGCGGGTCCAGCGCCAGGAAGCGGACTGATCCCCACTCGCTTGTGTCCGGGTCTTTCCTGAGGTATCGCTTTCAGCATTGCGGTTACGGTACGCCGCGAAAAAATCATAAAAGGTAATACTCGACCATGTGACCGCAAAGCCGTCCGGTGGGTGCGTCCACAATTGGACGTGTGCTCCCGGCGCATAGACGGTGCGCGCGGAGACTGGGCCTTCTATATTGTCTGTTTCCCGGGCCCGGCCTGCGTTGGCGCGGGGCCGACACAGAAAACCTTTGAGGCAGATCAAATTGCAGCGAACATGTTTTTTTTCTTTGCTTTTTATACTGGTACTTTTGCTCACGGGCTGTTCCACTTTACAGGACGGATGGGAAGGCACCAAAAACATGGCCCGGGGCGTGGGCAGTTTTGTCAACCCGGACCCTTCCGTGGACCTGGACGCCTATCAGTTTGAAAATCCCAACCAGGAAAAGCTGGCCCGCCTTGTGACGCCTGTGGATGCGCCTCTCAAGGCCATGATCCGTTATGTTTCGGATCGTGACTCTTACCCCGACGAAAAATGGATTGACCTGCTTTTTATCCGCTACCCATGGGTTCACAACATGATTGTGGTGAACAAAGATGGCTGGATGCTGGACCGCGTACCCGAGGATCCTCTGAAGCGCATCAGCGGTCCTCTGGTTTACGAGGCCAATTGGCGGGATACCTTTTTGCAGACAGCGGTGGACTATCCGGAGCTGGGCCCTGAACTGTACATTGGTACTCCTTATTTCAAGGACGCGGATTTTGACGGCTTGATTCTGGTTAGCGTGGACCCGCGTACTTTGCTTAGCTTTTGCCCGGATCCGAACGAGTTGATTATCCTGCACCCTGGCGGTGCGGCCTGGAGTCTTGACCGCGAACGGGACCTTTCGGCCCTGGAGGCGTTGCCTTGGGATGAAATTTTGGCGGACGACGTTACCGGCAAGGTCGAGGCCGGGGGGCAATGCTATGTTTGGCTCGTGCGCTATGTGGGCAGTGATCCGTATGTCTACGCCACGACCTGCGCCGAACAGGAACGGGAAGAGAGCGGATGGCTGCCTTTCTAGGTTGGACTTCTTTCAGGAATCAGCTACCATATCGGTCCGTTTTCAATGACATATAATCTATGGGAGGCTGAAGTGCCGCAACAGATCACCGTCACGGAACACCTGTTGTACAGTCAGTCCCAGGTCAAGGCCACGGGCCGTTTCACCCTGTTGCTCAACGAGTTGATCATGTCGGCCAAGATCATCTCCCGCGAGGTGAACAAGGCTGGGCTTGTGGATGTTCTGGGGTTTACAGGAGACGTCAATGTTCAGGGCGAAAAAGTTAAAAAACTGGACGAGTACGCCAATAGTATTTTGATTCACCGTCTTTCCAAGGCCGGGGTGCTTTGCGCCATGGCTTCGGAGGAAAATGCGGACATCATCAGTATCCCTCGCGGGTATCCCACGGGGGAGTACGTGCTGATTTTCGACCCGCTGGATGGTTCGTCCAATATTGACGTGAACGTGAACATTGGAACCATCTTTTCCATTTTCCGGCGACGCAGCCCGGCAGACACCGAAGTCATGCACAGCGATGTTTTGCAAAAGGGTGATGAGCAAGTGGCTGCCGGATACATTATGTACGGGTCTTCCACCATGCTGGTGCTCACCACCGGAGAGGGCGTTCACGGGTTCACCCTGGACCCCGGGGTTGGGGAATTTCTGCTTTCGCACCCCAATATCCGCATACCGGAACAAGGCAAAATTTACTCGGTGAATGAAGGATACCAGATGTACTGGGATGACCCCACTCAGGAGGTCATGCGGTATTTCAAGGGGACGGACAACGCCATCAAACGTCCTTTTAGTTTACGCTATATCGGTTCTTTGGTTGCTGATTTTCATCGTAATTTAATTTACGGCGGGGTTTTTATGTACCCTGCGGACCACCGCGACCCTGCCAAACCGCGCGGCAAGCTGCGGCTCATGTGTGAGGCCAGCCCCATGGCCATGATCGCGGAGCAAGCCGGAGGCCTGGCCGTGGACGGGTACCGGCGTATTTTGGAAATTGAACCGGAACACCTGCATCAACGGGTTCCACTGTTTATTGGCTCAAAAAATGATGTCCAGAAAATCCTTGATGTTTATGCCAAAGCCAAGACTATGGCCTGAAATCGAGGGTGCGGGGCAGGGCTTGAAGCGTGAATGTCGCGGTTATGAGCCCGGCTCCGCCAAGGACGCGGCTTTCGGAACCGGCGACGGCTTCCTGCATACCATCCGTGGAAGGTACCCTGCTTCATGCTTTGCCTTGGAATAGAAAGTTCATGTGACGAAACAGCCGTGGCGCTGGTTCGCAACGGTCGCCTTCTGGGCCAGCAACTGGCCTCGCAGGTGGATGTGCACGCGTTGTTCGGTGGGGTTGTCCCCGAAATCGCCTCTCGTGAACACCTGCGTGTTTTACCAGGACTTTACCGCACATTGCTGACCGAAACCGGCGTACAGCCGGAGGAAATTTCCTGTGTGGCTGTTTCTCGGGGGCCCGGGCTTTTGGGAGCGTTGTTGATCGGGCTGTCGTTTGCCAAAGGACTCGCTCTTGCACTGGGGGTTCCCCTGGTGGGGGTCAATCATCTGCATGCTCATCTTCTGGCAGCGGGGCTGGAGGAGGACGTTCCGTTCCCGGCTTTGGGGTTACTGGTTTCCGGCGGACATACGCATACCTATGCCGTGCGCAGTGACCACAATTTTCAATTGTTGGGCCGGACGTTGGACGATGCCGCGGGCGAAGCCTTTGACAAGGCGGCCAAGCGTTTGAATCTGCCGTATCCCGGCGGCCAGCTTCTTGATGAACTGGGCCAGGAAGGGCAACCCGATCATGAAATGTTCCCGCGGGCATATATCGATAACGACAACCTTGATTTCAGCTTCAGTGGATTGAAAACCGCGGTGGTCAATCACGTGAACGCACACCCGCATCTGGCTTTGCCTTCTCTGGCCGGAACGGACGCTTTGGCTCCGGAGATTCGCCAGGAGTTGGCAGTGGTCTGCGCGTCCTTCAACTGGAGTGTCACCGAAACGTTGCGGATTAAAACAGAACGGGCTTTGCCCCGGGTTCCCAATGCCCGGGCGCTGATCGTTGCGGGGGGGGTTGCCGCCAACTCCATGCTTCGCCGAACCATGTTGGCCCTTGCTGAAAAACATGGCCTTCGGGCGGTCATGCCATCACCGTCTCTTTGCACGGACAATGCGGCCATGGTAGCCTGTGCCGGAGAACGGTTGGCGCGTTGCGGTAGATTTCACTCCTTGGAGTTGGAGGCGGTTCCCCGAGGGCGCAAGGTACCCCAGGACTGGCTTTCTGCGCCGGTTTAAGCCGTGAAGCCTCTCGATGTTCCTTGACACTTCCCAGGGGCGGCACTAATTTAGAAGGATTGATGAGAGTGACCGGGCGGCCTGTGTCAGGGGCGTTCGGATGCGTGAAATAAACGGAGTTCATCCGAAAACAAAGGAGATCCATATGGCGTTCCAGGTCACGGACGGAAATTTTGAACAAGAAGTGTTGCAGAGCGATATTCCCGTACTCGTCGACTTCTGGGCTCCCTGGTGCGGTCCCTGCCGGGCCATGGGACCGGTGATCGACGAACTGGCCACCGAATATGAGGGGCAGGTCAAGATTTGCAAGATGAACGTGGACGAAAACTCCGCCTCTCCGAGCAAGTACGGAATTCGCGCCATCCCGACCCTGATTTTGTTCAAGGGCGGAGAAGTGCTGGACCAGACCACCGGTGCCGTTTCCAAAAGCAGCATCAAGGAAATGATCAGCAAAAAGGCGCTGTAGTCCAATGAAAACATACGACGCTGTCGTTGTTGGGGGCGGCCCGGCCGGAATGACGGCCGCCCTTTATCTTTTGCGGTCCGGTATCAGCACGCTCATGGTGGAACAACTTTCTCCGGGCGGGCAGGTCCTGCTTACGGAAGAAATCGAGAATTATCCCGGATTCCCCAAGGGTATGAAGGGCTATGAGCTTGCGGACGCCTTTGCCGCACAGCTTGAGGCCTATGCGCCGGACAAAATGATGGACGAGGTTCGGGAGATGCGGCTTGACCCCGCGGGCAAGGCGGAACACGAACTGTTGGTGGGCGAGGAGTGGATCCGCGCCCGCAGCGTAATTCTTTGTACCGGAGCACGATATCGCAAATTGGGCGTTCCCGGTGAGCAGCGCCTTTTGGGGCGTGGGGTTTCCTACTGCGCCCTGTGCGATGGAAATTTTTACCGCGACCGTGTGGTGGCTGTGGTGGGAGGAGGCAATTCCGCTCTGGAAGAGTCTTTGTATCTCGCCAAGCTGGTGAAGAAGCTTTATCTCATCCATCGCCGCGACGACTTCCGCGGACTGAAGTGCTATCAGGACAAGTGTTTCACCCACAAGGCCATTGAGGTCGTTCGGAGCACCGTGGTCCATGAGATCCAGGGCGAGAGCGAAGTTACCGGTGTAGCCATTGAAAATCTCGCCACAGGGGAAAAGAGCGTTTTGGACGTCGAGGGCGTGTTTGTCTTTGTTGGTTTTGAGCCCAACGTAGGGTTTGTCCCTGCTGTATTGAATATGGATTCTAACGGAATCATTACCGATACGGAAATGCGTACCAATGTTCCCGGTGTGTTCGCGGCCGGGGATGTGCGCTCCAAACTTTGTCGCCAGGTGGCAACTGCGGTCGGCGATGGTGCCACGGCCGCCACCTCCGCCTTTGCGTATCTGGAACAACTTGATGCCTAAATCCTGCTTGCGAATTCTGTCCGTCGTCGCGCTATTGTCGCTGCTTTCCGCTTGTACCCTCATTGATTACTATTTCCTGCCGCCGCCCGAAGATACGGCTCAGGAATTGTATGAGGCCGGTGTCTACGCCATGAATGACGGAGATTACGGCGATGCGGCAGAATATTTCATGAAGCTGAAGGACAACTATCCCTTTAGTCCCTTCACGCCCAAGGCGGAAGTGGGGCTTGGCGATGCCTACTTCCTGGATGAGGAGTACATTCTTGCCGCGGACGCATACAAAGAGTTTGAGGCATTACATCCCATGCATGAGGATACGCCCTACGTGCTTTTCCAGGTGGGCATGTCCAACTTCAAACAGTTTGAATCCATTGACCGTCGGCAGGACAACATCCGTGAGGGAATTGAATATTTCCAGCGCGTGGTGGACGCCTATCCGGATACGGATTACGCGGTCCAGGCCCGGGAATATATCCATAAAAGCCGCCGTATCTTAGCGGAACACGAAATTTTTGTGGCGGATTTTTATTGGCGTACCGAAAAATACGGTCCAGCCTGGAGTCGTTACAAGTACATCGTGGAAAACTTTCCGGATCTGCCGGACATTCAGGAGTACGCCCGCAAGCGTGCCGAGTATTCTTACTATGAGCATCAGAAGACGCTCTCCGAGGAGGAGAGGATGCGATTGCAGGATAGTTGGTACAAGTTCATACGGGATTGGTTGTAACTCCTATCAAGCGGTCTTCGGACCGCTTTTTTGCAGGAAGCCCCAAAATGATGATGCCCTCCTGGATTCAGGAAGCCTGTCTGGACGACTCGGCTTTTTCCTTGGCCTATGATCTGGTTTCTGCTCCGCACCGCGCTTTGATCAAGACGGCGCTGGCGCGGCAGGACGCTTTGCATCCCGCTGTAACATGTCGGACATGGCGCCGATGGCGTGAGCTGGACGCGGATGTTGCGCTGATCGAGAGCAAGCAGCCTGTTGATGCCGCATTGGTGATCTTTGATCAACAAACTTCGTGTGCTGGTCTTGCGGCCGCCTTGATGCCGGTATTGAATGCCGGTGTCCCGGAGGTCTTGGCTCTGTATGCTGGCGAACAGGACCAAGAGGTGCCAGCGGCCTTGCTTACGACTTTGGAATTGGCCGGGCAGGAGCGGGTGGCTGTGTTGCCGCCGGAGCGGATCAGACGGTTTACTGCCGAATTGTGCCGGAGCAGCGATTCCTGCGCGATTTTGATATTGGGGGAAACGACATCCTGCCTGGATGCGTCCTGTGAAGCGGCTTCCGGGTGCCGGATTTGGCGTGCTTCACCTGTGAAGCGAGCTGCGGTGTACCTTTCCGGACATGGCCGGGATGTGAATTTGGAGGCCTTGGCCTTTGCATGGCCAGCAACGGATTTTGGGGTGGCCGGTGTGGTTGAGGCCGCACTTCCTTCCCACCGGTTCCGGCTTGTGGGCAAGGAATTGGGGGACTTGCCCGCTGGACGGGAAATGATATGCTTTGCACCGGACTGTAATGTGGAGGCGTTGTTACCGCGCTATGCCGGTGTGTTTGGTCCGGGCCATGAAGCGTGTATGGTCTGGCCGGATTTAAATTTCGAGCGGTTTTTTGTCCGCAGGACCGCTTGGCGCTCCATCACGCCCAGCGAGACGGAGGAATTATGAGTAAACGTTCCAGCAGCGGTAAGGCCGCTAAATATCTTGATCGTGTTCGCAACATCGGGGTCATTGCCCATATTGACGCGGGGAAGACGACCCTCACCGAGCGGATGCTTTATTATTCCGGAAAGATCCATCGCATGGGCGAAGTGCATGAGGGCACGGCCACCATGGATTACATGCCCGAAGAACAGGAACGGGGCATTACCATTACCTCGGCCCTGACCTCCACGCCATGGCGGGATTGCACTGTCAATATTATCGATACCCCCGGTCATGTGGATTTTACCATTGAGGTGGAACGTTGTTTGCGGGTGCTGGATGGAGCTGTGGGCGTTTTTTGCGGTGTCAGCGGGGTGGAACCGCAATCCGAGACAGTGTGGCGACAGTCTGAGCGTTACAAGGTCCCTAAGATTGTCTTCATCAATAAGCTGGATCGGCTGGGTGCAGATTTTTCCGGCGTGCTCGACTCCATGGTGCGCCGATTGCGCGCCAAACCTCTGCCGTTGCAGTGTCCGGATGGTGAGGGCCAGGAGCTGCAAGGGGTTTTTGATTTGATCACCTTGGAGCGGTTGATTTTTGATGTTGACAGCAAAATTCTCGAATACAAGCGGGTGCCCATGACGGTGGAGGAACGTGAGCGCGTTGCTCCCTGGCGTGAACGCATGCTGGAAACGCTTGCAGAAGAGGATGACGAGTTTTGCGATGTGTATCTGGGGGGCGGCGAATGCGGGCCTGAGGAACTTCGTCCGGCCATTCGACGTGCCACGCTACAGGGACGGCTGGTGCCTGTGCTTTGCGGTTCCGCGTTGAAGAATATTGGTGTGCAGCCTGTTTTGGATGCCATATGTGATTATTTGCCGAGTCCGGCCGAAGTGCCGGTCGCTTCCGGAACTCCTCCCAAAGGAGGGGAACGCACTTCGTTTCCCCCGCATCCGTCGGAACCTCTTTCTGCTCTTGTATTTAAAGTCAGCATGGATTCTGGCCGTAAGTTGGCCCTGATGCGGATTTATTCCGGTCGCATCAAGGCTGGCGATACGGTTTACAACGTAACCGAGGACCAGGATGAACGGGTGGCCCGCCTTTTCCGGCTGCATGCCGGACGCAAGGAAAAGCTGGACGAGGCCGTGGCTGGTGAAATCGTGGCCGCTGCCGGGATGCGCTTCGCCCGGACTGGGGATACCTTGGCTGATAAGGAATCGCCTCTGATCCTTGAACAGATTGCAGGGTACAAGCCTGTGATCTCCATGGCCATCGAACCCCGAAATTCCGAGGAAGGAGACAAGCTCGAGGAGGTTTTACAAAAGTTTTTGCTCGAAGATCCGACGTTGAGCGTGGAGTCCGACGAGGATACCGGGCAAATGGTGGTCTCCGGCATGGGAGAACTGCACCTGGAAATTATCCGCGAGCGGCTGCGCCGTGAATACGGCCTGGAGCCGCGAACGGGCAAGCCGCAGGTGGTTTACCAGGAAACCGTGACCCGCAAGGGGCAGGCGCGGGGTGAATTTCACCGCGAGCTCGGCGAGGTTATGCATTTTGGCGGGCTGGTCTTGAGCGTGGAGCCTCGGAAGCGCGGCAAGGGGCATGACGTGGTGTTCGAGGCCAATCTCGAGGGGTGGCCTTCTGCCTGGATTGATGCAGTGGCCGACGGCGTCAGCGACGGGTTGCAGAGTGGTATTCTCAAAGGATATCCTGTGCAGGACGTTCGTGTGCGTATTCTTGAGCTGGAACGACGCGACGGAGAGTCCTCGCCGGCAGGATACCGCATGGCCGCAGCCATGGGACTCAAGTCCGCTCTGGAAGCGGCTGGCCCGCAGCTGCTGGAGCCGATCATGTGGCTGGAAGTTTCCGTCCCCGAGGAACATGTGGGCGATGTGATGGGGCTTTTGGGCAGCAAGGGCGCCAAAATTGAAAATATGCTGGATCGAGGTGACGCCAAAACAGTGCAGGCGTTGTCTCCGCTTGCCGGGCTGTTTGGCTTTTCTACGGAGTTGCGTTCCGCGACGCAGGGGCGGGCCGCGTTCATCATGAAGTTCGATCGGTTCGATGTCTTGCAATAGTCTCGGAGCGGAGCCCCGAATGGCCAAGAAAAAACTTACGGCAAATCAGCGCCACTGGTGGACGCGAACCAAGCGTCTGGTCCGGTACTGGTACCTGCGCGTCATCCGGCAGAACGCTTCGGCACGCAATATCGCCTTGGGACTGGCCCTCGGCGTGTTTGTCGGTGCCATGCCCATCATTCCCTTTCAAACCTTCGCAATCATTGCCCTGGCGTTCATTTTTCGAACGAATAAGCTTTCAGCATGGCTGGCCACCTGCTACTCCAACGTGTTCACCATGGGACCGTTCTATACCTTTTTGTTTTTCATCGGGAAGCTGGTCATGCCGTTTGAAGGGCTGCATCTTGATCCCGAACATTTGGCCATGAAGGAGCTGATCGCCTCGGGCTGGGAATTGTTTCTCGTTATTCTGGTTGGTGGGCTGATTTTCGGCGTGGTCGCCGGGGTATTGACTTATTTTTTTTCCGTCCAGGCCATACGTCGATACAGGCGACTTCGCCATGAACGTCGTCGCCGCCGCCTGGAGCAGGCGACCCCTCCTGGTGACAGGAACCTCTTTTAGTCATGTTGCTAATTGGTGCGCAAAAGCATAATGATTACAATTTAAGGGATGAGTTTTGCACGGCGGTTGCCGATAAAGCGGGCTGAAATGGAGGTTGCATGAGCGCGAAAACACCGTTGGTTATCGGAACCGGCAATCGAACCTTGATTTTCGGGACGATTCTCACTCTGATATTTGTGGTGGCCGTGCTGCTGTCGCGAGCCACAGGGTTTGATCTCGACATTGCCATCGGCATTGCGACTGTGCTTGCCTTGACGTTTACGGTGGTTGCTTCCCGGTTGATTTCCCTTTCCATCCGCCGGGCCCAGGCCGTGGCCGAACAGTTCGCGGAGTCCGAGGACGCCGCGGTGCTCCTCAATGCCACGACCGCAGGCGAGCTTGCTCCGCTTTTGCACCAGCTCGGGAGCGCCGTGGCGGAGCAGCATGCCACTTCTAGATTTTTTCGCAATGCTTTAAAGTCACTGCGCAATCCTGTGTTGGTCACGAACCGTGAGGGCAAGGTCCTGGCCGCGACCAACGCCGTGATGGAGCTGGTCAAGAAACCCGTGAGCCAGGTTATCGGCTTTACCCCGGGCCAGGTCTTTGAGAATAAGAAAGGCACCTCGGTTGCCGGTCGGGCCTTGCGTTCCAAAAAGGCAGTGGATGAACAGAGCGTGGTGCACATGTGGGATGGCCGAGAAGTGACTCTGCGTCAGTATGCCAGCACCATAGTGGACCAAGAAGGAGAGGTGCAGGGGGTGGTTTGTTCTTACATCGATCTCCATTCCCTGATAGAGAAACAAAAGCAGCTGGAAGCCCAGAAGGCAGGGATGCTTGAGGTGGGGCAGGAGGTTAGCCTGTTGGCCCAGCGTGTGGCCTCGGCTTCCGAGGAGCTTTCTGCCTCGGCCGACGAGCAGGCCCGTGGGGCTCAGCGTCAGAAAGAGCAGACCGATACAGTGGCTGCGGCCATGGAGGAGATGACCTCCACGGTGTTGGAAGTGGCGCGTAACGCTTCGGCGACTTCGGCCGCCGCGGACAGCGCCAACGATTCTGCCCAGGAGGGCGTAGAGATGGTGGGCAAAGCCGTGGATGCCATCCATGGCGTGTCGCAATCTGCGGAAAAGCTCTCCGGAATGATTCGGCAGCTTGACAGTCAGGCGGGAGAAATCGGCAGGATTATCAGCGTGATTAATGATATCGCGGATCAGACCAACTTGTTGGCCCTCAACGCGGCCATCGAAGCGGCCCGGGCAGGCGATGCCGGGCGGGGGTTTGCCGTGGTGGCTGATGAAGTCCGTAAACTGGCAGAAAAAACCATGACCGCCACAAAGGAAGTGGAGCAGGCAATTAAGACCATCCAGGAACGCTCCCGGCTGGCCATGCACTCCATGGAGGAGACCGGCTCCCAGGTTGCCGAAAGCACGGAAATGGCTAATCAGGCGGGCCGCGCCCTGGAAATGATCATGGACGGCATTAAGGACATGGTGCAGCGCGCCGCTCAGATCGCCACTGCTGCGGAAGAACAGTCCTCTGCTGCTGAAGAGATCAACCACAGCATTGAGAGCATCGCCCAGGTGGCTGCGGAATCGGACGAAGGGGCAGGGCAAACCGCGTCCGCCACCAGAGATCTGGCTCAATTGTCACAGGAGCTGTTGGGGGTTTCACTGAATTTTACGGAGGAAGGGGAAAATCGGCTGCACATGGAATCTTCGGAGCATGCTATGAAGGGCGTATTGCCCAAGCTTGTCCAGGATTTTGCGCGCAGCAAAGGGAACCGGGTTTATCAGGCTGTACAAGAAGAGCTCGGAAATACTACTTTTTTGCCCACAGCCAGTTATCCGGACAAGGCCTTCACCCAGATGTGCGAAGCCATTGCCGGCCAGACCGGACAAAGCGTGCGCAGTGTATTTCTTGAGGTCGGGCAGTTCACCATCGGCCAATTTTATGAGATGTATCCACAATACTTCAAGCGCGAGAACCTCAAGGCCTTCCTGTTGCGGATGAACGACGTGCACGCCCAGCTGACCAAGGCGCAACCCGGAATTGAGCCGCCGAGCTTTACGTTTGAGGACAAGGGGGATCGTTTGTTTATGAACTACCGGTCCCAGCGCGCCCTGTTTGATTATTTCGAGGGAATATTGTTGGGCGCGGCAAAATTTAAAGAGGAAAAGGTGAAGGTCACCGTGACGCCACTGGATGACCAGACCGCCAGGGCGGAGATCCGATTCCTCTAGCCCTCATCGGGGGTACAACGCGAAAGCGCCTGTAAAGCGCGGGGAGAGGGGCTGTTGTCCGACGACATCAATAGACAGATTTTCCGGGAAGAAGCCTACGAACTGCTGGCCGAGCTGGAGACCACCCTGCTTGAGCTGGAAGGTCGTTCTGATGATATGGACATCGTGAACCGTGTTTTTCGGGCCTTGCATACCATCAAAGGCTCGGGGTCCATGTTCGGATTCGACGATATCGCCGGGTTTACCCATGAAGTGGAATCCGTGTTCGACATGGTTCGAAACGGCGACCTGAAAATTTCCCGCGGGCTGTTGGATCAGGCGTTTCTTGTTCGGGATCACATCCAGCGCATGTTGGACGAAGGCGGTGGAGACGAAGTCGACCCGCAGGAAGCAGGTGCCATCCTGGAGGCATTGCGCGGCATTTCCTCTGGTGAGGCGGAAGTGGACAATACGGTCGTCCCCCCCGGGGAGTCTGCATTGGATGGTCCGGGAGAAGCCGATGGAGATGTGGCAAAGTCCGAGGATTCCGCTACGCTGCCCGCTGCCGCCGCTGCCGCTGCTGCCACGGAGAAGTCTCGGGAAGAAGGGGCCGAGCCAATTACCCCCGAGGAGGAACCGAACGCGGACACGTTGGAAACAAGACGTTGGCAGGTTCGAATCTCGCCGCGGCCTGATGATTCCGGCGAGCAATTTCATATTGAACCCTTACTGGAGGAGCTCGCAAAACTTGGTCCCTGTGAGGTGCGGGCCGATGAGTCGGGGGTTCCGCTGCTGAAGGATTTGATTCCCGGACATATTTACGTGGCTTGGGATGTTGTGCTGGAAACCGTACACGGGGCCGAAGACGTCAAGGATGTATTCTTTTTTTCGGATGCTCCATTGGATGTGCAGGTTTCCCCGGCCCCTGCGGTACGCCCGCAGCTTGCGGCCCCTCCGGCTGAAACCCTGACGGACGAAGGCTGGGAGTTGTTGGACGATGTGGAATCCTCCGCTGATCAGGAGTCGGTTCTAGAGTCGGAGTCCCCTGTCACCGGTTCCGGGGTACAGTCTACAGCCGTGTCGGAAAATTCCGCATCAGATGTGGAACACCCAGCGCCTTCGGCTCCGATTGCGCCACCATCGGCGGCTTCGTCTCCTGAAGCTGTGCCTGCGGCGTCTGCAATGAAGACCGACTCCGGACCCAAACTTGCTGCCAAACCTACGCCTCCCGCAGCAAAAGCCAAGCCCACGGCTGAAGATCGCCCCGCGCCTCGAGCCCCGGATGCAGGCCGGCAACAAGATGCGGTTACCAGTATTCGGGTGGCTGCGGAAAAGCTGGATTCTCTGGTGGATTTGGTTGGCGAACTGGTCATTGTCCAGGCGCAGATCAGTCAGCTATCGCTGGAACGTGAAGACGCCATTCTCAAGCGGCTGGCCGAAGATCTGGAACGGCTTTCGGACGAGTTACGCGATAGTGCATTGAGCGTCCGGATGCTGCCGATTGGGACCTCTTTTAGCAAGTTCAGGCGACTGGTCAGGGATCTTTCCGGTGAACTCGGCAAAGAAATTCAGCTTACTACGGCCGGGGCGGATACTGAACTGGATAAAACCGTAATCGAACGGCTGGCCGATCCACTGGTGCATTTGTTGCGCAACAGCATCGACCACGGGGTGGAATTTCCGGAAGATCGTGCGGCTGCGGGCAAGCCCAAAACCGCAACCATTCATCTTGCGGCCGAACATGCTGGCGGCGAAGTGCTTATCCGGATTCTGGACGATGGTCGGGGCATTGATCCCGATGTGATTCGCGAAAAGGCCCTGGAGCGCGGGATTATTGCCCCGGATGCGGAATTAAGTCGTTCCGACATTTTAAATCTGATTTTCGAACCCGGATTTTCCACGGCCAAACAAGTTACCAGTGTTTCCGGCCGAGGGGTCGGCATGGACGTTGTCAAACGGGCCATTGACGCCCTGCGCGGACGCATCGTCATCAACAGTACCCTGGGCAAGGGAACCGAAATCACGATCAAGTTGCCTCTGACCTTGGCAATCATTGATGGACTTCAAGTGCTCGTCGGCGATGAGCATTATGTGGTTCCGCTCACGGTGGTAGAAGAGTGTGTCGAGCTGCGCGCCAAGGATGAACAGGACAGCGACGGCAGAATCCTCTACCTGCGCGGGGAGATTGTGCCGTATGTGCAGCTTCGAGAATGCTTTGACATTGAAGCTGACCGGCCGGAAATCGAGCAGGTGGTCATCGTCGGGTTGGAGGGGCGCCGAGTCGGTATCGTGGTGGATAAGGTCATTGGTGAGCACCAGACCGTGATCAAGAGTCTGGGAAAAATCTACAAGGATGTGGACGGAATTTCAGGAGCCACCATCAAGGGAGACGGCAGCATTGCCTTGATCCTGGATGTGCCCGGGTTGATGAGGCGCGTGATCGCTGAATCCGCGTAGCGTGATCATATGTATTGTTTGCGGGTCTGGGCGGGAATGGAACGACCCAGGTCGTGAAGTCCGTTGGAATAGCGGCACCGTTGCAAAGTCCATTTTCTTTTTACTCAGACAGATACAGCAATGCCCCAGAACACGCCAAGTATGCCGACGCGTCCGGCCCCTTTGACGGATAAGGACTTTCGGGCCTTTGCCGATTTTATTACCTCCAAGCTGGGCATCAAGATGCCTTCGGGAAAAAAGTCCATGCTTGAGGCGAGGTTGAATAAACGGCTACGCCTGTTGGGTCTTCATTCCTATAGTCAGTACCGGGAGTTGCTGTTCAGCGAAGGTGGGCAAAAAGACGAATTGCCACATCTTTATGACGCCGTAACAACCAACACGACGCATTTTTTTAGAGAATCGAACCATTTTGATGCTCTTCGGGACAACATTTTACCGGGACTGCATGCCCGATTGGGGGGAGAACGCGCATTGCGGGTCTGGAGCGCGGGCTGCTCCACGGGAGAGGAGCCCTATACTCTGGCCATGGTGCTGGACGCCTTTGCACAGAAACATCAGAAGTTTTCTTTCGACATCCTGGCTACAGATATTTCCACGAGAGTCCTGGAGACCGCAGCGCGTGCCGTGTACGTGATGGACAAGATGGAGGATATTCCCCAGGCATTTCGAAAAAAGTATCTGCTGCGCAGCAAGGATCCGAAAAAGCGTCTGATCCGTATTGTTCCGGAATTGCGGAAACGGGTTTCGTTTCGCCGGTTGAATTTTATGGAGCCGTTCCGCCTGGAAAAGCCTAGGGATGTGGTCTTCTGCCGCAATGTGGTCATCTATTTCGACCGTCCCACCCAGGAACGACTTTTTCGGCGCATCGCCGAGCAAATTGTAGCAGGCGGTTATCTCTTCACGGGGCATTCTGAAAGTCTTACGGGCATGGACGTGCCCTTGCAGGCTGTTGCCCCGACTATCTACCGCAAAGTGTAACGGGAAGCCGGGGCCACTGCTCAGGCCTTGTCTGAATGGGCGTGGCGGTAGACGAGCACCTCCACGGGCTCCCGCGTGACCAGACCTTCATTCATGAGAGCGTCCAGCTTCGGGAGAAAGGCTTCGATTTTTTCCGGTATGTCCACGATTTCCACGATCAGAGACAAGTCCTCGGAAAGCCGGAGAATCTTGTTGGTCCGCACCCGGCTGTTGGCACCATACCCCATAATGCCGCGTAATACGGTGGCTCCGGCAAGTCCGCTTTCTCGGGCCTGGTGCACAATAACCTCGTACAGAGGCTTGCCGTGTTGACGGTCTCCTTCGCCGATAAAGATTCGGAGTCGTTCCGCGTTTTTGGGTAGTGTCATGTGGTCCATCCTGTTTGCGGGTTGTGCCACCATACTGTACGCTTAAATCATGCGCCCCAGGATCATGCCCGTCAAGACCAGAGCCAGGCCAAGGAGGCTTTGCCCGCCTACGTTGATGAGCAGCGTGAGGTACTGGCCGTGGCGGAGCAGTGCTGCGGATTCGAACATATAGGTGGAAAAGGTCGTAAACGCGCCCATGAAGCCCGTGAGTAGAAGCAGGCGTAGTTCCGGGCTGAACCCGATGCGGTTTTCAAAAAGGCCCCAAAGAAAGCCGAAGAAAAGGCTGCCTGTCATGTTGACGGCAAAGGTCCCTGCGGGGAACGATGCGCCAAAGAGGCGTTGGGCGGCTCCGGAAAGCCAGTAGCGGGACAGGGTGCCAGCGGCACCGCCTAAGGCAAGGACAAGAATTTTCGTCACGGAGTTGCTCCTGTTGCGTTGGCTGCCGTGGCATAGCAAGTTTCTTTTTCGGAGGAAAGGCATGTGAGCATGGAGGTGGAGCTTAAATTCGTTCAGGCGAACCATGCAGCGGTTCGCCAGGCATTGGATTCCTTGGGGGCAAAGCCTCAGGAGCCGTATTTTGAGGAGAATTGGGTCTTCGATGACGCGGAGGCCCGCCTGCGCCGACAGGGAGTCTTGTTGCGTCTGCGGCGAAAGCCTCAGGGCGGAGTGTTAACATTGAAACAGCCCGGCCCGAGCAGCATCCAAGTCAAACGATGTGCGGAGCACCAAACCAGGGTAGGCGACCTGGAGGCCATGCGGAAGGTCTTGGAAGGGTTGGGATACACGGTGGCCTTTGGCTATGAGAAGGTGCGGGAGAAGTGGGCCGTGCAGGGGTGTGAGGTTTGTCTTGATCGTTTGCCCTTTGGCGATTTTGTGGAAATAGAGGGACCCGAATCGGAATTGGCGCCTTTGGCTGAAAAACTGGGCCTGGCACCGGAGTTATCCACGTCACGGACGTATCATGATCTGAACTGTGCATGGCGGGCGGAACAGGGCTTGGAGCCCCGGGACGGGTTTGTTTTTTCACCCGAAGAGCGGGAACAACTGCTGAAACAAATTTCCAGTCGGTGATACTCGACAATAGCGGCGATCGCGCTTATTCTTGATACTAAGCGCGGAAAAGGATTTTGAGGGAGTTCTATGGGCAGGCCGTTTACGGACGACGATTCCCAGATCAAGGTACACGAGAAACATGAGGTCCGGGAGCCGCGAAAATTCAAGGTAGTGCTCCTCAACGACGACTATACGACCATGGATTTTGTGGTCGAGATACTCGTGCATGTATTCAATAAGACGGAAACCGAGGCGACGCTGGTCATGCTCGCCGTGCACAACGAGGGAAAAGGCGTTTGTGGCATATACACGGCAGAGGTGGCCGAGACCAAGGTGGACACGGTCCACCGTCTGGCCCGCCAGGCCGGGTTTCCGCTGAAATGCAGCATGGAAGGGGAATAGAGCCATGTTGAGCAAGGGACTTGAGAATGCCCTGACTGCGGCGGTGAATGAGGTTAAGCGACGCAACCATGAATACCTCACGCTGGAGCACCTGCTGTATGCCCTGGCTGGTGAACATCATGGCCAAGTCATTTTGACCCATTGCGGCGCGCAGGTGGATAAGCTGCAGGAACAGCTTGAGCAGTTCTTTGCGGAAAATCTCGAGCCGCTGCCGGAGCATACTGAAACCGAGGTGATCCAAACTTTAGGCGTGCGACGCGTTTTACAACGCGCCGTCTGGCAAAAACGCGCCTCGGGAAAGGATGTGGTTGAGGTGGGCGACGTGCTGGCCGCCATGTTTGACGAGGAAGACTCCTATGCGGTGTACTTCTTGCGAACCCAGGACGTTTCGCGTCTCGACATTCTGGAATATATCTCCCATGGCATGGAAAGCGAAGAACCGTTTTCCTCTTCTACCGCCGACTCCATGGGCAGACCTTCCTCTCGTACCTCCGGACCCAAAATGGCTCCGGGCATGCCGCAGGGAAGCCCGGAGGAGAAGCAGTCCGCCCTGGGTGAATTCACAGTGAATCTTACCCGACGGGCCATGGAAGGGGGCATTGACCCGCTGATCGGCCGGGAAGAAGAGCTGGAGCGTACGGTTCAGGTCCTGGCCAGGCGTCGCAAGAACAACCCTATTTTTGTTGGCGACCCTGGCGTGGGCAAGACGGCCATGGCCGAAGGCCTGGCCCTGCTCATCTCCCGGGGAGAAGTGCCCAAGGAATTCATCAAAGCACAGATTTTTGCTCTGGACATGGGGGCGCTCATGGCTGGGACAAAGTATCGCGGCGATTTTGAGGGACGACTCAAGAATGTGCTGTCCGAGCTGAAAGCCATTGAGGACGCCATTCTTTTTGTGGACGAAATTCATACCATCGTGGGAGCGGGGTCGGTCTCTGGCGGCAGTCTGGACGCCTCCAACCTGCTCAAGCCGTTCCTCCAGTCCGGAGAGGTGCGATGCATCGGTTCCACCACCTACGAGGAATACAAGAATCATTTTGAAAAGGATCGCGCTTTGTCTCGCCGATTCCAGAAAATTGAAATCGCCGAGCCAAGCGTGGATGAGACCGTGGAAATTCTCAAGGGTCTCAAGCCGTACTACGAAGAACACCATGGCGTGAGTTATACTCTGCCTGCGCTGCGCGCGGCGGCTCGGCTGTCGGCACGGCACGTGAACGACCGTTTTTTGCCGGACAAGGCCATTGACGTCATTGATGAAGCAGGGGCCCGGTATCGGCTTTCCGGGCGGTTGCGTAAGGATGACCGTATCGCCGTGCAGGACGTGGAGCGGGTGGTGGCGGCCATGGCGCGCATTCCGGCCGGGAGACTCAGCGGCAACGACCGAACCCGGTTGCAGGATCTGGAGCCACGGTTGAAGAATGTGGTCTTTGGTCAGGAACAGGCCGTGACCTTGCTTTCCCGTTCCATCAAACGGGCCCGGGCGGGCATGAAACAAGCAGGACGCCCCACGGGTTCTTTTTTGCTGACCGGTCCTACGGGAGTGGGCAAGACCGAGCTGGCCCGGCAGTTGGCCGAGGTCATGGGGGTTCACTTCCTGCGTTTTGATATGTCGGAATACATGGAAAAACACGCCGTGGCCCGACTTATTGGCGCGCCTCCGGGGTATGTGGGATTCGACCAGGGCGGCCTGCTCACCGAGGAAGTGCGTAAGCACCCCCATTGTGTTGTCCTTTTTGACGAAATCGAAAAGGCACACCCGGATGTGTTCAACATCCTCCTGCAGGTCATGGACTATGCCACGCTTACGGACAACAATGGCCGGAAGGCTGACTTCCGCCATGTGATTTTGCTCATGACTTCCAATGCCGGAGCCCAGGATATTGCCAAGACAGGCATCGGCTTCCAGCGACACGAGGAAAAGGACCGGAAGGACGGAGCATTGCGGGCCATTGAAAAGCTCTTTAGCCCGGAGTTTCGAAACCGGCTGGATGCCGTCGTTGCCTTTGCCTCCCTGGATCAGGATGTGATGGAGCGCATAGTGGACAAGTTCGTCAAGGAACTCAACGAGCAGCTCCGTGAACGTCGGGTTCGCCTTGTGCTTCAGGGGGATGCCCGGGCGCGGTTGGCCAAGTTGGGGTATGATCCCGCCTTTGGAGCCCGGCCCATGGCCCGCGTCATTCAGACTGAAATCAAGGACGCCCTTGCGGATGAGCTTCTCTTTGGTGAATTGCAAAAGGGAGGCAAGGCCGTAATGCGTCTGCGTGAAGGAGTGGACGTGGAGGCCCCAGGCCCCAAGGATAATGAAGCTTCGGGCGATTTTGTCTTTGAATTCGTGAGTGGCCGAATGCAGTGATTCACGGCAGGGTCACATGATCTACCGCCTGTTTGACGAACCTATTTTCCCCAGCCCCCAGGAGGCCGAACCGGATGGCCTCCTGGCCGTGGGCGGGGACCTCTCGCCTCAACGTCTGTTGAACGCCTATTCCTGTGGCATCTTTCCCTGGTATGCTCCCCGGTCCCCCATTTTGTGGTGGAGTACAGACCCCCGCTTGGTACTTTTCCCTAGTGAATTGCATGTGTCCCGAAGTTTGCGCCGGGTGCTGAATGGTGGCCGGTTTCAGGTGACCTTTGATCAGGCCTTTGAAGAAGTGATCCGTGCGTGCGCCTGCGCCCCCCGTCCGGGGCAGGAGGGGACATGGATCGTCCCTGAAATGGTGGAGGCGTACTCTCGTTTGCACCATTTGGGATTTGTGCACAGTGTGGAAGCATGGCGTGACGACCGCCTTGTAGGGGGACTTTATGGAGTGGCTTTGGGCCGGGCGTTTTTTGGGGAATCCATGTTTTTTTCCGAACCCGATGCGTCCAAAGTCGCTTTTGTTCATCTGGTGCACCGGCTGGAGCGTCGGCAGTATGATTTGGTGGATTGTCAGCAGACAACCGCGCATCTGTTGCGTTTTGGTGCGCGTGAGGTGCGGCGTACTGAATTTTTGCAGCGTCTGGCCCTTGCCTTGGATCACCCTACGGAGCGTGGCCCCTGGGAGAAGAGAAATTGGTAAATTTGATCAATGAAACCCCCAATTCCCTCCCTAGATACGCAAAAGTACAGCGCTCCGGGCCGTGACGGCACAAAGTGGCCCTGTTTATTTTACGAACAGAGGGATGGGATTTTTGATCAAGCGGGAAGGAAAGCGGGACCCGGCTTGGCGTGGTTCACTGTCCTTGCGCTTTTCCAATTTGAGATAGAGATTGCCGCATCCCTTACATTGCCAGTGGCGTTTTTGCTCTTGGAGACGCAGCAGTTTGCCGTGTTGGTCATAGCAGACCTGACAATAAGGGCCTTCGCGATTGTCTTCCGTTTCGAGCCAGTATTTTTGACCATCAAACCGCATGCTTTCCGAAAGATCCAGCACTTCGGCCACTTCGCGTAGTTGCTGCTTGAGCGCCTGGTTTTCATCGTAGAGAGCGATGAATTCATCCTGGAGCCCTTTGAGGGTTTGGCGGGCTTCTTCCCAGCGGCCAGCCCGGGCAAGGTCCAGCGCCTGTTTAAAACAGGTCGCGTGTAGCAAGTTGTCCATGAAGCCTCCTGCAAGCTATGCGGTACATTCATGTTATCGGCTACCTGCGGACAGGACTTTAGGCGGGGCGTAGGAAAAACATGCTTGCTGTTACGGCACGGCGCTCCTCATTTTGTTTAGGGGCACGGGACTGCCCGCTGTCATTCGCTTCTGGCGGATCGATTAATCCTGGACTTCTTCCACAATGGGCGGATGCCGTGACAGGTCATAGAGCCCGTGCATGGAAATGCTCAATGAATAACTGGGAATTCGCTCAAAGCGGATCAACCCTATGCTTTTGCCTTCCCCGGCATCGGACAAGGCAGGCAGTCCGTCCGGGACGGGAAAGGACAGCGGCAAGGAGCGGAGGGCGTTCAGTCTTGTGGCATATTGGGCTTTGAGGTAGTTGATGATGCGGTCCCGCTCCTGTAAAGTAAAGGATTCCATGACCACTCGGCGGCTGGAGCCTGGGGCGCACGGGGCTTCGGGCAGCAGCGGGCCGATGACCTGGTTCCAGTTGTAGTCGTTTTCTTCCTGTTGGGGCCATTCCGGGCGAAAAAGATGCACTTCCACGTTACGGCGGCCCTTGAAACTTTTAATGATCATGGAGACCGTACAACAACGGTCGCAAGGCGGGGTGGCTTCCGGGGATTGAACAATCACTTCCATGGGGTGCTCCGGTTCATTGGACGCATTTGTTTTTGATGTTAATGGCAAAATGATACGTTGTTTTGTTTGCCCGCACAAGGGGATGCGAACTTGTTATGAGGAAAGGCATTATGCCGGATACATTTGAACTCGTCAGCGAATATACTCCCACCGGGGACCAACCAGCGGCCATTGACGATATCGTCGGGAACCTGCACGGCGACCTGCGTGACCAGGTCTTGCTTGGGGTCACAGGGTCCGGCAAAACCTTTACGATGGCCAACGTCATTGCCCGGGTAAACCGTCCGGCTTTGATTTTGGCACCCAACAAGACCCTGGCGGCGCAACTGTACGGTGAATTCAAGTCGCTATTTCCCCACAATGCCGTCGAATACTTTGTAAGCTACTATGATTATTATCAGCCTGAAGCCTACCTGCCACATTCGGATACGTACATTGAGAAAGATTCGTCCATCAATGACGATATCGACAAATTGCGCCACGCCGCCACGCACGCCCTGCTGACTCGACGAGATGTGATCATTGTGGCTTCGGTGTCCTGTATTTACGGATTGGGGTCACCCGAATACTATGCCAAGATGATCATCCCCGTGGAAGAAGGTCAGGCCATGACCATGGAAGAGCTGCTGGCCCGGCTGGTGGAAGTGCACTATGAACGCAACGACTATGATTTTCATCGCGGCACCTTTCGGGTGCGGGGCGATGTGGTGGAAATCATTCCCGCTTATGCTCGGGAACAGGCCATTCGCGTGGAATTTTTCGGTGACGAAATCGATTCCATTTTGGAAACTGATCCTCTCACGGGCGAGGTGCGCGCTCGCTTGCGCAAAACCGTCATCTATCCGGGGTCGCACTATGTTTCCGACCAGGACAACCTGCAACGAGCCCGTGAAGCCATCCGTACGGAGCTGAGCGAGCGGCTGCAATGGTTCAGGGACAATAGCAGATTGGTAGAGGCTCAGCGCCTGGAACAGCGAACCATGTTTGATCTGGAGCAAATTGAGGAACTCGGCTACTGTAACGGGATCGAAAATTATTCCCTGCACCTGGACGGGCGGCGCACTGGACAGCCCCCCGCCACCTTGCTTGACTATTTCCCGGATGACTTTGTTTTGTTTGTGGATGAATCCCATATCGCAGTTCCCCAGGTAGGGGCCATGTTCAATGGGGACCGGTCTCGCAAGACCACCTTGGTGGATTTTGGATTTCGTCTTCCTTCGGCTTTGGATAACCGCCCATTGAATTTTAAGGAATTTTTACAACGTATTGGCCAGGCCGTATTTGTTTCCGCCACGCCGGGTCCTTGGGAATTGGAACGGGCTCAGGGATTGGTAGTGGAACAGATTATCCGGCCAACGGGGCTTGTGGACCCTCAACTGGAGGTCCGGCCGACCGAAGGACAATTGGACGACCTTCTGAGCGAGTGTCGGGGGCGAGTCGAGCGCGGAGAACGGGTGCTGGTGACCACCCTGACCAAACGCATGGCTGAAGATCTGACCGAATATTTTCAACAGATGGGCGTGAATACGAGGTATCTGCATTCGGACATCGACACCATCGAACGCATGGCCATTATCCGAGCTCTGCGAGCGGGTGAATTCGACGTGCTGGTGGGGATCAACCTGCTCCGGGAGGGGCTGGACCTGCCGGAAGTTTCTTTAGTGGCTATTCTGGATGCGGATAAAGAGGGCTTTCTCCGCTCGTCGGGAGCCCTGATACAGACTTTTGGCCGCGCCGCACGTAACGTCCAGGGAAGCGTGATCATGTATGGGGACAAGGTCACCCGAGCCATGCATTCCGCCATGGAGGAAACCGAACGCCGCCGGGAGCGGCAGCTGGCCTACAATGCGGAACACGGCATCACTCCACAGACTATCCGCAAGGCTGTGGGGGAGGGGCTTCAGGTGGCTTCCCAGGTCGCTGCGGATGAGAAGGCGCAACAAGCCCTTGCAGCCGAAGAGCTTGCCGGGTATGGCGATGATCCGCGTCGGCTCGCCAAGGCGGTGCGGAAGCTGGAGCGTGAAATGCGGGATGCGGCCAAGGAACTGGAGTTCGAGCGGGCAGCTCAACTTCGGGATCGCATTACGCCGCTGCGGGAGCGTATCCTGCAACTGGGGGGATGATGTCGTTGCGATCCATGAACAAGCGCCTGTTTGAATTGAAGCAGCGGATGGGCACGTTCTGGAATCTTGTTATGGGCAGCTTTTTGTTGCTGCTCATTTTTTTGTTCGGCATCCTCGGTTTCATGCTCATTGAGGGCTGGGATCTGCTCAGTAGCTTCTACATGGTGGTGATCACCCTTTCCACGGTGGGCTATGGCGAGGTGCACCCTCTGTCCTCGGCGGGGCGCATGTTCGCGGCGTTGCTGATCATGAGCGGCGTGGGCGGGTTCATGTATATCGTGGCCTCTTTTTCCCAGGTATTGGTGGAGGGCCGGTTACAGGTCCTTTGGGGGAGACGTAGAATGCAAAAAGCCATTGGCAAGCTGGAAAATCATTTTATTGTCTGCGGATATGGCCGCATCGGCAGTGTTGTGGTCCATGAAATACGAAATGAAGGCTTTGTGCCGGTGGTCTTGGAACAGAATTCGGATCTGATTCAAAAGCTGGAATTGGAAGGAATTCTTTGCGTGGAAGGGGATGCCACCGACGATGAACTTTTGCTTTCCGTGGGCCTACGCAAAGCCCGGGCACTGATTTCCGCCCTTTCCTCCGAAGCGGCCAATGTCTATGTCACCCTCACAGCCCGCCAGCTCTGCCCTGAACTGACCATCATTGCCCGCGCCAGCCAGCAGGCACATATTTCGCGGCTGAAGCTGGCTGGGGCGGACAGAGTGGTCATGCCACACCTCATTGGGGGGGTGCGCATGGCGCAGAATGTACTTCGGCCCACGGTGACGAACTTTCTGGAGATTGCCATGCAGGACGATATCGACTTGCAAATGGAGGAACTCCAGGTTCCGGCCGACTCCAGCCTGCATGGGAAGAATCTTATCGAGTCGGCCATTCGGCCACGTTATAACCTGATCATCATTGCCATCAAGAAAAGCAATGGAGAGATGATCTTCAATCCCGGTCCCGAGGAAGTTATTCAGATGGAGGATACCCTGCTCATGGTGGGGCGGCGAACCAACCTGCAACAGATGCGCCTGGATCTTTACGGTGCGGAGAATTGTTCGTGAGTTTGGAAAAAGAATCCGCTGCGGCGGCGCGTGTGGCCGAGCTGCGCCGGATGCTGGAATATCATAATCGGAAGTATTACGTTGAGGATGCCCCGGAAGTTTCCGACGAGGAATATGATGCCTTGTTTCGGGAATTGCAGGCCCTGGAAGCTGAGTACCCGGCTTTGGATGATCCCAATTCTCCCACAAAACGGGTGGGGGGAGAACCTGCCGACGGGTTTGTTACGGTTCGGCATTCGCTTCCCATGATGAGCCTGGACAATGCCATGGTGCTTCCGGATGAGGAACAGGGCCTGGATTTTTCCAGCTGGCGCGATTTTGCCCTGGAAAAGTTGCGCAACGGATTTGTGGAAGTGGTGCAGGCCGTGGTTCGGGAGGCATTGGAACGGGCTTTGGGACGCCGCTTGGAGCCTGCGGAACGGACCAAGCACGGGCCGGAGATTCGCCGGGCCGTTCGCCAACGGCTGCTTGACCCTGCCGGAGCGGATCAGCAATCCTTTTTGCAGGACCTGGAGTCCCTGCGGGCACGGCTGGCCGGAGGGCGGAATCTTTTGGAACTGAGCGCGGCTCCGCCCGATCTCAGCGCTCTTCCTGCCGTTGTATTCAACAATCCCCTGTCCGAGCTGGGACATTTTTGGGCAGATCCCAAAATGGACGGGCTGGCTGTGGAAGTGATTTACGAACGGGGCCGATTTGTGTGTGCCGTGACCCGCGGTGATGGCGATGTGGGAGAGGATGTGACCCGCAACATGCGTACCGTACGCAACCTGCACTTCAGTTGCAGGGCGAGGCATTGCCGGACCTGCTGGAGGTCCGGGGTGAGGTGGTCATGGCACGCAAGGATTTTCAGGCCTTGAATGAACGCCAGGCCGAGCAGGGGAATAAGGTATTCGCCAACCCCCGCAACGCGGCTGCGGGATCCGTGCGGCAGTTGGACCCGTCCATCGCCGCGGCCCGGCCTCTTCGTTTTTTGGCCTATGGTGTGGGAATCGCCCGGGGAGCGGGCACCCAATGGGCCACGCAGGAAGAACTCATGCGTGGGCTGGTGGAGTTTGGCTTTGCCACGCCGCCGGAGGCACGGCACTGTTCCGGCCCGGGAGAGGTCGAGGAATACTTTTCACGCATGCAGGACAGGCGCGAAGAGCTGTTGTACGAAATCGACGGCGTTGTGGCCAAGTTGAGCAATCGTTCCCTACAGGAACTTTTGGGAGCTACAGCCCGAGCCCCGCGTTGGGCCTTGGCGCTCAAGTTTCCGGCCATGCAGGCGGTTACAGTGCTTCAGGATGTGCTGTTTCAGGTCGGTCGTACCGGTGTGGTTACTCCGGTTGCGGAATTGCAACCTGTCAGTGTCAGCGGGGTGGAAGTCTCCCGAGCGACTTTGCATAATTTTGATGAGATTGCGGCCAAGGGCTTCCGTATTGGGGACAAGGTGGTGGTGCAGCGTGCCGGCGACGTCATTCCGCAACTGGTACGTAGCCTTGTGGAAGAGCGGGACGGGTCAGAGCGCGAGATCACGGTTCCGGAGCGGTGTCCTGTTTGCGGCAGCCCACTGGAGCGGGCCGCAGGGGAAGTGGCTTTGCGTTGCGTGAATGCTTCTTGCCCGGCCCAGCTGGAGCGGGGGCTGGTGTATTTTGTATCCAAATCCGGGCTGGACATGGACGGGGTCGGCAAAGAGTGGATTCGGCGACTTGTGGCGGACGGAGTACTTCAGTCCCCGGCGGATTTGTTCACGCTACGGGCTGAGACGCTGAGGACCTACGATCGCATGGGGGAAAAATCTTCTCGCAATTTTGTGGATTCCATCCGTCAGGCCCGGGAGCAGGCCACCTTGCCAAGGCTTATTGCAGCACTTGGCATTCGCCATGTAGGAGAACAGACGGCTCGGGCCTTGGCGGAGCAATATGCCGACCTGGACGCTCTTTCGCATGCCGCTCCGGATGAGTTGATGCGGATTCCGGACGTGGGTGAGACCGTTGCTGAAAGCATTGCCCAATATTTTGAAAACCAGCAGAACCAGGAGTTGCTGCATCGTTTTAAGGAATTGGGACTCTGGCCTCGGGGCGGGGAAGTCCAGACAACGTCCGGTCCGCTTCAGGATAAGCGCTTCCTGTTTACGGGCGGGCTGCCAGTTTCGCGCGGTCAGGCCGAGGCATTGGTACGCGAGCAGGGCGGTGTTGCGGTGAAGAGTGTCTCCAGGAAAGTGGATTACGTGGTGGCCGGAGAGCATGCCGGAAGCAAACTGGACAAAGCCCGGCAACTCGGCCTGAACATACTTGATTATGATGGATTTCTCGGTCTTATGGGACGGGGAGCCGAAGATACAAAGGAGAACGTATGACAGACGTTATCATTATGGGTGCCAAAGGTCGTATGGGAGCGACTCTGGCAAATTTGGCCAAGGCGGATGAAGGGTTGAATCTGGCGGGGGTTACCGAACGTGACGGAAACACCGAAGGGCTGGCGTCTCTCAATTGTCCGGTGTTTGAAGATCTGGAGACTTTGCTTTCCCAGGCTCCGGGAGCTGTCATCATAGATTTCACGGCGCCTGAAGCTACCATGAAGATGGTGGAAACCGCGGCGAAATTCGGCAACCCGGCCGTGATCGGCACCACGGGACTGGACGGGGCCCAGCAGTCCATCCTTGCTGAAGCCGCTCAAAAGCAGCGGCTGTTTTGGGCTCCGAACATGAGTGTCGGCGTCAATGTGCTGCTTAAGGTGCTGCCCCTGCTGGTCCAGGCTCTGGGGTCTGACTACGATATGGAGATGGTGGAAACTCATCACAAGATGAAAAAAGACGCTCCCAGTGGAACGGCGTTGAAATTGGCCCAATGCCTGGCCGAAGCCCGCGGCTGGGAATACGATGAGGTCAAGCGGCATTGCCGTGACGGCATCATCGGTGCGCGACCGCAAAACGAGATCGGTGTACAGACTTTGCGTGGCGGTGACGTGGTGGGTGATCATACCATGTTCTTCTTTGGTCCCGGCGAACGGATCGAGGTGACGCACAGGGCACATTCCCGGGAAACGTTTGCCCAAGGGGCGCTGCGTGCGGCCAAGTGGCTGGCCGGTCAACAGCCTGGGCGACTTTATACCATGCAGGATCTCTTTTAACGGAGCCCTCCTTGAGGGGGGAGAGAGTCCCGACTCTGTTTTCCGAACAAAAAAGAAGTCCCGTACCGGAACCACCTTCATATGGTTCCGGTACGGGACTTCTTTTTTATGGTTTCAGAAATAGTTATTGGAGTTTGAGCCAATCCTGCATGCGCTCATAAACACGGCCTATCTGTTCATCCAGGTGTTGCAGGGCCAACGAGCTTTGGGCTTCGTTATTGCTTTTGGCGGCCATTTCCAGTTCCAGACAGGCTTGCCGTAAGGGTTCGGCCCCGAGGGTGGCGGCGGCACCTTTGAGGGAGTGGGCCAGGTATTTCACTTCGTCGAGGTCGTTCCGCTCCATGGCCGCCCGGATTTTGGCAACGCGTTGCGGTTCCTCGCGTAGGAATACGGTAAACAAGCGCGTGATGAACGCTTCTTTGCCGCGCATTTTTTCGAACCAGGGTTTGCTGATGGGCTCGTTGTGCATGAACTTGCTCTCGCTTGGTGAATTCCGCCTTTGGCGCTGGAACGTCCTGCCGTGCACCCCTATGTGCCTGCGCAGCCTGTTTCACGACAATGGCAATGGTATCTATATACTCCATACGCGCTTGGGGGCTCTTCGGCAATGCCTGAAGAGATCGTTGAAACGCGGATATTTTGATTGCCCCCGCGCTATGCTGCAATGTGTGGTACGCGGCAGGTGTTTGAGGGCGGCTCGGAGGAAAAACAAAAACAATTGCTTATTCACAGCAGGATGTTTTGACAAAGGCGATGGGTTGGCTTCCCTGATGTGGACTCCAAAATAAAAATCCGGCGGGGAAGCGTTGGCCTCCCCGCCGGATTGCGGCCTAGATGCTGTACAGTTTTTGGCCTGGAATGATGGTCAGGTTGTTTTTTTTGAGCAGTTCAATGGCCTGGTCCGTGCGGTCGAAGCGGAAAATGATCACCGCGTTGTTGGAACTCTGGTGGACGAAGGCATACATGTATTCCACATTGATGTTCTCGGCCTGAAGGATGGCGAGAATATTATTCAGCCCGCCGGGCTGGTCATCCACTTCCAAGGCTACCACACTGGTGCGTCCCACGGTGAAGCCCTGGTTTTTGAGTTCGGTCCGCGCTTTTTCAAAATCTGAGACAATGAGGCGCAGGATGCCGAAGTCGGAAGTATCCGCCAGGGACAGCGCCCGGATATTCACGCCGGTGTCGCTGAGAATTTTAGTCACTTCCGCCAGACGCCCGGCTCTGTTTTCGAGAAAGATGGACAGCTGATCAACCTTCATGGCTTTCCTCTCTGAGTTGTCGGTTTTCGGCCACCAAGCTTACTGCGCTTCTTTGCGCAAATCAATGATGCGTTGCGCCTTGCCCATGGAGCGCTCAATGCCCTTGGGTTCCACCAGCTTGACCGTGGCCGTGACGCCCAGAAATTCTTTGATGGCGCCTTGTACTTTTTTCTCAAGGGACTGAAGTCCTTTGATTTCGTCACTGAAGATTTTTTCGTTGATTTCCACGCGCACCTCAAGCGTATCCATGGTTCCCTTGCGGTCCACAACCAGTTGATAGTGCGGGGCCAGCCCGTCGGTTTCCAGAAGAATGGATTCGATTTGTTGCGGGAACACATTCACACCGCGAATGATGAGCATGTCGTCCGAACGTCCCTGGACACGCATCATGCGGGCTGTGGTGCGGCCGCAACGGCAGGGGGTGCTCTCCAGCCTGGTCAGATCGCGGGTACGGTAGCGCAGCAGGGGTATGGCTTCCTTGGTCAGGGTGGTGATGACCAGTTCGCCCATTTCACCGGGGGCTACGGGGTCTCCGCTCACCGGATCAATGACTTCCAGCAGGAAATGGTCTTCCTGCATGTGTAGCCCGTTTTGCGCTTCCGCACATTCGATGCCGACGCCCGGCCCCATGATTTCCGAAAGCCCGTAGATGTCCAGAGCCTTGATGTTCAGCCTGGCTTCAATGTCCTTGCGCATGGATTCGGACCAGGGTTCCGCTCCGAAAATGCCCACTTTGAGCGGCAGGCTGCGCGCGTCGATGCCTAGCTCTCCAGCGGTTTCCGCCAAGTGTAGGGCATAGGAGGGCGTGCAACAAATGGCCGTGGCCATGAAATCTTTAATGATCATGATTTGGCGTCGTGTGGCGCCGCCGGACATGGGAATGACCGTGGCTCCTGCGGCTTCGGCCCCGTAATGGGCTCCCAGTCCGCCGGTGAAAAGCCCGTATCCGTATGCGTTGTGCAGAATGTCGCCGGGGCCGACTCCGGCGGCGTTCAGGCAGCGACCCATGAGAGAGGCCCAAGTGCGCACGTCGCGGTGGGTGTAGCCCACGACCGTGGCCTTGCCCGTGGTTCCGGAGGAGGAGTGCAGGCGTACGATGTTTTCCATGCTCACGGCAAAGAGGCCGTAGGGGTAGTTATTGCGCAGGTCCTGTTTTCCCGTGAAGGGCAGGTAGCGGACATCTTCGAGCTTTTGGATGTCCCGAGGGCGGATACCCTTTTCCTCAAGGCGTTTTTTGTAGAACGGCACATTGTGGTACACGCGCTCCACAAGGGTTTGTAAACGGCGCAATTGCAGTTGCTCAAGCTCTTCCCTGGGCATGGTTTCATGTTCCACATCGAAGATCATCTTCTCTCCTCCTTTGGGGCTGGCAAAACAAACAAAAAAGGCCGCGGAATCCCGCGGCCTTGGATTTGGCGATCAGACGCCTTGCTATGCCACGGGCTGTATGGGCCTCTTAAAAAAGAAGCCAAAAAACAGACGGGTAAAGCACAGAGGCGAAATTGTATTTTGCATGAACGAAAGTGTTGCCCGAAACGGTGTTTGCAGTCAAGTCTTCAGTGTCATGATCCGAATCTTTTTCCGGTCAACCGGGGGTGGCACGGTGGGGCGGCAATGGTATCGCATTGCCACCTGCGGACAAATTCTTTACAAGTCGGAACGAATCTGGAGGTCAAATGCAATTTCAAGAATTGGTTGCCGCCACTCGCTCTGTGCGGCGGTTTCATGAACAGCGTCCCGTGTCCCTTGCTGCGTTGCGCGAATTGGTCGATCTGGCCCGCCAAACCGCTTCCGCTGCCAATGCGCAGCCTCTCCAATATGTTCTGTGTGCCGATGCGGCGCTGAATGAGCAGATATTTTCTCGTCTTGTTTGGGCGGCCGCGTTGAAGGACTGGCCTGGTCCGGCTTCCGGTGAACGGCCTGCGGCGTATATCGTGGTCTGCGTCGATGCCCAGACCAAAGAGACCAATGCGCGGGTGGATGCTGGCATTGCCTGCCAGACCATTTTGTTGGGGGCGCGGGCCCGGGGCCTGGGCGGTTGTATGCTCGGCGCCGTGGATCGTCAGCGTTTGCGCGGCGACCTGGACATTCCGGAGAATATGAATATCCTATATGTGTTGGCCCTGGGCGAGCCCAAGGAGCAGGTTGTTTTGGAACCGCTGCCCAAAGATGGAAGCGTCAAATATTGGCGTGACGCCCAAGGCGTGCACCATGTGCCGAAGCGGGCTCTGGAAGAAGTCATTTTGGCCTCTCATGGCCGGGAGACATTGGAAGACGAATGATTGAAAAGGAAAAGAAGCATAATCTGATGGAAAGTCGCGACAAGGCCCAGCTTTTAGGTGGCTGGCTGGTGGAAAAGCAGGCATCAGAGGTGATCGGTCTGGATGTGGACGGACTTTGCCACATCACGGAGGCTCTCGTGATTGTATCCGCCAAAGGCGTGCGCCATGCCCAGGCGCTGGCCGACAGCCTGCTGGACAGATCGGGGCAGGAGAATATCGAGTATCTCGGCATGGAAGGTTACAATGCTGGGGGATGGATTCTCATGGACTTCAACGATGTGGTCGTCCACATCTTTCAAGCTGAGCAGCGTTCCTTGTATAACCTGGAGGGGCTTTGGGCGGAAGCCGATTCGGTGCCCATGCCTGGGGACGGCGTAGACGCATGAGCGAATACATTCCGACCCTGCTGCTGATTTTGGACGGCTGGGGCGTGGCTCCGGATTCTCCGGGCAACGCCGTGACGCAGGCGCATACTCCCAATCTGAACCGTCTGATGAAACGCTGGCCGCACACCACGCTGGAGTGTGCCGGAAGAGCTGTAGGACTGCCCGAAGGGTTTATGGGCAACTCGGAAGTGGGGCACATGAACATTGGAGCGGGCCGCATTGTTTATCAGGATATGACCCGCATCGACATGGCGTTGGAAGACGGCTCGTTGCAGCGGAACCCGGCTCTTACCGAATTGATGGACGCCACGTTGCAGCGTGGCGGGCGAATGCATTTTCTGGGTCTGCTTTCCGACGGAGGCGTACATAGTCACCAGCAGCATTTGTATGCTCTGTTGGAAATGGCCCGCGATCGCGGACTTCAGGACGTGTTCGTGCATGCCTTTCTGGATGGTCGTGACACCCCGCCCACCAGTGGAATAGGCTATGTAAAGGAGTTTCGGGACGAGCGCAGGCGCATTGAATGCGGCCGTATTGCCACGTTGGCGGGACGGTACTACGCCATGGATCGCGATACGCGGTTTGACCGTACCAAGGTGGCTTGGGATGCGCTGGTGCACGGCGTGGGCCAACGCGTGGAAGGCGCGGTACGGGGCATGCGGGATGCGTATGTCGCCGGGGAAACCGATGAGTTTGTCAAGCCGCGCATCATCTCGGACGTGGACGGTAGGATTCGGGACGGGGACGGCCTGTTCTTTTTCAATTTTCGGGCGGACCGGATGCGCCAGTTGGTTCGCGCTTTTTTCAGCGATGAGTTCGACGAGTTCGACCGTGGCAAACGCCCAGAGTTGGCTGGAATGGCGAGCATGACCCAGTACGAGTCCAGTTTTCCCCTGCCGGTGGCCTTTCCTCCTCAAACGCTGGACGGCTGCCTGGGCGAGGCGGTTTCTGGCCTTGGACTTCGGCAGCTGCGTATTGCGGAAACCGAAAAATACGCCCATGTGACGTACTTTTTGAATTGTGGCCGGGAAGAACCCTTTCCTGGCGAAGATCATCGTTTGATCGCTTCCCCGCGGGACGTGGCAACATATGACCTGAAGCCCGAAATGAGCGCGCATCAGGTGACGGAGGAACTGCTTTCATTGTTTCCTTCGTACGATTTTGCAGTCTGCAACCTGGCCAACCTGGACATGGTGGGCCACTCGGGACAGATCCCCGCCACGATACGGGCGGTGGAAACCGTGGACGCCTGTGTGGGGAAGATCGTGCAGGCCGTGCTGGACCGGGGCGGACGCGTTTTGCTGACGGCTGATCATGGTAACGCCGAGGAAATGGTGGACGCGGAAGAGCAACCGCAGACAGCGCATTCCTTAAATCCCGTGCCCCTGGTGCTTATCGGCGAAGGCGCGGCAGGGCGCTTGCTGCGTTCCGGCAAACTTGGGGACATCGCCCCCACGCTTCTTGGGCTTTGGGGCGTGACGCCGCCGCAAGGAATGAATGGTTTGAATCTTGTGCAGGAGGATGCGTCATGAGCGCTTCGGGAAAACCGGTTACTCCGGTCCGACCTTCGGGCATGGAGGTCATTTACCTCTACGCCTGTCCATATTGTTCGCGGGAAGTGCCGTTGATTGCGCCCACACGTCCCGCCATGGCGCAATGTGATGCCTGCCGTAAGAATTTCCCCATCGTGCCCGTGGATGAAAAGACCGTGCGGTATTTGCGGTTGATGATGGCGGGAGGCCGGGCCGGCATTGATCCTGACTTTTTATGAGTACATAAACCGGTTTCGGCGCGACCTGGACCGGAATGACGCTCCCTGTTGATTTTGCATCAACAGGGAGTTTCGCTTTTCCGTCCTGGGGGGCGCTGGTTCTTTGCGTTACAGCCCCTTGCCAAAGCCTGCCGGGTTGGTGCATGAATCCCGATGCGCAGCCACTGATTGTTGCTTGCGCTTTTGGAAGGGCCCGCGTAACGCCGTCAAGCGCAGCTAGGGCCAACATCGCCCTGCGGGCCGCAATGCTTCGAATCCGGAGGAACCATGAAAGTAACGTTTTTGGGAGCCGCTCAGACCGTCACGGGGTCCTGTTATAAGTTGGAGTGCGATAGTGCCAGGTTCCTTGTGGATGCGGGCATGTTTCAGGGCAACAAGGAAATTGAAAAGCGGAACTACACCACGGATCGGTATGATCCCAAAAAACTGGATTTCATCCTCATCACGCATGCGCACATAGACCACAGTGGCCTTTTACCAAGGCTGGTAAAAAAAGGCTTTCGGGGAAAAATTTATACCTCGGAACCGACGCGGGACTTGCTGGAAATCATGCTTCTGGATTCGGCGCATATCCAAGAGATGGAAGCCGAGTACGTGAACCGCAAGCGCAGCCGCCGGGGCGGCGGGGAAGTGGAACCGCTGTACACCCAGGCGGATGTGGAAAAGACCCTGCCGTTGATTGAGACGATCCGGTATGAAGATGCCTTTGAGCCTGTGGCCGGGATTACAGTCCGGTTCCGTGACGCCGGGCACATTTTGGGGTCCGCGTTCATCCGCATTGAATACCAACACGGCGAAAAAACGACGTCGTTGTTGTTTTCCGGTGATCTGGGCCGACCGGCCCAACTGATTGTCAATGATCCTGCCGTGGCCAAAACGCCGGACTATCTTTTTTTGGAATCAACGTACGGCAACCGCAACCACAAAGACGACAGCAATAGTCTGGATGAGCTGGCCGAGGCCGTGCAGTACAGCTATTCCCACGGCGAGAAGGTCGTTATTCCGGCATTTGCGGTGGAGCGCTCCCAACAGATTATTTACTCATTGTTTTTGTTATATAAGCAGGGGCGTTTGCCTGCGGATATGCCGGTTTTTTTGGACAGCCCCATGGCTATTCGCGCCACGGAGGTCTTTCGCAAGCATCCTGAATATTTTGATGAGACAACGCGGAACTATCTCCAGAACGGCGAAGACCCTCTGGATTTGCCGAACCTCAAGTTTACGCTCAGCACAGCGGAGTCTCAAGCCATCAACAGCACTTCCGGACCCGCGGTAGTGATTTCCGCCAGCGGCATGGCCACTGCCGGGCGCATCAAGCATCATCTCAAACACAACCTTTGGCGCCCGGGGGCCAGTGTTGTGTTCGTGGGGTATCAGGGAGTGGGAACACCGGGGCGGAAGATTGTGGGGGGGGCGTCCAAAATTCGTCTGTTCGGTGAGGATGTGGCGGTCAAGGCCCGGGTCTTCACCATCAACGGCTTTTCGGGCCATGCCGGACAGTCCGAACTTTTGGGCTGGGTACGCCGATTTCATGCGGACCGCATGAAGGTTTTTTTGGTACACGGTGAACCAGTGGCTCAGCAGGCCTTTGCCGAATTGTTGAAGACGGAGCTGGCCCTGGAAGTGCATGTCCCGGATCATTTGGAAGAAGTGACGCTGGAGCCGGGGCGGATTTTGGAGACCGTCCGGCATGCGGAGCAGGCTCGTCCCAGCGTGGACTGGGATTTCCTGGTGGGCGATTCCAGCCGGTTGATGCAGGAACTGCAAAACCGTGTTTCCGGCTTGAAGGAAAAAAATTGGGTGGAGCAGACCGAGATTCGCGACCGGCTCATGACCGTCAACCGTTTGATGGTGGAGCTGATTTCCGAGATCTGATCTTTTATCCCCTTGTGGGGCGAAATGCGTTAATGATGGGGGCGGGCATGGTATGCGACTGATCAGCGGGCGATTTGGGGGGCGCACCCTGCGGACGGCCGAAGGGCCGGGGTATCGGCCAGCCACGGCCAAAGTACGGCAGTCCATCTTTTCCATGTTGGAAGCTCGTGGAATGCAGTGGGGGGGGAGTCGTGTCGCGGATTTGTTTGCAGGCAGCGGCAGCCTGGCCCTGGAGGCCATCAGTCGGGGGGCGGAGTATGCCCTGCTGGTGGAAAAGTCGAGCAAGGCGGCACAGATAATCCAACGCAACCTCAAAGAGTTGGGGATTCCTCGGTCCATGGGCCGGGTGCTGGTGGCGGACGTGAACCAGACGTTGCGCAAAGCTGCTCCGCAGCCGTTTGACCTGATATTTATTGATCCGCCGTACGGAAAGGGGCTGCTCGCCCCGGCCCTGGAACTGATGATCGAGCGGGGTTGGCCTGCTCCCGGCGGATTCATCCTGGCGGAGGTGGAGGCTGCTTTGCAGCCGAACACGCCACCAGGACTGGAATGCATTACCGACCGCACGTACGGTCAGACAAGGATAGTATTATGGCGCACCATAACCCCCGACTCGCCGTCTACCCCGGAACATTCGACCCGTTGACCAACGGACATGTCAGTCTGATTCGTCGCGGGGCCAAGATATTTGATACGGTTGTACTGGCCGTGGCCCGCAGCACATCGAAAAATACGTTGTTTACCCTGGAGGAGCGGGTAGCCCTGGCGCGTGAGGCCCTGGGCAGTTCACGGGGTATTCTTGTGGAGCCTTTTGACGGGTTGTTGGTAGATTATGCCCGTCGTCGCGGGGCCGGTGCGGTTCTTCGGGGCATGCGGGCGGTTTCTGATTTTGAATATGAATTCCAGATGGCTCTCATGAACCGCAAGCTGAACAAGAAGATCGAAACCGTATTTCTGATGACCGATTTTCAGTGGATGTATCTTTCTTCCACCATCGTGAAGGACGTGGCCCGCAATGGCGGCTCGGTCAAGGGACTGGTGCCGGGTTGTGTGGTGACCCCGCTGTACAAGCGTTGCGAGGAGCGGCGCAGGCAGGCGCTCGGGGAGTGACCTTCATCATGGAAGGCGGAGGCGAAAACGGGAACGGAGCAGCGTTGCGAGTGGTCTGCATTCTTGGCCCCACGGGTACCGGCAAGACCAGGGCAGCCCTTTCACTGGGGCAGGATGTGGAAGTGGTCAACTTTGACTCCCGCCAAGTCTATCAGGACTTCCCGATTATAACGGCGCAACCCACCCCAGAGGAGCAAGCCCTGGCTCCCCATCATCTTTATGGTTTTCTTCCCACCGGGGAAGCCATGAATGCCGCGCGCATGGCCGAATTGGTCGTGGCCGCCATCCGGGATATCTCCGGGCGC
The DNA here is from genome assembly GCA_028708865.1 of Desulfovibrio sp. Taxonomy (GTDB): domain Bacteria; phylum Desulfobacterota; class Desulfovibrionia; order Desulfovibrionales; family Desulfovibrionaceae; genus Paucidesulfovibrio. The sequence goes on along the minus strand of JAQVYA010000002.1, from coordinate 10,094 downwards.
GGCCGTCTGCCCGTCCTGGTGGGGGGGACGGGACTTTACTTGCGCGTTTTGCTGGAAGGCATTGCACCGGTGCCGGAAATTCCCGAAGCCGTTCGTCGGCGGGTGCAGCAGTGGCTTGAGCGGGAAGGTCCCCAGTCGTTGCATGCGTCCCTTTGTGACGTGGACCCGGAGTACGCGGCCAGGATTCACCCCAATGACAGCCAGCGCAATGCTCGCGCCCAGGAGGTTTGGTTGGCCACTGGCGAGCCTTTGAGCCGGTGGCATTCCCGAACGCGTCCTGTGGCGTCGCTGAACGCACTTTGTCTGGGGGTCACGGTGGACCTCGACGAATTGACTCCCCGGTTAGCGGCGCGCATCGACGAAATGCTTCAAACAGGAGCACTTGAGGAGGCCCGGCAAGCCTGGACGCGTTGTCCGGACCCTTCGGCTCCAGGGTGGAGCGGTATCGGCTGCGCTGAGCTTCTCTCCTGGCTACGTGGTCAATGCACTTTGGAAGAAGCGCGCGAGCTGTGGATACGTAATACCCGGGCCTACGCCAAGCGGCAGATCACGTGGTGCCGCAAGCATAAGGGGCTGCTTCGTTTTGCCGCCGGTGATGTTCGTGGAATGGCGAATGCCGTAACCAGCTGGTTCAACGGCTGACAACGTCCAGAGGTTGCCTTGTGGCGGGTGCCTGCGGCTTGCCAGTCCGAGCCGGGCGCGTTACACGCAGGCAGTGTCCATGTTGACTATGTGATACGCTCCAAGGAGTTTGGGATGCGATATGGTTTTCTCCTTTGTGCATTGGCGTTGCTGCTGGTGACGGCGGGGGCTGCCGTTGCCCTGGACGGTTCCGGGGATGCCGCCGCGGTCCAGGAAACGGAGTTGAACGGTCCGGCACCGCAGGGCCAGCCCAGCGCAGTAGAGCAGGTGGAGAGCTGGATCAACGAAAATGTTTCACCTGAGGATCGTGCGGAGCGGATTCTTCCCGAGTCTTCCTCTGTTGAGCCTCTGGGGGGACTGGTTCGGGAAACCGAACATGCCACGGTTGATTGGGGGGCTGGTCAAATCACGGCCACGGGAGTGGCTGAAGTTTCCGATGACGGTTACAATCCGGCCCGTGCTGAGGCCATGGCCATGCGGAAGGCCACCCTGGAAGCCCGGAAATGGCTGCACGACGCTGTGTTTGCCCTTCCCCTGGACGGACGCCGCCAATTGGCCGAGGAATTGACACCAGCCCAGAAAAACCAGCTGCGCGGCCAATTGCAGAATTCTCCCATTGAGCGGACCACGGAACCTGATGATGCGGGCGGGGTCCTTGTGCGGGTTCGGGCCGAAGCCAGGCTGCGTGGTGATTTAGCGAACGCCTTGATGCCGTCCTCCATAGCCTTTCAAAGTCGTATTCCTCCCAAGGTGCGGTTCACCGGTGTGGAATGGTCCATGTCCGAATCCCGACCGCTTGAAGAGTTGGAGTATCAGCGTTCCATGGCCGAGTTGGGCGCCTTTACCGGTCTGATCGTGGATGCCCGGGGTCTTGATGGGGCCCCTGCACTGCTTCCTGTGATTTTTGGTCCGGAGGGACGTGGAGTTTTTGGGCCGTTCCTGGCCCCGCGGAGCGTGGTGTTGGACAAAGGGCTGGTAGTGTACGCCAAAGAATCCACCGATGAAGCAGCCAGGCAGCGTTGCGGCGGGACCCCGCTTGAAGTGCGGGCTGTGGCCATGACTGGACCTCAGCAGGCTGATGTCGTGGTTTCCGCCCCCGATGCAGAACTTATTGAGTTGTTGTTTCATTCCCAAGGGGTGCGGGAAACTTGCCCGGTGGCCATTTTGCTGGACTGACTCAACATTCGGTTTGAAGGTCAATTTCGGGGCCGATTGCGGCCACGTTTTTCATAACCAATGGCATATTACAGAATGTACGAGGTTTCGCGCATGACAGTCCGCCATGTTCCTTTCTTGTTGATCAGCGTGCTGCTTTGGGGGGCAATGTTGACCCCAGGGTGGGCAACGGCGGACGAAGTCCGCGTGTTTCAACCACGTGAGCAGGGAATGACTCCGAATCAGCTTCGGCAGGAAACACTCTACCTTGGCTTTGCGGAGGCTGTGTTCCAGGTGGCCGGCAAGCTGCTCCCTCGGCCGCTTGAAGAGGAACGGGCCGCTGCCGTGCGTGAATATTTGACCCCATCTGCGGAAAAATACGTACTTGGCTACAAGGAGCTGGCCTCCACCCCGTCTGCCGACGGGCTCACCATGCTGGTGGACGTGGACGTGAACCGCAGGGCCCTGCGGGACCATCTTGAATCCCTTGGTCTCATGCAGACTGCCGGACAGCCGTTGACGGCGCGCATTATTGCGGAGCCCACGCTCACGGACGCCGATATTACAAGTCTGTCGCGACTTCAGGTACTTAGTGGGATCAGTCCATCCGGCGTGCAGTTGCCCGAGCTGCGTATCGGCCGGGAGCCGGATGGCCCTGTGCGGGGTGTGCTGCGTTCAGCGGCCGGAAACTGGTCTGCTTTGAATACGGATCTGCAAACCGTGTGGCTCCATCTCTGGGCTCAATATTTCACCAGCTCCCAGGTGGCTTCTTCCGGGCTTGGCTCCGAGGTGCTCACTGTGACCGGATGGTTTGCTTCTGACGGGGCGCATGAATTCGACAATATGTTGCGAGGCTGGGACGGACTTTTGCGTGAGGTAAGACTGGTAGACATGGACCTTCTGCCCGAAGGGGTTGTCGCTCGTTGGGAAGTTGCCGTAACCAACCGATCCGCCCTGGAACAGCGGCTGGATCAGTATCTTCCTCCGCGGGGCCTGAGTTACTCGCTTTCCCAGGGAATTCATTGAGGCTTTTACAATCGGATTGGTTTTAGCCGTACTCAGTAATGGGTGCGGCTTTTTTTGTTTGCTCCGAGTGGACATTTTACGGTTGTCTGGTAATCTATTCCTAAATGGCTACGAATATGTTGACTGAGCAGAAACAAGGAGAGCGGCCATGAAGGTAAGCGCCAGGAATTTGATCCCGGGAAAAGTCGTGAGCGTCACCAAAGGGGACGTGAATTGTGAAGTGGTGGTGGAAGTGGCCCCCGGTGTGGAGGTGGTTTCCGTGATCACCCGGACATCCGTGGAAAATCTTGGAATTGAGCCGGGAGTTGAGGTGCGCGCTATGGTGAAGGCCAGCAGCGTGATGTTGACCCGGGAATAGGCCTTCTGTTCTGGAAACAAACAAGAGGCGGGAAAACCGAGGGAAGGCCTGAACACCTGCCTTTATCAAAGGAAGAGGTGAGAAAAAAAGCCCGGATCCAAGGATGCCGGGCTTTTTGTATCTGTCTTGCCGAGGCCTAAGCCTCTTTGCTCTTATCCTCTTTTTTGTCTTCCATCTTGTCTTTTCCCGGAGTCACATCGATCTCTTCAGGCTCACCAGTGGCGCGCTTGAAGTTCTGAATGGCCTTGCCGATGCCTGCACCGACTTCCGGGAGCTTGTTGGCACCAAAGATCAGCACCACAATGAGCAGAATTAAAACGAGTTCCCATACACCGAGTCCAAACATGTGTCTCCTCCAAGTATGAAGTGGTTTCGGACAATACACAGGGGCCTTGGCAAGGTCAAGACAGGGTGTTCACGGGAAGGGGAAAATATTGTTGTTCCTTCAAGTTCTCCGGCAGGATGCGGCGTTACGGAGAGCTCATCTCTCGACGAGCGCAGGGGAAACGTGTACAAAGAATGGAAAGGTGCTTGGTGCCTGAAATATTATGTCCAACGTCCGCAAAATGCCCGGTGACGAGTGCCGCTTTTACGTTGCCGGGCGATGTCTCTACCATGAGCGGCTGAATCCCGGGTACGACAAGTCGTTTCGCTGTCGGTTTCTGGTGTTGTGGGAGGAGGAGTTCGACGCATTCCTGGATCGCGCAGAAGCCTTTTCCCTTGGACGACGGGAGACCGTGGAGCTGTGGAACCGGCGTTTTGAAAAGCTTCAGGGGGGCGATTGCGGCTGCCCCGACTATTATTATCACGAAGCAGGGGGCGATCAAGGTTGTGTCCATGGTTACAACGACCTTTGCATCCTGGCGTTGCCCCTTTGCAAAGGACGTTGCCGTCATTTTGAATCGACCCTTCTGGAAAAAGACAATCCCAACCATACCGACAAGGAGAGCTGAGGCATGCTGCTGCACTTTCCCCACCTTCATCCCGAATGCGTACCGGGTGGTGCCGTTCCCGGTGCCTTGTTCCTTGATCCCGGCTTGAGCGCGGAACCTGTTTCCTACGACCATTTCCGGCCGGATTCGTTGCCGCTGGATGCCGCAGCCGCTCACAGTCTGCTGGAAGACTGCATTCGGTTTGGCGAGCAGTTCACCAAGCCCGGGGACATGGCCGCGTACGGATTGCAGCCTTCACCCCGTGACCGAGGAGAGAGTGTTTCTGTCCTGGAACAGGAACTGCAACGCCGACTTGCCGGAGAAAAAGGGGGGGAGGAAAAGGCGCACCCCGCCCTTGCCCGGGCCCAGTTCCTGCTGCTGCTGGCCTGGGTGCTGGAAGAACGCGCACTGGAACTGCGTGGCTTGACCCAAGGCATGGAGCAGGCCTGGAGCCGTTTCGGAGCCACTCTTGGCGTGGATGAAGACGATGCTTTGGACAAGGCGGAGCTTCAGCTTGATAATGTGATTTCCCACATGCACGCCCCTGAGACGGAGAATCCGAATCTGCCGTGGCCACTGTTGCTGGAAGCTGTTTGCGCCTTCCTGCCTGCGGATGGAGTGCTCGTGGTGCGTGACCGGGATATTGTGGAAGTTTTTCTCGAGAACGGGGTTGAATCGGCTCCATTGCCCGATGGGATGAATTTGCCTGAATCGTCCCGGTTTGTTTGGTCCGCAGCCTGGAAACTTGCCGGCTTGCGTTCCGCCCCGGCAAAACGGCCACTGCTTACGCGTGAGGTGCGTGTGGCCGTTGTACCCGTACAAGTTTAACTTTGAAGAGGTTTTTTTGATTTATCTCAATAATTTGATCACGCAGGATTTGCTCGGAGGGGTGCAGGGCGTCATTTTTGATTGCGACGGCGTTCTGATTGATTCTCTTGATGCAAATACCTGGTATTACAACACGTTTCGCGAACATTTCGGCCTGCCGCCCATGGATGACGAACTGCGAGACTACACCCATGCCCATACCATCGGCGAGTCCATTAAGCGGCTTGTCCCACCGGAAAAGCTGGAAGAAGCCTGGGCTTATCGGGACCAGTTCGATTATTGCCGGGTTTTGCCGTATGTTCTTTTGGAAAGCGGGCTGCGGGAGGTTCTGGGCTGGCTTCGCAGTGCGGGCCTGCGTATGGCCATCAATACCAGTCGGACGGATACGTTGGACCTGATCCTTGATCATTTTGATCTGGCAGAGTTCTTCTACCCCACCATCACATCCTACAAGGTTTCGCACCCCAAGCCTCACCCCGAGGGAATGCACGCTATTTTGGAGGCTTGGCGGATGCGTCCCGATGATGTCGTCTACATCGGCGACACCAGCGTTGACGAGCGCAGCGCCGAGGCAGCCGGAGTCCGGTTTTGGTCCTTTAAGAACGTCTATCTGAAGGCGGAGTTGATGATCCCGGACTTTTGGACGCTACTGGCCTATTTCCGGAGGACGTACGGCTTTTCCGGATGAGAAGACCGTATTCCCAAACCCCGGGGCTTGATTTGTGACGTGCAGTGTGCGAACCTTAAACACGCAGAGTTGACGGCTCTCAACAGGCCGTCCGAGGAGCAATTCCAATGGACCTCGTTTTACGTGGGCTGGCACAGCTCATCCATGTTATCCTGTTTGGATACCAGCTTGTGGTCATCGTGGCTGCGTTGATCACCTGGGTAAATCCCGATCCGTACAACCCCATCGTCCGCACCCTGCGGGCGTTGACCGAACCCGTCTTTTACCGCGTCCGTCGCTGGCTGCCGTTTGTGTATGTAAGCGGCATCGACCTTTCCCCCGTGGTCGTCATTCTGGCTCTCGGCTTCCTGGATTACGTGATTCCCGGATTGCTGGTGCGTTTGGCCCTGCAGTTGTAATTGCAGCCGGAGGGTGTGGTGAATCTTTCCAAAATTGATCTGCTGAACAAGAAGTTTTCTCGTTCCCCGCTGGGCTATGCCCCACGGGACGTGGATCAATTTCTTGTAGAAGTCGCCGAGGCTTTGGGACAGGCGGCGGACAGGCAGCGCGAACTGGTGCGCAAGGTCAAGCGGTTGGAGTCCCGCCTGCAAGAATATCGTCAGCGGGACGAAACATTGCGCGACACGCTCATGAGTACGCAGAAGATGGTGGATGAACTGAAGGTGGCGGCCGGGCGCGAAGCCGAGATCATTTTGCAGGAAGCCAACACCAAGGCGCGTGAGATTGTTCAGCGCGGACACGAGCGCGTGGGGCAGTTGCATGAGGAAATCGAGTCATTAAAACGCCAGCGCAACCAGTTTCGTATTCAGATCAAAGGGGTGGTCAAAGCGCATCTCGAAATCCTGGAAGGTGAGGATCCCGAACAGGAACGTCTGGAGGAATTGGAGTCGCGCATGCGTTTTTTGAAGAAAGCGGAGTAAGGGCGCGTGGAGTCGCAAAAACCCGTCCAACAAATTGCCGACGATTCGTGGCTGCTGCGGGTTTGGGCCCAGCCCGGAGCCAAGCGAGAGGCTGTGGCGGGAATTTACCAGGGGTGCGTCAAAATCCGTTTAGGTGCACCTGCCGTGGACAACAAGGCCAATAAGGCGTTGATTCGTTTCGTGGCTTCCATACTGGCGTTGCGGCAACGCCAAGTGTCCCTTCGTGACGGTCATACCAGCCGCAGGAAGACACTGCTCATTGAATCGGAACATGAACCGCGCTGGGAGAGAGTGGTCCCTCGAGCGGCGGTCAAGTAAATAACCCTCAACCAAGGAGAGGCTCATGGAACAGGCAGATCTCACTTTGATCGAGCGTTACCAGGAGCAGGATTCCGAACTCAGGTCCCTTTGGGAACAACATCAGGAATACGAGCGCATCTTGCAGAAGTATGAGGGCAGGCCCTATTTGAGCCCCACACAGACCCAGGAAATCAAGCAACTGAAAAAGAAAAAGCTGGCTGGCAAGACCAAACTGCAACAAGTGTTGGAGCAGTATCGGCAACCGGAGGGATAGCATGCAGCTGACAGGGGCGCAGGTGTTGTTGAAGTGTCTGGAAAAAGAGGCGGTCAAAACCGTTTTCGGTTTTCCGGGCGGTGCGGTCATCGACATCTATGATGAACTGCCCAATTTCTCCATAGAACATATCCTGGTACGGCATGAGCAGGGAGCCATCCACGCGGCGGACGGCTACGCGCGGGCCACTGGGGAGGTGGGCGTCTGCCTTGTCACCTCGGGCCCGGGAGCCACCAATGCGGTCACCGGCATTGCCACGGCGTATATGGACTCCATTCCCGTGGTGATTTTTACGGGACAGGTACCCACCCCGCTCATCGGGAACGATGCCTTCCAGGAAGTGGACATTGTGGGGATCACCCGCCCCTGTACAAAGCACAACTATCTTGTGAAAGACGTGCGGGATCTGGCCCGGGTCGTAAAGCAGGCCTTTTATCTGGCCCGCTCCGGCCGGCCTGGGCCGGTCCTCGTGGATCTGCCAAAGGACGTGTTGCAGGCCACGTGCACTTTTGAATATCCGCGCAACGTGCGCATGCGTAGCTACAATCCCAACATGCGGCCGCACGCAGGCCAGACCCGCAAAGTTGCCAGGCTGTTGCAAGAGGCCGAACGCCCGTTGATCTACTCTGGCGGCGGCGTGCTCAGTGCCCGGGCCCACCGTGAATTGACCTGGCTCGCGCGTCGCCTGAGTATCCCGGTTACCTCCACCCTTATGGGGTTGGGGGCCTTTCCCGGAGACGACGAGCTCTGGCTCGGTATGCTTGGCATGCACGGTACCTATGCGGCCAACATGGCAGTGAATAATTGCGATCTGCTGCTGGCTATCGGCGCCCGGTTTGACGACCGCGTCACCGGTAAGGTCAATACCTTTGCCCCGAAGGCTACCATCGTGCACGTGGACATTGATCCCACATCCATCCAAAAAAATGTGGCTGTGCATGTGCCTTTGGTCGCGGATTGCAAGAGCGCTCTTTCCGCGCTCAAGGAGGAACTGGAGCCGGGACTGGATGTGCCTGCCTGGCAGGAAAAGCACGAGACCTGGGTGAAGCAGGTCCGTTCCTGGGCCGAAGAACACCCCCTGACCTATGCTCCCTCGGAAAACGGCCGGATCAAGCCCCAGTTCGTGGTGGAAAAAATTTACGAGATCACCAAGGGGGAGGCCATCATTGCCACGGAAGTGGGGCAGAACCAGATGTGGGCCGCTCAATTCTACCGTTTCCGTACTCCCAATTCCTTTCTGTCTTCAGGCGGACTGGGGACCATGGGGTACGGATTTCCCGCAGCCATGGGGGCGCAGAAAGCCTTCCCAGAAAAGCTGGTAATAAACATCGCCGGAGACGGCTCCATCCAGATGTGTATCCAGGAAATGGCCACTGTGGTGTGTAATAATCTTCCGGTTAAGATTGTGATCCTGAACAACGGCTATCTTGGAATGGTGCGGCAGTGGCAGGAGCTTTTCTATAAGAAAAATTACTGCCAGACCTGCATGGACGCCCAGCCCGATTTTGTCCGGCTTGCCGAGGCCTACGGGGCTGAAGGGTATCGGATCACGGAAACGAAAGATGTTGAACCGGTGTTGCGTGAGGCGTTTGCCTCGGACAAGCCTGCCATCGTGGACGTTCGGGTGGAGAAGGAGGAAAACGTGTATCCCATGGTTCCTGCTGGGGCCTCCCTTACAGAAATGCTGTTGGTCTAGGAGGTTGGACCATGAAACATACGCTTTCCGTCACAGTGGAGAACGAGCCGGGAGTGCTTTCCCGGGTGGCTGGACTTTTTAGCGGTCGCGGGTTCAACATCGAATCGTTGAACGTGGGTCCCACGTTGGAGCCCGGGGTGTCCCGCATGACCATCACCACGGAAGGTGATGAACAGATTATCGAACAGATTGTCAAACAGCTCAGAAAGCTCGTGACTGTGATCAAAGTCCGGGATCTGACCGAATTGAAGGCGGTGTCGCGCGAAATGGTCCTCGTCAAGGTGAATGCCGAAGAGGGCAAACGCGCTGAAATTCTACGTATTACAGACATTTTTCGGTGCAAGGTCGTGGACGTGAGCTTGGATGAGATGACCATTGAGTGCACGGGCGATGCTGGTAAGCTCGAGGCCATTATCGATCTGTTGACCCGTTTTGGCATCAAGGAACTCGCCCGCACTGGCGCCACAGCGCTGAAACGCGCCAAACAATAAAATCCCGGCCCGACGGTCAAATATATCTTTGCGGGAGCCAGCCTTGAGGAGCGGCCAACACTGCGTCCCAGACTGTTCCGCCAGGGGGTATTCGCCGTCTTTGGCCTTAGAACCAAGGAGCTTGATGATGAAAGTGTTTTACGAAAATGACGCCGACCTGAAATTCTTGAAGGATAAAACCGTTGCCGTGATCGGGTATGGAAGTCAGGGCCATGCCCACGCGCAGAACCTCCGCGACAGTGGCGTGAATGTCATCGTGGGCCAGCGTCCCGGTGGCAAGAACTATGAGTTGGCCAAGGAGCATGGTTTTGAGCCCGTCAGCGCCAAGGAGGCCGCGGCCAAGGCGGATATGGTCATGGTGTTGCTGCCGGATCAGTTCCAGGCCGATGTCTACAAGCATGACATTGAGCCTGGCTTGGTGGATGGAAATATTCTGGCCTTTGGGCATGGATTCAACATTCACTTTGGCCGGATCAAACCGCCCAAGGGGGTGGATGTGGTCATGGTCGCTCCCAAGGGACCTGGACACTTGGTGCGCCGCACCTTTACCGAAGGTGGGGCTGTGCCCGCCTTGGTGGCCGTGGAACAGGACGCCTCGGGCAAGGCGCAGGATATTGCTCTGGCGTATGCCAAGGGCATTGGTGCCACTCGTTCCGGCGTCATTCAGACCACATTCCGTGAAGAAACCGAGACCGACCTGTTCGGCGAGCAGGTGGTGCTTTGCGGTGGGCTTACGGAGCTGTGCAAGGCTGGGTTCGAAACCCTGGTGGAAGCTGGCTACCAG